>JBBRFQ010000120.1:0-10984 GCA_038224035.1 Gemmatimonadales bacterium
AGCTAGCGCGGCGGCTCAATCCTGGCCGCCACCCACGGTTTGCCGTAGAGCCGAGCAAGCGCCGCTGGTGTGTCGCCTTTGCCTGACGTAGCCACGCGGTCCGCACCCGCCACCAGCAACGCGTCCACGATGCGCAGGTGCCCACGATCTGGCGCAGCCGCGGCGTGATGCAACGCCGTCCAACCGTTGTCGTCCTTCGAGTGGACATTCGCACCACCTGCGATGAGCGCGCGCACTACATCCGTCGCACCATCCGCCGCCGCGGTCATCAGGGGCGTCATTTCCAGAGAATCGGCGGGAAGCGGGCCATCATCCACCAGCGCGCCGCGCCGCAGCAGCCAGCGCGCCGCACCGCCGTCTGTTTGCCACGTGACGGCCATCAACGGCGAGTCACCCGAGTTGGGCGAACCATTCACATCGGCGCCGCGATCCTGCATGTACTGCGCGAGTGCCGTATCGCCGCGCATCAGCGCAAAAGAAAACGCGGCCACACGCGCTCCAGTGAGCGAACGAACGGGTCGTTCCTGCTGCGCCCCGCGCTCGAGCAACATGCGTGCGCTGGCACTGCCCCCGGAGTGCCTCGCGGCCAGCTGCAGCGCGGTCTGACCGGCGCGCGCTTCGATGTTGGGATCTGCACCGGCATCGAGCAGCAGGCGCACCTTCTCCACATCGTGTACCGCCGCCATCAGCGCGGTGGTGCGTGCGCCGGCCAGCTCATTCACGTCTGCGCCCGATGCGATCAGCAACCGCATCTCTTTCACGGTGCCGAACATCGCCGACAGCTGCAACGGTGTCACACCCGCTGGCATCGTATCCGCAGGGAGATCGATCACCGCACGCGGTTGCCCGCTGAATACGGTCGAGCGCGCATCACTGGTCGACATCGCGATGGCCATCGTCGCCCATGCGGTGCCCGCGTACGAAATGAACTGATCCTTGCCGTGTGGAAACCCACTCTCAAAGTACGGCAGTCCGCCTTCGGCGGTGCGCGCTGTGGGCACATGCCAAGAGCCGTCTTCCTTTTGCGTGGTCAGCAGATACGCCAATCCACGAGCCATCCGCACATCACGCATGCTCAAGCGAGCGGATTGATGCAGCGCGACCAATGCTTGCCCCGTGGCGTAGGCGTCCGAAGCACGCGTCGCAACCTGCGCCCACCCACCATCCGCGCGCTGCTGGCCTAGCAGCGCGGTCGCCAGTGCGCTCAGCGCCACACTGTCGGCGCCACCCCAGGCGCCGCCGAGCAGCTGCATGACGCGCTCCTCAGTGGACTCGGGCGTCATCGCGAGAAGCCAGGCTCGCGCTTTGGCGATGCGCAGCGCAAACTCGGCTTCCCGTCCAGCGAGTGGAATCAGCGAGAGCGTGCGAATCCCCAGCGCTGTTGCGGTCACTTCAGAATCTTCGAGCGGAGGACGATGGGAGTTGGAGAGCCAACGTCCACTCGCATGCTGCTGTCCGGCTGTGAGGTGCGCGACGGCGCGCATCATGACAGTCGGGGGATGCCCAGCGGCCGCGGCACCAATCGCGCGATACGCTTGCCCGATGGACTGATTGATGCTGACATCCTGCACCACGAACCGTTCGGCCCAACTCGCACTCGGCCGCATCGTGCGCACAGCCTGCGCATGGAGACGTGCGGTATCGATCGCGAACCCCTGCTCGCTGATCACCGACATCGCCACGGTGCCCAACCCCTGATGATGACACGAGGAACAGGAACGCTTCGCAAACCAGGTATCGGCAGAGTTCTGCATGAGCGGGATCGCGCGAACAACCGCGTCCCGAAGTCGCTCGTCCGTCAGCACCGAACGGTCCGCGACAGAACGCCCGTCCACGCGCCGGGCGGCTGCCGGCACTACGACTGCCATGATCGCGAGAAGCGCGAGCGTCCAGGGGAGCGCCGGCAGGCGGACGAGACCCGTGCGATGGGACAAAACCGATCTCCCGTGAAATGGTTGCTGCAGAATCTACCGACCGGACCCGCCAGCGCCATGCGTCTCGCGCAGGGCGACGGCGACACGGGTAATCAGCGCGTACGGAATCGGCTCATTCAGCGGAATGCGAAGATTCCCCTCCGCGATAACGCGCGATCTCCGGCACCCGTCGCGATGCTCACCAAATCCCGAAGGCGATGATCAGGTCGCGCGTACAAACTGCAGGGTGAGCAGACGCGGTGCCGCATCCGAGACCGCACCCTCTTCGAGCCACTCGCCGATGGAACGCAGCGCGAAACCAGCCCCGATGGCTGCGTTCACGAACTCGCTCACCGAATGACGGAACGCCGGCACACGCACCTCGCTCCCTGACGTGTGATCGACGAAGTGCGCCTGCGCACCGCGTAACTGCCGCACCGGGTGCAGTTCGCTCAGAAACAACTTGCCGCCGCGTCGCAGCACGCGCACCGCTTCCGCAAAGATGGGTCGCACGTCGGCCACGTGCTCCAGCACCAGATTGCCGATCACAAGATCGATCGCGCCGCTCTCCACCGGCCACGTGTCCAGCAAATCGTGCTGCACAAACTGTACGTGCGACGCCCTGATGCGCGCGCGCGCGATGGCCAGCATGCCCGCCGAAAAGTCCAGCGCCGTAACCTGTCGACAGTGCGCCGCCAGCCATTCCGTGTTTTTGCCCGTGCCGCAACCGAGCTCAAGCACAGAACGCCCGCGAATGCTCGGCCCGTTCGAATGCAGGATCGCCGCATCGAGGTCCCGGGTCTGGTTGGGCTGCGAATCGTATGACTCGGCCCACAGATCGTACGCGCTCGCCACGGAGGCGGGTTCGGGGTTCGCGAGGCGAGTCAACGCGTGGTCGCGGCTCGCGGCATCGGGTGTCGGGTGTGGCTGCAGCATAGTCGGCAATTAACACATACGGCGAAGGACCGGAGCCGGTCGCGCGTGATGGTTACTGAAGCGTGGCGAGCCCGACTAGGAATCGGCGTCTGGAACCGGCGGGCGGGAACTCTTCGCGGATTGCTTCTCGATTGACGCACCATCGAGCAAATCGGCTTCGTCGCTTACGCGACGGTCCGCGGCGATCTGGTCGTCCACGGTGCGATCGACCGACACATCCGCCTGATGCAGGAGTGGAGCGCTCGACGGCGTCGGTGTTGCGGTGGCGCGCACGGAGGACGAAGGCATCTGCACCACATATTCCGGCGATGGCATAGTGATCCCTGCACCATCGAGCGCCAACTTCACAAAGCGAATTGCCTCGCTGCGCACGCGAAGCGTTTCGCTCACCCGCTGATCCGTCCAACCGAGGAATCGCATGGTCACGCTGGAGCTGCCCAGGTCCATGATGAGCGCTTGCGGCGGTGGTTCCTTGAGGACGCCGTCCATGGCCAGCAGTGTGTCCACGGCTACCTTCCGTGCGTGCACCAGATCGTCCTGCATGCCCAGCCCCGCATCGAACTGAAACTGCCGCAGCGGATTGCGCGTGAAGTTGACCATCGGACTGCGAAAGATCAGCGCATTGGGAAGTCGCACATGGTTGCCGTCGAGTGTCATGAGAATCGTCTCACGCGGCGTCAGGCGCACCACTTTGCCATGAAACGTATCCACCACAATTTCGTCATTCTTCGAGAACGGTTGCCGCAGCGCGAGAATCGTTCCGGCGAGATAATTCTCGACGATGTCCTTGAACGCAAAACCGATCGCCAGGCCGGCGAGGCCCGCCGTGCCGACTACCGCGCCGACGAGTGCCGTGGCATCGAGCAGGTCGAGTGCCACGATGAAGCCGACAACGACGAGCGCCGACTGCAGGAACCGGCGGATGAGATTCTGAAGGAACGGATTGCGTGTGTCCAGGAACGCCGGTCCGCTCCATCGGGCAAGCAGTGAGCCGAGCGCGCTGGCGACCGCAATAATGAGTACGGCAACCAGCAAGAGCGGCAGCTTCGCCAAGGTGCCGTAGCCGAGTTCACGAAGACGCGACCAGGTTGGCTGCAGCTGCTCGTCGATCGATGTGGACACGCGAATGCGATTGTCCAGAAATATCACGTCGTCCAGACTTTCGGCCATCGCGGCGGCTCGGTCTCGCCCCTCAGCGTTGAGCACCGTTCCATCGAGCCGTACGACGCCCGCGTCCACGGTCACGTCGACGCGACTGAGCGTCGGCACGCGATCGAAGACGGCTTGCAGTTCGCTGCGAATGCGCTCGTCACGGGAGGCGCGATCGGTGCTGACGGGCTCCGGTACCGCAGCGTCCTGCGCCAACGCGGAGTCCTGCAACTGAGCGGTGTCCTGCGCCAACGCGGAGTCCTGCACAGCGCGCGCGGCGGTCGCGGTCGAGGCTGGAGCCGCGAGCGCCGCGGTGAGGCACAGCGCCGTAAGCACACGTGAGCGGAGCATGAGACTAAAGGTATCGTGCGGTCAGGGCGCACGCTGCTGGAACAGCGCCACGTTCACGTGTGGACGCTCCAGCGTCCAGCCGTACCGGGCTGCGATCCACTCAAGGCTTTGCGGACGGTAGAAAACCACGTGCGTGGGATCACGCGGATAATGCCAGGTGGTGAAGTCTTCGTCGGCGCGCAGTACGGCTGTCATGATGCCGAGCCAACCACCGGGGCGAAGCATTCGGTTGAAGCGCCGGAACTCGTCGCCCGGATTGAAAAAATGTTCGACGGTCTCCGAGCAGCTGACAAAATCATACGCTCGATCGAGCAGCAGCGAGTCCGGCGAGAAGTACGGATCGTAGTTATGTGTGTGAAACCCCTGTTCAGCAAGCATCACCGAGAGCGTCGGGCCGGGTCCCGAGCCGAAGTCGAGTCCAACAGCGCCCAAAGGCAAACGCGCACTCAGAGGCGCCGCGAGCTGACTGAGGAATGCCCGATACCGATGGTCGTCGGGTGAGTTTTGATGTGTGTGGTAATGCGCGACTTCACGTTCCGGAGAGAGCCGCTGCGTGCGCGCGAGGTGCACCAGCCCGCACGTGTCGCACGAAAAATAGTCGCGCCCGCGGACGCGGACGAACGCAGACGCTGACGTGAGGCAGCAGAGCGGGCACAGGTCCGCAGACCCTTCGACGCCGTGCGTCTCACCTTCAGCCAACGAGCCCGTCCAGCGGGTGCTTGATATCGATGGCCGTCTGCACGAGCGAGTGTGCCCGTGCGCGTGCCAACATTTTCTCGGTGCCCGCGTTGAGCGTGTGCGCACCCGGCGAGGTCAACACGAACACCGCCGTGGGTCCGCCACCGGTGCCCTTGCCATCAGGAACAATTTACCTGTGTCGCGCGAGCGCTTCGTCCAGCATCTTCACGAGTGTCTCGCGGTCATAGCTGAACGAGTGTGCCTGATTCAGCTGCACGAGTTCATCGATCGCTTTGCGAATGGTGACTTCGCCCTGTCGAATCACGGGCACCACCATGTAGCGCATGCGTGGATTCGCGTCGAAGAGTGCGTGCGCCGTGGCTTCGGCGACGGCGATGGGCTCCGGATAACTGTCGTACGCTCCCATGGCCGTGATCATGTTGCGCATCTGCGGTTCATAGGGTGACCCCGGGCGCGCCGCAACCGCCCGCTCGATCTGGGCCATGGTGTTCTGGCCGATCTCCGATCGAAAGTTACCGGGCTCCACGAGACTCACACGTACATCGAAACGCGAAAGTTCCGCGGACAATGCGTCGGCATAGGCCTCAAGAGCGTGCTTGCTCATGCTGTACCCCCCCAACAGCGGGCCCGAGAGAATTCCAGAGATCGAACTGATATTCACGACACGTCCTTTCGATGCGATCAACAGCGGCGCGAACGCCTTGGTGACGCGAAACGGACCGAACACATTGACATCAAACATCGAGGTGAGCTCCCGCTCGTCCATTTCGATGAGCGGCGCGACGGCCGCCACACCGGCGTTGTTGACCACACCACGCAGATTGCGTCCACCCAGGCGAACGGTCTCCACCGCCGCCGTGATGTCCGCAGCCACCGTGACGTCGAGTTGGATGCCCTGTACGTTGGGAATCGCGCTCAGCGCCGCGATGTCCTCGGCCTTGCGTGCGCCGGCGTACACGAAGTGTCCGCGCCTGGCGAGATGCTCGGTGATCGTGCGGCCGATGCCGCTGCTCGCGCCGGTCACCAGAATGGCACCCGGTGCTGCAGCCGTGGACTGCGCGATCAGCGCCGCCGGAGCGGTGAGACAGAGCAGGAGTGCTGCCGCACACAGGAATCCGCGGCGGTGCAGCCTGAAACCAACGAACGTACGCGTCATGGGCTAGTTGGATTGCAGATGGATTGGAGCGTACGGCGTGAGGACGGCCGGGTCGCACTTGACGATACCCCTGGGCACACGCATGTCCAGCACCATCTGCCGCGCCGACCGATTGGGCGCTGGTGCTCCCGGGCCACGAAGCCCATCTCGTTTCGCAGCACCGGGCGGGCGACGTTTGTTGCACGCGGTGATTGCGGGCCGTTGTCGCAGGGCGATTGACACGCCGTCGCGGAGCGTCTATTCTCTACTGCTAAGGCAGTAGATGGCCGCGCGCTGCAATCCGTCCGGATCGCGCTGACGCTCGTGCGGCCAGACTGCGTCATGGAGCGCCTCACCCTGTCGATCGCTCAACTCTCTCGCTGCGCAGTGATTGCGGGTGTGCTGCTCACGGTGCTGTTCGCGCAGCGTGGCGTTGCGCAGAGCGCGACGGGTTCGTTACAAGGCACTGTGCAGGCGTCGCAAACCGGCTCGCCACTGGCCTACGCCGTCGTGAGCATCCCGCAACTCTCGCTCGAGCGCTTCACCGATGGCGCGGGTCGGTTCTTGCTCACGGCACTCGCACCCGGCCAGTACACCGTGCAGGTGCGGCGCATCGGCTTCGCACCGTATCGCGGCGTCGTCATGATTGAGGCCGCGGTCACCGCACGACTCGATGTGCAGCTCACGCCGATTCCAGTCCGCATTCAATCATTGACTGTGCGCGCGCTCGCGAGTTGTGCCACGCCCGGTGTCCCCGATTCTTCCGCTCAGCCGGAGGTGGCCACACTGGTGGGCTTGCTGCGAGAGAATGCGGATCGCTACCGGCTGCTCGCGTCGCAGTATCCGTTCGCCTATCGACAAGTGCGTGCGCTCGTTGAGCTTCCGGACGAGCGAGCACCCACGTCTCCGCTGTTCCTCCAGCACGTTGACACGGTCGTGGCACGCAGCGCCACGCGCGTGGAATACAAGGCGGGTCAGGTGGTGAAGCGCACGCGAATGCGCGGCGTGAACTCGTACTCGATGGCTATTCCAACCATCCTTGATCTGGCCGACGATACGTTTGCACGAGCGCACTGCTTTGCGTACGGGGGCAAGGAGACCGTCGATCGGGAAACCTGGCTTCGCCTCGACGTGCGGGCGGCGGACCGGCTGCGCTCGCCCGACGTGCACGGCACATTCTTTCTCGACAGCGCGACCGCACAGTTGCGCCGGATGGATCTTGAGCTGAGCCAGCCGGAGCGACTGCCACGTGAGCTGCAGCACATTGGCAGCGTGCAGGTGCGCACACGATTTATGGAAATCGCGCCGGGCTTGTCGATTATCAACGAAGTGTGTGGTGTGAATCGACCGAAGCGGCGCGGCAAGAGCGAGGACCATCGCTTACCGGGCGAGCTGCAGATCCTCGCTGCGTACGAGTTTGAAAAGGCGCCCGACGGTGTGCTTGCCTTCCGCAACATGGTCACACCACGATGGCTTCGAGGCGAACTTCTGGCGCGATCGTCGCTCTGGTGCGTGGAGTCTGCGTCGCCCCCCTGAGACGCAGCCACGCGCCTCAGCCTGTTGCGAACATCGCCTCGGCCTTGAGCGCCGTCGCACCGTCGGGCCCCAGCGCCTCAAGCGCGCACCGATCGCCGTCGAGCGTGCTCACCAACCGGATCGGCCCGGTATCAAACACCGGCGCGACCCCGCGAAAGCTGAACATCGTCGCTCTTCTCGCCGCCTCGCCCTGGCGCAACGCGTGCTCCCGCTCGGCCCGCTCCGCCAGTTGCATGAGCAACATCGCGTTCAGCGGGCCGTGCACGACCAGACCGGGATATCCCTCGTCCTGCAGCGCGTATTCGCGGTCGTAGTGAATGCGGTGCGCATTGAAAGTGAGCGCTGAGAAGCGAAAGAGCAGTCGGGAGTCGGGGGTGATCTCTCTCACGAGCGCGTCCGACGCCGGCTTGTCCCACGACCGCACCACGGGCGCCGCCACCGGCGCACCGGGCTCGCGATACACGATGTCCTGCTCCTCTTCAATGCACAACACGCCGTCCTGCATAAATCGGTAGCCCACCGTGACAAACGCGAGCGCGCCACTGCGTCCGCTCTTGGTGGTCACATCCTGAATGATGCCGTCGCGCACCGCGGGCACACCGAGTCGAAGCGGTTGATGCATCGTGACACGGGCACCGGCGAACATGCGCCGAGGCAGGGCGATCGGCGGCATGAAGCCACCGCGCTGAGGATGGCCGTCCACATCGAGCTGCGATTGCGAAGCGCGCGGCAAAAAATAGAACCACTGCCACAGGAGAGGCAGCGCACTGCCTGCGATCAGGGTTACATTGTCATCGTTGAACATGGCACAGGCCGCGAGTGCCTGCGTCAGCGCCAGATCATCGTGTACACGCTCGGTGCGGCCGATCCATTCAGTGATATCTGGTGTGTGCGTGGTCATGAACGGCTGAGGTTGTGGTAAACGACGTCGTGACACCGCGCCAAGATAGCAAATCCTGCCAGCACTTCCACCCCGGCTGACCTCGAGGGCTGTTGGTGAGTATATCGGACAAGAGCAGCGACGCCGAACCCCTGCCGCTCAGTGGCGTGCGCGTGATTGACGTCGGCAATTTTCTCGCCGGACCGTACGCCGCGTCAATACTGGGGGAGTTCGGCGCCGAAGTGCTCAAGGTGGAGCACCCGATCGCCGGCGATCCCATGCGTCGTTTCGGCACGCCGTCGCCGCGTGCCGATGCCACGCTCAAGTGGTTGAGCGAGGGGCGCAACCGAAAATCCGTCACCATCGACCTGCGTCAGCCCGAGGGTGTGGCGCTCTTTCTTGCCCTCGTCAAGAAGTCCGATGTGCTGGTCGAGAACTTCCGACCCGGCACGATGGAAGAATGGGGGCTCGGTTGGTCGGAGATTCACGCGGCCAACCCACGGCTCGTGATGTTGCGCGTGTCGGGATACGGGCAAACGGGACCGTACCGGCGGCGCGCCGGCTTCGCGCACATCGCGCAGGCATTCGGCGGTCTCAACTACCTCTCCGGCTTTCCCGGTGAGACCCCCGTGCTGCCCGGCACTGTGCCGCTCGGCGATTACATCGCGAGTCTTTTTGGCGCGATCGGCGTGCTCATCGCACTGCGCCACCAGGAGGCCACGGGCCGGGGCCAGATGGTCGACGTTGGCATCTACGAGTCAGTGTTTCGTGTGCTCGAGGAGATGGCAACGGCCTACGGCACATCGGGCAAAGTTCGCGAGCGGGAAGGGTCCGGCAGCTTCGTCGCCGTACCGCACGGACACTTCCGCACGCACGACGACAAGTGGATCGCCATCGCCTGCACCACCGACAAGATGTTCGAGCGACTCTCGGTGGCGATGGAGCAGCCGCATCTGGCGTCGAGCAATCTGTACGGCGATCAACGCAAGCGACTCGCCGATCGTGATCGGGTGAACGCGATTGTGGTTGAATGGGTGGGGTCCCTCACACGTGACGACGTGCTCGAGAAATGCCTCAAGGAAGAAGTCCCTGTGGGCAAGGTAAACAGCATCGCGGATATCTTCGCCGACGAGCAGTTCCAGGCGCGTGAAGATCTCGTGCACATGTCGGAGGAAGGGATCGACGACATCGTGATTCCCGGTGTCGTGCCCCGGCTGTCCAGGACGCCGGGCCGCATCACAAATCTCGGCCCCACCCTTGGCAACGCGACGGACGAAGTCATGCGTGACTTGCTCGGGCTCGCGGCCTCCGAAATCGCGCGGCTCCGCGCGCAGCACATCATCTGAACAGCGATCGCATGCATCAACCCAATCCCGATACGAGCGCGTTGCCGCTGCACGGTATTCGTGTGGTCGACATTGCGACGATCATTGCGGCCCCGTTCTGCGCCACCATGCTGGGTGAGTTCGGTGCCGACGTGCTCAAGATCGAGCACCCGCTTGGCGGTGACGGTCTGCGCCGCTTCGGCACGCCATCGCAGCGCGGCGATACGCTCACCTGGATGAGTGAAGCGCGGAACAAGCGTTCTGTCACGCTCGATCTGCGTTTGCCAGAAGGCGTTGAGATCTTCAAGGAAATTATCACCAAGACGGACGTGCTCTGCGAGAACTTTCGCACTGGCACGCTCGAGAAGTGGGGCCTTGGCTGGGACGTGTTGCACGCGCTCAATCCACGACTCGTGATGTTGCGCGTGACCGGCTACGGACAAACCGGCCCCTACAAGGATCGCCCCGGTTTTGCTCGTGTGGCCCATGCAGTGGGTGGCATTGCGTATCTGGCCGGCATGCCCAAAGGCACCCCGGTGACGCCCGGCTCCACCACGCTCGGCGACTACATGACCGGCCTGTACGGATGTCTCGGTGTACTCATGGCGTTGCGCCACCGCGATCAGACGGGCGAGGGACAGTATGTGGACGCGGCCCTGTACGAGTCGGTGTTCCGCTGCACCGATGAACTGGCGCCGGCCTACAGCATGTACGGCATCGTGCGTGAGCGCATGGGGTCATCGCACAACGACTTCGCGTGTCCACACGGACACTTCGCCACGAAAGACGGCAAGTGGATCGCCATCTCCTGCGCTACCGACAAACTCTTCGCGCGCCTCGCCGCGGCGATGGGACGCCCCGAACTCGCATCATCCAGCACGTACGGGGAACAGAAGGTCCGCCTCGCGCACTGTCATTCCGTGAACGAAATCGTGCGCGACTGGTGCGGCTCGCTCACGCGGGAAGAAGCGCTGGCGCGTTGTTACGCCACTGACACACCGGCCGGACCGGTGAACAACATCGCCGACATTTTTGGCGACCGGCAGTTTCACGCGCGTCG
>JBBRFQ010000121.1:0-10925 GCA_038224035.1 Gemmatimonadales bacterium
GCGGCGAGCGGTGATCACCGCGAACTGCGGCGGCTCATGACTGATCGTCCGCATACCGTGCACGTGCGGTCGAGTGATGACCGGCTGCTGGCCGGCGCACTGGTGAGCAATCCGTCCGTGCTTGGTGTGTCGCTCGACGAAAACCGGCTGACACTGCGCGTTACGGATCACGCGGCGCTGGCCCGGGCGCTGCCGGCGGCGGCACATTCGCATAGTGTATCGCTGTACGAGGTGCGCCCGGCGGATGAGTCGCTGGAGCATGTGTTCGCGTATCTGGTGCAGCGATGAGCGCGAGTGTGCCGCCAGCATCAGCGAAATCGACCTCCGCGTCTCTGCCGTCGGCGAGCGCGTCGGGGCGAACCGGCGCGCGCACGGCGGCGATTCTCCGTCTCACCATCGCGCGCACGGTACGTCCCGTGCCGATAGCGATCGGCGCTGTGATCACGGCGCTCCCGGTTGTATTTGCCGCGATCTATCGCGGAACGGGCGGGGACGACGCGAATCTCGCCGAGTTCCTGCTCACGCGATACAACGCGCTCGTGGTGTCGATGCTGCTGCCGCTGGCGGCGCTCGTAACCGCGGCGGGCGCCACCAGCGCTGAGCGCGAAGACGGCACGATTCTATATCTCCTCACAACCACCACTTCGCGTACGCTGCTGGCGATGGTGCGCTGGGTGTTCGCGACCGTCGTCACGAGTGTGATTGTGCTGCTGGCCGTGATCGGTACCGGGTTGGTGTCCGGGAAGGGTAGTGATCCTACCGGTGTGATGCGCGCGTTTGCGATCGGCAGCGTGGTGGGCGCGGCCGTGTACTCGGCGGTGTTCCTCGCGTTGGCCGTCTGGCTTCGCCGGTCGCTGCTGGTGGGGCTGTTGTACGTGCTCGTGTGGGAGGGCACGATCAGCGGTCTCGTGCCGGCGATCAAGTACCTGAGCGCGCGACAGGTGCTGCTGGGCATCACGCAGCGATTTGTGCAGCCGGCCGAGCAGGGCGCCGGCCCGTTTGCCACGGTGCCGGGCTTCGGAACGTCGGTGGCGTGGGCGGTCGCGGTTGTGGTGGTCGCGCTGGCGGCGACGGTGTATCGGCTGCGGAAACTGCCCGTCACGAAGCCCAGGTAGTGCGGCGGCGCTTGCCCGGCGGGCCGTGCCGTTTCATCTTGAAAGGATAGATACGGCGCCGTAGCCAAGTGGTAAGGCAGTGGACTGCAAATCCGCCATGCGTCGGTTCGACTCCGACCGGCGCCTCTGAAAATGTGAAGGCACCTCGATCGCATCCAAAGCGCTCCGTTCTGTTTGAACGGGGCGCTTTGGCGATGCTGCACGACTTCGCCAATCTGCGCGCCCGGGGACGAGCAGGCAGCATGCGACGGTCACAAACGGAAGTAACAAGGGATGCACGAAAGCGCGGGGGTTCGATCGGCCGTCTTACTTTACTGCCTGTAAAACCTACGCTATTTTATGCGGGCACGCAGCACGGATCCAGCCAACCTCTTTCTGGTATCGACCATGTCCAGCCTCTACAAATTTCTCCTCGCGGCGGCGCTTCTCGCACCGGTGCCGCTCGCTGCACAGGCGCACGACCACCCTGCGGCAGCTCGGGCGGCGGTGCCACAGAGTGCTGAAGCGCAGCGCGTCTCGCGTGCCATCGAAGCGCTGTTCGCGGCCGCCGAGCGCAAGGATCTCGCCGCGCTCGACACGCTGTACGCTGGCGATAGCCTCACCGTTCTCGAGGGCGCCGGCATGAATCGTGGATGGAGCGACTATCGCGACAACCATCTCGCGCCGGAACTGAAGGAGTTTCTGAACTTCCGCTACCGCCCATTCGAGATCGAGGTGCGCGTCTCTGGTGACATGGCCTGGGCGATGTACCGCTACGCGCTGTCGGCCGACATGAAGGAACGCAAGATTGACGCTGTCGGTCGGGGCACCGCGATCCTTGAGCGCCGGGGAAGCAAGTGGGTGGTTCGCCACACGCATACGGCCAGCCGCGCGCGACGCCCGTCTGATCCACCGATGCCGAAGTGACCGTGGGCGCGGCGCGTGGCGTGACGAGCGCGTCCCCGCGCTGCGTCAGCGCGCTGTAGATTGCTGAGCATGAATACGCACGGGTTGCCGGGCGCCGAGCTGGTCGACAAGGGGATTCGCGACTTGCGCGAGGGCCTCGAGACGGAAGAATCGCTCCTGGTCTCACTTGCTGCTCCGGCCCTGCGCAGCGTGGGTCTGGCAGTGCCCGCGCCGCTCGTCGATCCGGAGCTCAGGCTATACGGCATGTTGGCGGCGAAGTACGGAGCCGGTGCGCACTCGCGTTACAACGCGCTGGTGCGACGGATCGTGAGCTTTCGACGGGCCGGCGCGTGCGCGAGCTAGTCGACAAATCCCGGATCGAGGCGTTTCTCCAGGCGCTCGCGCGCGAAGCCACCACGGAAACCAACGTGTATCTCGTGGGTGGCACATCGGCCGTGCTCATCGGCTGGCGCCAATCGACCGTTGATGTGGACCTGGTGATGCGCCCCGATTCTGATGCCATGTTACGCGCGATCCCGCGGCTGAAAGAGCGGCTGAAAATGAATGTCGAAATTGCCTCGCCGGATCAGTTTATTCCGGTGCCGGCTGGATGGGAGGAACGCAGTCCCGTGATCGCGCGAATCGGGCGTGTCACGTTCCATCACTACGATTTCACCGCGCAGGCACTCGCCAAGCTTGAGCGCGGACATGCCCGGGACCTGGCCGACGTGCAAGCGATGGCGACGGCGGGGTTGATCGGCGGAACGGAAGTTCGACGACAGTTCGCGCTCATCGAGACACAGTTGTATCGTTTTCCGGCCGTTGACCCAGAGTCGTTCCGGAACGCAGTGGACGCGGCATTCCCGGAGTAGACTTCGCGCGCGAGACACGCGCCGCGCCTGAACAAGCACGCATTCGCGATTCGCCAGACGACGCATGCCCTCCGCCCGCACCATCGACTCCTCGCTCGGCCAGTGGACGCACCACGAGCATCGCGTGTCGCGACTCGGTGATGTGCTCGACCACTTGTGGCATTTTGACGGGCGTATGGTGTTGCCGCGGGAGCGGACGTTTCCCGGTGGGTTCGTCGAGCTGATCCTGCATCTCGGCCCGCTGTTCCGCGAGGTGCTCGCGAATGGCGAACGCGGTGGCGAGTTTCCCACCGCGTGTCTGACGGGACCGCAGACGCGCCCGGTAGTCATTGAAGCGCCGGATGCACATTGCTGTGTGCTGGGGATTCGCTTGACACCCGTGGGCGCGTATCGGGTGCTGGCGACGCCACTACACCACACTGCTGATCTGACGCTTGATCTGAGTGATGTTGTCGATCGCAGCGCAGAGGAGCTCGCGCTCGCTTGCCGGGACGCTGCAACGGTGAGGGAGCGATTCTCGCGCGTCATCGCGTGGCTCGATCACCGACTGGCCCGCTCGCCTGACGTGCACGTTGGCATTGCTCACGCGGCGCAGCAACTCGCCTTGCATCATGGCGCACTTCGCATTGACGCGTTGCGCAACAACGCGGGGCTGTCGCGCACTCGCTTTGTACAGTTGTTCCGCGAGGCTACAGGGCACGCACCCAAAGCGCTGGCGCGTGTGCTGCGATTTCGGCGTGCGCTGACGGCGCTGCAGCAGGGTCACGCGCTCAGTACCGCCGCGCTCGATGCCGGTTACTACGACCAATCGCATATGTATGCGGACTTCAGCACCTTCTCCGGCATGACGCCCGCCGAGTTTGTGGCCGCGCAGCGGTATCCCAACTCGCCAAGTCTGCCCGAATCGGCCTGAGTGACTTTTTTCCAAGACGGCGACGGCCCGCGAGTGTAGGCTGCAGGCAGTACTGATCCAGCCCCCTTTCCGGAAAGACGTTTATGTCTGATGCTACGAGCACCGCCCGCTACACGAATGCGATTGCCTGTCTGTCGTACACGGACGCCCGCGCTGGAATTGCGTGGCTGGTGAACACATTTGACGCCGATGCCCGACACGTGTACGACGGACCCGACAGCACGGTGTCGCACGCCGAAGTGTGGTTTGGCAGCGCCTGTGTCATGATGGGTTCGCTCAAGGAGAACAACATGCCGCCGCACCGGGCGGGCGAAGGGTGCGTGTACATCGTGGTGGAGAGCGCCGAGCAGGTGGACGCGCTGTACGAACGTGTGGTGGCGGCCGGCGCGCGCATCACCATCACGCTGCGCGACACGGACTACGGATCGCGGGATTTCGGTTGTTTGGATCCTGAGGGCAACTTCTGGGGTTTTGGGACGTACGCCCCGGTGTGACGACGAGTGCCAGGCCGCGCGGTCCCGATTCGCCGAAAACGGGAAGTTCGCGATGGCGAACAGCTGGAAGCGCGCGGGCAGCTGCACCGTTGCTTTCCATTTGCCGTCTACACCAAACACCGACCATGTGGTGAAACGCTGCGGATACGGGCGCTTCATGGGAATCGGACCCACGGGCACGTAGGGTCCAACCCAGAGATCGCCGTTCGTCGCGGCAACAAGCTCGCCGAAGAGTGGCAAGACGGCAGCGAAGCGCGTCTCGCCGCGGAGCCGCGCCACGTACGGCGCACCGCGCGGGCCCGGATTCGCCGCGGTCTCGCTGGTGAAAAAATCCTCGCGATGCGCGACTGAAACTCGCTCCGCCATCACACCGACACGCTCAATGCGAAGCACGTGTTTCCCGAGCGGCGTGTAACAATCAATCACGTACGAAACCGGATACCCGACGCACGCACGGCCGTTCAACACGCCCGCCACCGCCTGCTCGGCGAACACCGCGGCCCGAAGTGCAGACACATCCTCGGGAATACGCGAGAGCGCCAGCGTGTCATCAAACATATCCAGTCGTTCGACACGTCGTGCGCCGTTATCTATTCCTCTTGGAATCGATCGCACAAATCGCCCGTCCAGAGAGAACACCGATGCCTTTCCGGCGGCATCCTCAGCCACGAGCCCTGAAGGAGTGCGCCACACTCGCCAGATGTCGCTAATCTCGCCTGGTCCCTGTCCACGCCTGCCCATCGTCCGGATATGTTGACCGCCGGGAAACGCAAACAGGCGCAGTTCACTCGACTGACCATCCCCGACTAAGACTCTACTGCCATCCACGAGGAACACGCCGACGACATCGACAAACGATGCCGCACCCGTCGCGCTGGCGCCACCGAGCCGGAGCGTCGCCTCGCCGATGCTCCATGTTGCGGGCGGGAGTGCACCGGATGGGTTCCCTGCTCCTCGCAAAAGAACAATTGCAGCACGTGTACGGAACCCGACCAATCCACGTGGGTTCCACTGCTTGCACCGACACTGTGCAGCGCAATCGTGGCCCGGAACCCAGATTCACGAAATGATCAAACCTTCCGTGGCGATGTGTGCTGCTCTCCCGCTGATCGCTGCGAGCACCCGCGCTGCACGCGCAGGGCGTTCGCGGTGTGGTTCGTGGCACCGATGGCCGCTATCGACACGACGATCGTCGTGCCGCCCTCGGGTTGGGCCGACGTGAACGCGGTGATGACGCGCGTTGCACCAATGCTCGCCCAAGTCCGCGCGCAGGGCATGCAGAACTCATGCGATCATCCGACCGAGGATGGTCCTCAGTCGTATGGGCAACACTTGGCGACCCGGTGTGCGGCCGAGCCGGTTTCTCGTGGAGTTCGTCAACGGTCGACCGCCGTTCGTTGCGCTGGAGTGGTGGAGTCCGGATGACGTGGTGGCCGTGGCGTATGACGACGAGTACCGAAAGCTCCCACACGCATTTCGCCGATTGCCAATGACGCCAGTCGCAACGCGTCACCGGCGCCGTTACTCCGGCATCGCCTCCAACAGCCGCTTCACGAGCGCAAAGACGAGGCCGCGATTCGCGTACGTCTGATGGATATCGGCCGCCGTCGTGTTGGTGAACACGATCACGGACCAGCCGCGCTCAGGCGCGATGATATTCGTCGCGAGCCACCCGCCGATTCCGCCCTGCCGCTCGACGAGTCGAACCGACGGCCCGCCTTTCACGGGGGTAAGGTTGTACACCCAGCTGCCGAGGCCCACGAATCCGAGCGAACGGTCGGGCGTGAACATCGTGGTGAGGAGAGCGGGTGTGAGTACGGTGCCGTCGAGCAGGGCGCGATCCCAGCGATAGAGGTCGTCCATGGTGCCGAGCAGGCCGCCAGCGGCACCGTACGTGCGAAGCCGCTGGTTGGGGACGACAACAGTGGTGTCGTAGCCCACGGGCAGCATGTCAGGTGTCATCGTCGCGGGCGCCAATGCCACGTTCACGAGCCCCGCCGGCTTCGCCAATCGTTCGGCCACAAGTTGCTCGTAGGTGCGGCCGGTCACCGTTTCAAGCAACAGGCCGAGTATCATGAAGTCGAAATTGTTGTAGGCGAAGGTGCGGCCAGGCTCGGTGCGAAGCGGGACGTCGGCGAATCGCGCAAACAACGCTGTGGTCGCGGTCACCGTGGTGTCGGCGATGCTCCAGAAATCGGGAATCTGTTCAGGGTCGGGAAGCCCGGAGGTGTGCTGCAGCAGGTGCCGCACGGTGATGGCCGCACGAGCATCGCTGCGGAACCACGGTAGCCAGGACGCCACGGGTGCATCGAGCGCCAGACGTCCCGCGCCAACCTCCTGCATAATGAGCGTCGACGTGAGCTGCTTCGTAACCGAACAGAGCGGAATCCGATCGGTGACCGAGAACGCACGCTGGCCCGCCCGATCGGCCAAACCGATTGCCGCGCGCAGCACGACGCGATCGCCCACGGCGACGAGCACCAGTCCATCGAAGGCGCCCGTCGAGTGAGCGGCTTGCACCTCGGCGGCCAGCGCGGATTCAAGCGAGCTTGTTTGCGCGCTGATCGGTACGGTGATTCCGAGCGCGACGAACGACAGGAGGAACGAATGCTTGAGCATGGGCGCACGCTGGGGCAAGAGCAACGATCGGAGGTGATCAAACACGGCCAGCTGCGAATTCGTTGCACTATGCACACTAAATTCACACGGGCGGAGTTGAGCCGCCTACGCCAGAATGCACGGCCCGAGAAAAAAGCAGGGCGTGCCATTGCGGCTCGCCCTGCTCTTTCTCAATCCGGAACTCTCAGCTGCGTTTCATACGCGAGCCGCCACACAGTGTTTCGGTCAGGCCTGCGAACGGCGGCGACGTGAGGCAGCGCCAAGGCCGAGCAGGCCGGCCGCCATGAGGACGACGGTTGAAGGCTCTGGAACCACCGTGTTCGGATCGCCCGGCGTGATGCTGCCAAAGGTTACATCGTCGAAAACAATCTGGTCCGCGGCACCAACGAAAGACACCGACAACGCAGTACCGGCGAAGCCGACGCCCGCTGCGGTGAACGGGCAGAACCCAGCATTGAAGCCGGGGCAAGTTCCGCCGTTGGTCGGAAGGCCAAGCGTTGCCAGCATGTTGCCGGTGCCGTTCAAACCATCCCATACACTGAAGCTACCACCAGTGTTCTGCGCGGAATAGAAGAACGAAAACCCGGTGGTGAAGCCCGCAGCCCGATTCATGAACGTCTGGTTTCCGGCAAGGAAAAACAGGCCGCCCCGCTGCGAGTTCGGGTCGCCCAATCCGCCGCGAGATGTGTTGGAGCAAGTCACGCCGACAGTGTTCAGGCAGATCGCCTGGGCATTAGTCGAGAAGCTGATGCCGAAGTTGGTGCCGCTCGTTCCGTCGCTGCTGGTGCCACCGTTGTAGAAATTGTTGACGAAAGCGAAGCCCGAGGGATACGTCGCGTTAACGCCTTCAAAGTTGAGCACCTGGGCCTGCAACGGTGCCGCCGCGAGAACTGCGCCGGCGAAAAGGTATGCGAAGCGTTTCATGAGTCGTATCTCTCGCGGCTGCGCCGCACTGTGGGGAATGTCACCAAAGCTCCGAACAAAGGCTAAGCGCACCAAGCGTGCCACTGCAACATTTGTACGCTCTCGGTTTTCTGCGAGCCGCACGGCGAATCCTAAACTACTTTAAATCAATAGGTTACGCCTGTTTAGCGAATCGTGGTTGTTCACGAAATGCGGGTGTCGTGCGGTCATTGTGGCGCCGTGGATGCCCTGTCCACGCCACACTGTCGCGACGAGACAACACCGGGCTCATGCGCACTGTGTTGGCCCAACCCGACCGACCAGAGGCACGTTCGGTCACCGCAATCGGGGATTCGTCTTCCGCGGCGCCAACTGACACGCCGGCCAGGCCATCGCACCCGGAGGGCCACCGGCACCACCGGCCGTCGCACGCGCGGCGATGTCGACCCGTTCACGCGAGACCTTCTCCGGATCCTCGCTCGCCAGATACGCGAACATCGCGGCGATCGTCGCGTTCCCTTTGAGTTCGTCAAACACGACCTTGTCATACGTGTCGCGGTTGGTGTGCCACGTGTACTGCCCGTAGTTCCAGCCGTGCGCACCAAGGCCGAACGCGGGCACACCATGACACGCGAACGACGCATCATCACTGCCGCCACCGCTCGGCGAACCGGGTCCGCCGAAGTTGATCTGCGTGGCAAACTCGGTCGGCATCTTCGCCATCCACGCGTTGATGTGCTTTGGTGAGTTCACCATGCCACCACCACCAACACGCACAATCCGGCCGGTGCCGTTGTCCTGATTGAACACGGCCTGAATGCCGTCGAGCAGCTTCGGATTGTCTTCTGTGAACGCGCGCGAACCAACAAGCCCGTTTTCTTCGGCGGTCCAGTGGCCCACGAGAATCGTACGCTTGGGATTGGGATACGCGAGCTTCAGAATACGCATCGCTTCCATCATGGTGAGCGTGCCGGTGCCGTTATCCGTTGCCCCGGATCCGCCGTCCCACGAATCGAAGTGCGCGGACAACACCACGTATTCATCAGGCTTCTCGCGGCCACGAATCATGCCGATGGTGTTGAAGATCGGCTGTTCGCCGAGCAGATCGGCGTCGAGATCGAGGCGCAGTGTGGGGTGCTGATTGTTTTCGGCAAGACGGAATACGAGCCCATAGTCTTCGCACGAGAGCGCGACTGCGGGCGCCTTGGTGTTGTACGTTTCAAACACATCAATGCTGCCCCACGCGTCTTTGGGTCGCGACGTGATCACACCGGCCACACCGGCCTCTTCAAGACGCGCACCAAGCGATCCACTGCCGAGTGCGAGTGAGTGTCCGGTGCCGCGCACATTCTGCCCGGACCATTCCCGCTGAACCGCGCTGCGCATCGAGTCCATGCGCGATTTCACCGCCGGCTCAGCGTTCGCTGCCCAGTTCTCTACGGGACGACATGTTGGCAGTGGTGCAGACACGAGTACGAGCTTGCCACGCGCCTCTGGCAACCAGCGTACGAACGCGGCGGTATCGGCGAAGCGTGGCAGCACGATTGCCTGCGCTTCGAGCGCTTTTCCACCGGTGCCCGGGCTGTACGCGAGCATCGTGCCCTCGAGCGAACGCACGCGCGGCGTGCGCAGATCGATGTGCGAGTGCCCACGGCGCCAACCGCGCCACGTCCCAACCCGTTCGTTGCGCGCGGTGATGCCCCACTTGGTGTACTCCTGCACCACCCAGTCATTGGCATTCTTCTGCAACGGCGTGCCGCTCAGGCGCGGTCCCACGGAGTCGAGCAGCACCTGCGCGAGCGACTGCACGCGCGAGCTGTCCATGCCGAGCGTCCACAGGCGCTTGATGACCGCGTCCTCGGTGGGGAAGGTTTGCGCGGAGGCGGTAACGGGGGCGACGACGAGGAGCGCTGCACCGGCAACGCGGGCGGCGACAAGGAGCGCTGCACCGGCAACGCGGCGAACGAGAGTCGAGAGCAATCGACGAGGCATCAGAGTGGGGCTGGAGGAGTGATAGACACAAACTGTGGCGATTGAAGCGTGAATGCCACCGGTGGGTGGAGCTTCCGAAGCGGGGATGGCGACGGACCACTGGCGCCAGCGCGGTGCGTGCGGCGAGCTTTTTCGGATGTCAGACTCCGATACGCTACGTGTTGCCATTGCGCAAATCGCCCCCGTGTGGCTCGACCGGGAAGCCACCATCACCAAGGTGGCCGAGTGGATAGAGGGGGCAGCCAACGACGGCTGCGAGCTCGTCGCGTTCGGCGAGGCGCTGGTGCCGGGATACCCGTTCTGGCTCGAGCGCACCGACGGCGCGCGCTTTGAATCGCCGCTGCAGAAGTCGCTGTACGCGCACTACCTGGACCAAGCGGTGGACATCAGCGGTGGTGGCCTGCACCGACTCCAGCAGGCGGCGGCCGATCACGGCGTGCACGTGGTGCTGGGGTGCATCGAGCGCGCGGCGGATCGCGGCGGGCACAGTGTCTACTGCAGTCTGGTGCAGATCGGGCAGGACGGGCGCGTGCTGACGGTGCATCGCAAGCTCATGCCCACGTACGAGGAGCGTCTGGCGTGGGCGATTGGCGATGGACACGGGCTCGTGACCAATCCGGTGGGACCGTTTACCGTGGGCGCGCTCAACTGCTGGGAGAACTGGATGCCGTTGCCGCGTGCAGCCCTGTATGCGCAGGGCGAAGACCTGCACATCGCGGCGTGGCCAGGCAACGTGCGCAACACCACCGAGATTACTCGCTTTATCGCGCGTGAGAGCCGGTCGTATGTGCTGTCGGCGAGTGCGTTGCTGCGACGCGAGGACATCAGCGGCAGCGTGCCGTTCGGTGAGGTGATTCGTGACGCGAGCGAAGACGTGCTGGCCAATGGCGGATCGTGCATTGCCGCGCCGGATGGACGCTGGCTGGTGGAGCCGGTGGAAGATGCCGAATGTTTGATTGCCGTGACGCTGCATCACGGATTGGTGCGACGTGAGCGGCAGACGTTTGATCCGGCGGGTCACTACGCGCGGCCGGATGTCACGCGACTGGTGGTGGATCGGCGTCGGCAGAGTACGGTAGAGTTTACGGATTCGTGAAGCGCGTGTTGACGTCGGCGCTCGAACGGCGTCGTG
>JBBRFQ010000122.1:0-10914 GCA_038224035.1 Gemmatimonadales bacterium
AGATCGCCCATCGGCAGCGAGATTCCGCCCATGACACCCACCGAAATCGGCTTGGCGTCTTGCGCACCGACGATGACCGGAACAAGCGCGAAGGTACCAACGGCACAGAGAGCACGGATTGCACGAAGCGACATATGGAACTCCTGGAAAGGTGTGTCGGACAGCATTGTATGCGGTGCACCCGACTGAGTCGATCGACTCATGTTTCGGTTGGTTCTGAACGAGAACTCTCGCCGCCGCATACGGAACGGTAGCGTGAAGGGGACCACTGCGGCTACACACCTAGTGGGTAGTTGAGTGCCTTCACCGCCCACCGAATCGAATCGCCAACCCGGCGTAAATCGAGAACGAGCCGTTCTTCGCCGACTCGCGAACCGATCCGGTGTCAAACTCCGCAACCTTCGACACGCCAAACCCGTATCGTGCACCGCCGGTAAGCACGAGTCCGCCGAGATCAAAGTCGAGCCCGCCACCGACAATGCCGCCCACATCCACGGTTTCCGTGTTCACACCGCCCACGTCATCGCAATCGGAATCACCCGAACCGGTGTCGATCTGACAACGAATGCGCAGTCCGAAGTAGGGTCCCGCATACACGTGCGGCGCGACCGATCCACCCGCGCCCAACGAAAGCCGCAGCAATACGGGGACTTGCGCATAGGTGAGGCTGATACCGTCGCCCGTTCCTGAGCTCGGCTGCGCACCACCAGTCACCACCAACGCCTCCGTTTGCAGCGCGAACGTCGAGCCCAGCGGCAACACGAGCGAAATCCCGCCCATCGAGCCAGTGCGTTTGTCGAGGTCTACGTCGTCAAGCCCACGCAACGTGGCAAAGTTCACGCCGCCGATCACGCCCAATCGACCGCCTTGTGCTTCAACCGGCAACGGCAGCAACGTGGCCGCAATACCGCACAGCAGCGCCACGCGCGCGCGCCGAGCCCAACGTGTTTCTGCGTCCATCTGCAACTCCGGGAGCTAGAGGGTGATGCCCTCGGTACCGCGGTTGCTCACTGTGGTTCCGGCGCGCTGCCCACAACACGGACACCCGTTACAAAGTGTTTTGTCTCACCAAAACAACTCGTCGGAACCCATGGCTTTTCTTGATACGAAATCACAATGCGTTTGCCGTTGGTTTTCTCGATCGCGTGCGCGACGGAATCATCAGGCACCGAAAACGTGAACAACTGCGGCATGCTGCCGGGAATCGTCGAGATCGCCATCTCGCCTTCCCATGTTTTGCAGAGCCATCCCTTCTTCGAGATCTTCTGGACGAAGCCGGCTCGCTCGCCGGTGGAGTACACGAAGCCGAGGCCGACGACGGACCAGATCGCGAACACCAGCGCGGGGGCTCCTACGAGCGCCAGCAGAGTGAGCTTGCCCCAGTGACGACGGCCAAATGAGCGGGGCGGCGTGCCAGCGGGCGGCGTGCCCGCGGGCGGCGTGCCCGCGGGCGGGGTGGGATCGGCCGGCGCGGGCGAGGCCGCGTCGAACTCCGCAGGATCAAAGGGTTCATTCATCCGTTGAACATCAGCAAGCCGGGTCGCGGAGGGAAGGGTGCGCGTGACCAGCGAGCGCGGCTATTTTTGATGGGTCTGTCCCGTTTTCCCCCGTTTCCGAGCCCAGTGTGACGTTCGACTCCAGACGCCAGACCGCAACCGTTCGTGTGCGCGGTGTTCCCGTTGGTGGTGCCCACCCGATCGTGGTGCAATCCATGACCAATACCGATACCGCCGACGCAGCGGGAACGGCCGAACAAGTGGCGGCGCTCTTCGAAGCTGGTTCGCAGAAAGTGCGCATCACCGTGAACAACGATGAAGCCGCGCAGGCCGTCCCGGAAATCCGGCAGCGACTCGTCGATCGCGGACTCGATGTGCCGCTCATCGGCGATTTTCACTACAACGGACACTTGCTGCTCACCAAGTATCCCGCGTGCGCTGACGCGCTCGACAAGTACCGCATCAATCCGGGCAATACGGGCACGAAACATCGCGACACGAACTTCACCACGATCGTGCAGGCGGCCATCGATCATGACAAGCCGGTGCGCATCGGTGTCAACTGGGGCTCGCTCGATCAGACGCTGCTGACCGACATGATGGACGCCAACGCGCGCAGCGCCGAGCCGCGCGACGCGAAAGATGTCTACATGGATGCGATGCTGGAGAGCGCGCTGCGCTCCGCTGCACTCGCCGAAGAAGTGGGGTTGCCGCACGATCGCATCATCGTGAGCGCCAAGATTTCGGTGGTGCAGGATCTGGTGGAGTGCTACCGCCGGCTCGCCAAACGCTGCGACTATCCGTTGCATCTCGGGCTCACCGAAGCCGGCATGGGCAGCAAGGGCGTGATCGCGAGTACGGCCGCGCTCTCGATTCTGCTCAGCGAAGGCATCGGCGACACAATTCGTGTGTCACTCACGCCGAAGCCCAATGGCGATCGGCGCGAAGAAGTGTTCGTGGCGCAGCAGATCCTGCAGTCGCTCGGCCTGCGTTCATTCGCGCCGCAGGTCACCGCGTGCCCGGGCTGCGGTCGCACCACGAGCACGTTCTTCCAGCACATGGCCGAAGACATTCAGGGCTATCTGCGCGAGCAGATGCCGGTGTGGCGCGAGTCGCGACCCGGTGTGGTGGAAATGAAGGTCGCGGTGATGGGATGCGTGGTGAATGGGCCGGGTGAGAGCAAGCACGCCAACATTGGCATCTCGCTGCCCGGGACATTCGAAGAGCCCAAAGCGCCGGTGTATGTGGACGGCAAACTCTTCACGACGCTCAAAGGGGATCGCATCGTGCCGGAATTTCTCGAGATTCTCGAGAACTACGTGACGACGACGTACGCCTGATCGAGTGGCGCTTCGTCAGCCGCGGCCGGCGGTCAGCACATCACGCACGTCACCATTCACCGCACGTCAGCCGACTGAACCGACCGACTGACGTGCGGTGCACAACGACTCCACTGATGCATCAGCGGGCGACGGGACCACTCGCGCACGTCACCGTGGGGTGAATCGGCGTGAAGATGGAAGACGTCAATGCGGCCACCACGCCGTTCACGAAACTGTGCTTGGTCTCGAATGACGCGATGCCCTGCGGGCACGTGGTCTGTGACTTGATCGTATCTGGAGGCACGAGGCCAGCCACCCACGACTTTTGCCACGGGAGTTCGATCTTGGTACTGGAGGCCGGTGCGCCGCTGATCACCGTGTAGTGATAACAACCGGCGAACACGGCGACCGTCGCCGCCAGCATGCCGAGGCGCGAAAGACGAGTGCTTATACGCATGAAAGGCATCTCCTCGCGGCTCAGCGCGTCTCGCCCGTGAGGGCGGATTCAAAGTGAATGGTCAGTGTTTCGCCGGTAGACATTCCGCTCTGGCGCATGGCACTGCCACCGGCGGCGCAGGTGACTTTCACCTCGTGCGGCGTGACGATGCCAATCGTGACGAGTCCCACCAGCCAGTTGGGCACGGTCATGCGTGTGCTCGCGAACGCCACACCGTTGGGGCACTCCGCACGCACGTCGATCGGCTTGGCCTTCACCAGCCCGAACACAAACGTGGGATGGAAGTTTTTCTGGACGACCGTACTGGACGGGGCGAGCCCGGTCTGTACCGCCTGGTGATAGCAGCCCGTCAGCAGCGCAAAGGCTGTGAGGGCGACAGCGCTTCGTACAAATCGCATGCAATGTCTCCGGTAACCGGGTGGATTTCCGACCACGTGGTGCGCGCCAATGTGCGACTTCCCGTGACGTTCCACAAGCCGGGTAAACGACCTATAACGGAGACATTCGGCAAACCGCGGTGATTATTTGTCGGCGCCCTCAAGCGCGGCGGTGCCAGCCTCGAGCTCATCGACAATGGGCGCCGAGAAGCCCACCTCACGTAACCGGTCGCACATATCGCGGTACCAGCGCACTGTGCCCTCACGTCCGGCGCTGAAGCGGCCCCACACGGTTTCGGGGAACGACGTCCGCGCGAGATCGTAGACGATGGCGTTGGCGCTGTGCAGCTGTTCGGCCGAACACACCCATCGAGACGCCTCGCTGGCGGAGGCGAGACGCGTCAGCACATCGGTTTTCCGATCGTCCACCGACAACTCCACGCCCTCATCATCGGTACGACGTTCGATCACGGCGAGCACCGTCTCGAGCGCATCAGCGCCGAACTTGCGTCCGATCCGTTCCTCAAGCATCGATGCGGTCCACCCCTCACGCACCGCATCTTCCACGGTGTCATGCAGGATACCCGCCACCACCGTGCCCTCGTCCTGCCCGTAGCGTGTCAGAATCACGGCGACATTCGCGGGCTGCGTGAGATACGGCAGCCGCGTGCCTTTGCGCACCTGCTGATCGTGATGCTTGGCCGCAAATGCGAACGCGTGATTGATGCGATCGGAGTAACCGGTCACCGTCATGTTTGCCTCGGAGAGAATCCGCTCATCAAGCGGCGGAACCAACACACGTGAAGATCGCCTTCGAAGCAGGCGTTCGCAAATCGTGTGCTCACGGCGTCGCGGTGCGAAACCACTCCATGAGCGCCTCGAGCCCGGCCGCATCATCGTGGTCGAACATCGCCTTTTCGCCGCTGTCGATATCAAGCACCGCCAGCAACATATTGTCCGGTGAAAACACGGGCACGACAATCTCGCTTTGTGAACGTGCGTCACACGTAATGTGCCCCGGAAACGCATGCACATCCGGCACGACCACTGTGCGCCGTTCGGCAGCGGCCGTTCCACAGACACCGCGCCCGAACGTGATATCGAGGCAGCCGAGCGACCCTTGATACGGCCCCACGCGCAACAGCCGACCGGTCTCGACCACGCGATAGAACCCGGTCCACAGATGGCCGAACGCATGATGCAGCAGCGCGCTGGTTGTCGCCATGCCGGCGATCACATCAGACGAGCCGTCGAGCAGCAAGTGTTGCAGCTCGCGCAGTCGCGCGTACGCCTCAGCCTTGGGCGTTTTGCGCAAATCGGGAATAACGGGTTCCATCTGGGATGACGGTGATGTTTTGAGGTTCGGAGCAACGACGGGCTCGAGCGCAGAGTGTCGGGCCTTTGGCTCAGGCCGCGCGCGCGGCGGCAATCTGCGCCAGCACCACAAGATCGAGCACGGCCAGTGCCAGCCCCTGCACGATGATCCCGATGCCGGCGCCGACGCCGCCCAGACGACGAGCGAACCGCCAACTGCACAATGCGAGGGTGAGCCCCACGCCGGCGTACCCGGCATCAAGACCGACGTTCAACCAGAGGAAATTGACGAGCGAGGTGGCACTATCGAGGTCCCGCAGCGTCAGACCGCGCCACCCCCACGCACAAATGGCCAGGTCGACCGCGCCCCAGGCGGCGGTCTGAATTGCGAAGTGCTGCAGCAGCGGCGATCGCGAGCCGCGCGTGGCGAGCCAGGCGAGGACAAGCGTTCCGAGCAACACACTGCTACCGCCCCACACGGCCAGCCGCAGCAGGTGCGCACGTTCGAGCGAGAGAAGCGCATCAGCCCACATGCCTGAGGACGCTAGTCGGCGGTCACCGACGGGAGAAGGGGCGCCCCGTACGCGCGTGCGACGTTGACCGCATCGCGCGACGCGGTAGGTTCCCCTGCATGACCTCTGATCCTTCGGCGTGAACGCTCCGCACGTGCCGCACCCCGCCAGCGCCTCGGCGCCGAGTGCGACTGATCGCGAAGCCGTGATGTCGGCGCTCGGCGACGCCTACGCTGCCGACCAGCTTGAGCTCGACGAACTCGAGCGACGCATGGCACGCGTCTATCGCGCGACCTCGCACGACGCGCTCGCTGAGGTCTTAAGTGGACTCGGAGGACGTGCCGCGGTAATCGCCAATGCGCCGCGCGCCGCGGCGGCCGCCCCCGCCGCTCAGGTTATGCTCTCCGCCCGCGCCCTCGAATACGGCCTGGCAACCATCGCGCGCCCCGAGGTGGTGCCGGAGCGCGCCGTCCTGGCCGCTGTGTTCGGGGGCGTTGAACGAAAGGGCGCGTGGGTATTGCCGCGATCGCTCAAAGTGTTTGCCGCGATGGGCGGCGTGGATCTGGATCTGCGGGAGGCGCAGTTTGGCGCCGGCGTCTCCGAGATCGAGATATTCGCGCTGATGGGTGGCGTGGACATCAAGGTGCCGACCGGCGTGCGCGTGGAGACTACTGGCGTCGGCATCCTGGGCGGCTTTTCCGTGGAGGGTGCCGATGCCGATCCGGGTCCCGACGCACCGGTGCTGCGCATCAACGGCGTCGCGATCATGGGCGGCGTCGACGCCAAACTCAAAAAACTGAAGCGGCGCGTCGGGGCGTAGCAGCCGGCGAACCGTTTACCGTTCACGTTCCGCGCAGCACCACCACCCCACGCACGCGCTGTCCCGCGCGCGTCGCCGAGCGCAGCGCATTCGACAGCCACGCCACGCGCGTAAGTCCGGGCGTCACCGCGAGTACCACATCACGCGGTGTCAGTGGAGCCGGCCAACTGTTCGCGTCGTGCGCCATGGCGATCACGGCAAGATCGTGTCGTTGCATCAATCGCTGCAGCTCGGGCGCGATCGTCGCGAGCAGCGGCTGCGGCGTCGACGTACTCCCAGCGGGTAGAAATGCGATGGTGTTGTCACGCCCCGTGCTCACCGTGACGAGCGCGCTCGCCAACTCGAGTCGACCGCGCGCCACCTCCGCCAACCCGGCGCGTTGCGGCTGACCAACCGCTGATGCAACCCGACGACGAAGCACATCCGCGTCAATCAGCAGCACCGCACGGGACGCCTCGGCCGCAGCCGCGGCCAGCTGCACCGACACCGCCGCGGTATCGTCCGCACCGTCGCTCACGACCCCCACCCTCGTCACAGCATCGCTGATCGTACTCAGCTGCTGGTGCAGTCGAACGTAGAGCGCAGGATCACGTCGCATCACTGCGGGCAGGGTGCGATCAGCCGCGCGCCGCCGCGGGCGGGCGTGTGACGCGAGGGCTTGCATCACAATCGTCGCGTCACCACCCGCGTGTTGTACCAGTGTGGCGACTTCGGCGACGTCGGCAATGCGCGGTTGGCGCCACTCCACCGCAAACGCGGCGAGATACCCCGTCGATGTCGCAATGGTCAACACGGCCAGCAGCATGGGCACAAAAGGCACGCGAATCGGCTCGTCGGCGCGCAGCGCACCTTCCTGTGTTTCCCGGTTGCTATTCCACTCGGTCGCACGGCGCACGCTGTTTTCGAGTTCAATCACAGAATCGGCGGCGATCCGAAGTGCGATCTGTGCGGCGGCGAGGGCGGTATCGGCCAGCAACTCGGCCGGTCGCTCGGACGCGACATCGTCACGCAGTCGCTCGATGGCCCGTTCGACCAGGCGCTCGCCCAGTGCCGACACGCGCGCTTGCAGCGCGCGATAGCGGAGATCCGGGCCACCAAGCGCTGCGAAGGCGCCGCGCTCACGCTCGGCGTCCCGCAATGAATCGGCGAGCAGCTGCGCCAGCGAGTCCGATGCGAGCGCCGGGGCGGCGGCGAGTGCGAGAAATCCTTCCACCACTGGAATCTCGCGGGCAAGGCGGAGTTGTTCGGCGAGTTGTGCGCGGAGCGTATCGCCCACGACAACGCGCGACACGCCGGCGGCATCAGTTACGGACACGACGAACACGGAATCCCGCTGCTGCTGCGCCTGCAACCCCTCGAGGTGTTGTTGGCGCGCACGTACGGAGTCGCGCGCGCGAACGAGCAGCCATTGCAGCGAGGCGGTGTCAATCGCGGGTGGTAGTGCGGCCACGCGCGCTCGCAACGCACGATCCGCTTCGCGCGGCAGCATCTGGAGCAGAAACAGCGCACTCAATCCGACCAAGGCGCCGACGGTCGACATGAGTCTGACTCGGCGCAACGCATTACGGGCGCGGGCGCCCGACCAGCGGGCAAGGCCGCTGCTGGCTGGAGAACGTCGGTTCACGGGTGAATCGGACACTCTACAAAGCAACGCGGGGGCCAGCGCTCAGCGCCAGCCCCCGCGGTCCTGCCATGCATCGTCAGGCGTGTGATTACGGCGTGACGGTGATCTTGCCCTTCATGCCCATCGCAAGGTGCGGCGTGCAGAAGTACTCGTACGTGCCCGGCGTGATGCCAGCCAACGACAGAGTGTACTCTTCGCCAGCGGCCAGCATCATCGGGCCCATCAACTCGCTGGCCTGGTTCGGCATATTGGCCATCAGCTGCGTCTTCACGTCGGCCGGAAGCAGCGTCGCGTCAAACGCAACGTTGTGCGGGCCACCGCTGACAAACACGAACTTGATGCCGTCGCCGGCCTTGACCGTGAGTTCAGCTGGCTCGTAACGGTAGGTCGCGTCGCCAATCATCTTCACTTCGTGAATCGTACCCGTGATGGCCTGAGCCGCACCAGCGGCAGGCGCCATCTCGGCGGCCGGTGCTTCCATCGCAGGCGCTTCCGGTGTCGTCTCGGCCGCCTTGTCACCACCACCGCACGCGCCAAGCAACATGGCCGCGCCCGTTACTACTGCAAATCCAAGATACCGCATTGTCGAAAGGCCTCCAGAGCCTGATCGGACGTATATGGACCGAAGTCCAAGAGCGTAAGCGCCCGCAGAACGCCTGCGAACCATGTGAATATATTCACAAGGCACTCGTCATGCCAAGGGTTCCCGAGTGAAAAGCCCCTGATCCGCTCCGGGTCGGCGCGCTGCTCCCTTGACCTCAGTCGCCCTCCCCCGCTAACCTTTTCGCATGCAGAGCGCTCGGCAGCATCACCGTCACGTGCATCATGGACACGGCCCTACGGGTCGCGGTCTGCTGTGCGTGTTGTTGGAAGCCTGATCTCGCTTCCAGTTCTTACGCCTTGCATGCCCGCTGGCCCGTCCTCCCGAGGATGGGCCTTTTTGTTGCCCAGCAGCTCCTCGGGTTCCGCTGGAGGCCTCGGCCTCCGTCACCCGTTTTTCTCATCGAGCCATCAATGTTGCGAATTGCGCTGCCCAACAAGGGGCGGCTAAGTGAAGAAACCCGCGCCCTCTTTAATGACGCCGGTCTTGAGGTGCGCGCCGCCGGCGAGCGCGCGCTCACGGCATCGCTCGGCGGCGAGTTTGAAGCGATCTTCGTGCGCGCGCAGGATATCCCGGAGTTTGTGGCCGACGGCGCGGCCGACGCCGGTGTGACCGGCTGGGATCTGGTGAACGAGTCCGGACGGGAGTTGGTCGAGCACCTTGACCTCGGGTTTGGTCGTTGTCGACTGGTGGTGGCCGCAAAGGACGACTCCGGGATCACCAGCGTCGATCAGATCGGTGCCGGTGGCCAGCCCGTGCGGGTGGCTTCAGTGTTTCCGCGTATCACGGCGCGCTTTTTCGCCGAGCGTGGGCGACCGGTTGAAGTGGTGCCGGTGTCCGGCGCCGCAGAGATCGCGCCTCATCTGGGCATCGCCGATATCGTGGTGGATCTGACCTCGACCGGATCGACGCTCAAGATGAACGGGCTGCGTGAGGTGGAGACGGTGCTCGAGAGCTCGGCTCGGCTCATTACCGCCACGAATGGCCCGCGCAATGGGGATGATGCCAGCCGCGCGCAGTTCGAAGAGCTTGTGACGGCGCTCGGCTCCGTGATCCGGGCGCGTGGTCAGCGATACCTCATGGCGAACGTGCCGCGCACCGCGCTTGAAGAGGTGAAGCAGGTGCTTCCCGGACTCAACGGGCCGACCGTGGTGGACATCATGAACGGCGGTTCGTACGTCGCGGTACACGCCGTGGTACCGGCGAAGTCGGTGTATCGCGTGATCTCGCAGTTGCGCGCGCTCGGCGCGGAAGGATTGCTCGTGACGCGCATTGAACGACTCGTGCCATGAGTGCGACGTCGGCTCTTGCGCTGCGTGCGCGCGGCCCAGTCGGCGAGCTCAACGCCGATCTTCGTCGCGTGCTCATGGCACGTGATGGCAGCACCGATACGGCAGTGCGCACCCAGGTGAGTGAAATGATTGCCGAAGTGCGCACACGCGGCGACGCGGCGCTGCGTGACTTCGCCGCGCAGTTTGACGGTGTGCATCTCGAGGTGTTCGATGTGGCGCGCACCGAATGGACCCGCGCGCTCGACGCACTTGATCCGTCGCTTCGTCGTTCGCTCGAACGTGCTGTCAGGAACATTACCACGGTGCACACGGCGTTTCTTCCGCAGGCGACGGAAGTGTCGCCCGAACCGGGTATTGTGATCGGCCGCCGTCCCGATCCGCTTTCGCGTGTGGGTGTGTACGCGCCGGGTGGGCGCGCCGCGTATCCGAGTTCGTTGCTCATGGGTGCAGTGCCCGCGCGTGTGGCTGGTGTTGGCGAGGTGATTGTGTGTTCGCCGCCCACCGCGACGGGATTGCCGAGCGATGTGGTGCTCGCCGCGGCCGAACTCGCCGGTGTCGATCGCGTGTTCGCCCTCGGCGGTGCCGGTGCGGTTGCCGCGATGGCGCTCGGCACGGAGTCAGTGCCGCGTGTGGATCGTATTGTGGGTCCGGGCAACGCGTACGTTGCGGAAGCGAAGCTGCAGTTGGTGTCGCACGTGACCATCGATTCGCCGGCCGGGCCGAGTGAACTGCTGGTGATTGCCGACGCATCAACGTCGCCCGATGTAATCGCGCGCGAGATGATTGCGCAGGCGGAACATGATCCGCAGGCGGCGGTGATCACGCTCGCGGTTGGTGGTGTCGACGTGGCGGACGCGGTGTACGCGGCACTCGCCGAACAGGTGCTTATGACGCCGCGTGCCTCGATTGTACGTGAAGCGCTGGCCTCACGCGGTGCCATTCTGACAACGGATGGCTTGTCGGAAGCGGTGGCGTTCGCAAATGAGTGGGCGGCGGAACATTTGTTGCTCGCCGTCGCCGATGATGTGCGCGACAACACGCTCGCCGCGCTGCGTCACGCCGGTACGATATTCGTGGGCGAAAGTTCGTCGGTGGCATT
>JBBRFQ010000123.1:0-10886 GCA_038224035.1 Gemmatimonadales bacterium
CACCACGAGTGACGGATCGTGAAATGCGCCGATGAGGTTCTTGCCGGTGGGTGTATCCACTCCGGTCTTGCCACCCACCGCGCTGTCAACCATCGCCAGCAGTGTGGTGGGCACCTGAACCACGGGAACACCGCGGTGCAAGGTGGCGGCGACAAATCCGGCCAGATCGCCGGTCACACCGCCACCGATGGCGACTACCGTGGTATCGCGTCCCGCGCCCCATTCGAGCAGGGCATCGCACAGCCGCTGCCACTGGGCGCAGGACTTGGACGTTTCGCCGCTCGGCACAGTGAGCCGGAGCGTGCGATCACCCGGAAACCCAGCCGTCGCGCGCGCGCCGTAGATCTCATGCACCGTGGCATCGGAAATCACCGCGTACCGATGGTTCGGAGCATGCTGGCTCACGAGCGCGAACAACTCGCCCAGCGCGCCGCGCGCGACGATGACCGGATACGACAGCGACAGATCGAGCGACGCGAATCGACTGCTCATGCTGCTGACAATTCAGCGTGGGCGCTGCGCGAAGCCGACGATGCGGTCGGTGGCACGGTCGGTGGCACGGTGGGTGGCAACGTGGGCGGCACGGTGGGTGGCACGGTCGGTGGCACGGTCGTGAGGCTCGCGCAGGCTGCTCACCAGGTGACCTCGCCGGCTCCGGCGCGCTTGTTGGCGAGCCGAGCGAGCGTGAAGAGCAGGTCGCTGAGGCGATTGAGATAGATCACGGTCAATGACGGCAGCTCGATGTCGTGCGCCAGTCGCACCACGCGACGTTCGGCCCGACGGCACACAGTGCGCGCCACGTGCAGCGCGGCGGCTTTCGGCGTTCCGCCCGGAATAATGAAACTGGTGAGCGGTTCGAGCTCGCTTTCTGCCGCATCAATCGCCCGCTCCAACTCGCCGATGCGCTCGTCGTCGATCCGCGCCTTGCGCAGTTGCTCGCGCATCTTTTCGTGGTCGGGCGTGGCGAGCAGCGCCCCGATGGCGAACAGATCGCGCTGGATGGGCACGAGCACTTCGTCGATGCGCGGCATGAGCTCGATGGATCTCGCGAGCCCCAGTGCGGCGTTGAGTTCATCGACGTCGCCGTAGGCTTCGACACGCGGATGGTCTTTTTCAACGCGGCCGCCACCAAACAGCCCCGTTGCACCGGCATCGCCGGTCTTCGTATAGATCTTCATGTATTGGAAACTAATGCGCCGCCTCCCTGGAGGAAAAACGGCGCTGAACCGGTTAAATTCTCAGCAATGATCCACGACATCACTATCATCGGCGGCGGCCCCACGGGGCTGTTCGCGCTGTTTTACGCCGGCATGCGCGGTGCCACCGCGCAGATCATCGATGCGCTGCCGGAGCTCGGAGGACAGCTCACGGCGCTCTACCCGGAAAAGTACATCTTTGACGTGGCGGGCTATCCGCGCGTACTGGCCAAGGATCTGGTCAAGAATCTGGCCGAACAGGCGGGTCAGTTTCACCGGGAAAGTGGGCTGCCGGCGCACCTGAACCAGCGCGTGGTCGCGCTCGAGCAGGAAGACGATCACTACGTGCTGGTCACCGAGACGGGTCGCTTTGCCACGCGCTCGATCATCATTGCCGCCGGCATCGGTGCGTTCAAGCCACGTCGTCTGCCGCAGGCCTGCGCCGAGCCGTGGTACGGTCGTGGCATTGAAGATGTGGTCACGAACCCGGATCGGTTCATCGGCAAGCGCGTGGTGATCATCGGCGGCGGCGATTCGGCGTTTGACTGGGCCGCACAGTTGCGCACGCGCGCCGCGCATGTGTCACTCGTGCACCGCAGCGACCGGTTTCGGGCCCATGCGGCCACGGTGTCGGAAGTGCAGGCGGCGGCCGCGAACGGCGAGAACGTGGACATTCACACGTTCCACGAACTCGATGCGGTGATCCCGAATGGCCACGACACACTGGGAGGCATCACGCTGCGTGACATCAAGAGCAAGCTGACGCGCGATGTAGAGTGCGACGTGATTCTGCCAATGCTTGGTTACGTGAGCGATCTTGGTGCGCTTGGCGAGTGGGGGCTGGCGCTTGAGAAGGACGAGGTCGTCGTTAACAGCATGATGGAAGCGGGACGACCGGGCATTTACGCGGCAGGCGATATCACGACGTACCCGGGGAAGCTGAAGCTGATCGCGTCAGGGTTCAGTGAAGCGGCGATCGCGGTGAATCAGGCGGTGCACTGGGTGTACCCGGAGAAGAAGGTCACGCCGGGGCACTCGAGTAATCTCGCGGTGTTCGGGCAGAAGGCAGACTGACGTTCACGGTGAACGGTCAACGGCAACTCCGTCGCTACGCACGTGGCGTGTACCGCCGCGATCGCGCCTTCGGTGAACGGTTTCGGTTGACGGTAGACGGTAGACGGCAGACGGTTCACGGTTCACGGATCATACCGTGAACTGTTCACCGTACACCCGTGCCGTAAACTGAAAGCGCGATCCTGACGGCCCGAACAAATGCCAGTAAATGCCGACCACCGTTAACCAACAACTGTTTACCGTAAACGGTTGTTGGTCAACGGTTGTTGGTCAACGGTTGCCGCCAGCTACGCCCTCTACGTGTACCGCGGCAATCGCGCCTTCGGTTCACGGTTTCGGTGAACAGTTTACAGTTGACGGTTTGCGCCTGCTGCGCAGAGCGCTACTGCGCTCGCACTCTTGGATCGACCTTTGCGTACAGCAGATCCGTTAGCAGATTCACTGTCACGAATACCACCGACAAAAACAGCACCGCCCCCTGAACGGCCGGCAGGTCGCGTCGCGAGATCGCGTTCACCACATACCGCCCGATCCCCGGCCATGAAAAAATGGTCTCGGTGAGAATGCTGCCCGTCAGGTAGCCGCCAAAATCGAGTCCGATCACCGTGACCACCGGAATGAGCGCGTTGCGCAGTGCGTGCCGCCTCAGCACGGTGAACTCGGTGAGTCCCTTGGCGCGTGCGGTGCGCACGTGGTCTGCGCCGAGCACCTCGAGCATTGATGATCGGGTCATGCGTGCGAGGTAGGCGATGGAGCGCGATCCGAGTGCGAGTGCGGGCAGCACCAGATATTGGATGCCGCCGTAGCCGGAGGCGGGGAACCAGCGCAGTGATACCGAGAACGCCACGATGAGCAACAGGCCAATCCAGTACACGGGGAACGAAATCCCCAGATACGTGAGTGCGAGGGTGATACGATCAAACCAGCCGTTGGGTTTGATGGCGCACAACACGCCCACCGTGACACCGAGCACGATCGCGAGCGTCATCGCCGCGGCCGCGAGCAACAACGTGCGCGGGAACCGGTCCAGCAGATCGCCGAGGATCGGTCTGCCCGTGACGTACGAGGTGCCCAGATCGCCGCGCAGCACGCCGCCGGTGTAGTGCACGAACTGCGTGATGAGCGGGTCGTCCAGGCGAAGCTCGGTTCGCAATCTCGCAATTGTGGCTTCGTCGGCGCGCTCGCCCACCATCGCGAGCACCGGATCACCGGGCGCGACATACAGCAACAGAAACACCACCACGAGCACGCCCAGCAGGGTGGGAATCGTGAGCGTGAGACGCCGCGCGAGCAGCGTCAGCACGTGGATCTGGTCTGAATGCTGTACAGGGAACGGGTCACAGCATGCGGGTCAGCGCCTGCGGGACACGTTGCCGGATCACGGCACGCCGAGCCACACGTTGGTCCACCGCTGTCCGTTGAAGATCACCGGCACTTCAAACCCCTGCACCCATGGTTGCACCGCATAGAGTTCGTTATAAAAGAACAGCGGGATAAGCCCTACATCGCGGTGCGCCAGCGCGTCGGCCTGGCGATACAGCAGCATGCGTTCGGCATCGCGACCTTCGCGTCGCGCCTGCGTCACGAGTGAATCAAACGCGGCGTTCGCGTAGAACGACACGTTCCCCCCGACACCGTGATTGTCCGAATGCAGCAGCGGATACAGGAAGTTCTCGGCGTCCGGGTAATCGGCGTACCAATCCTTGAGGATGAGATCCACCTGTCCGTTGCGCGCGGCTTCGCGCACCGACGATGCGTCGCGCTGTACGAGTTTCACGCGAATGCCAGCCTGCCCGAGAAATGCCTGCATCGATTCGGCAATGCGCGGGAACGGCGGTGTTTGCGAACTCCAGAGTTCCACATCAATGCCGTTGGGGAATCCCGCTTCGGCGAGCAGCTGTTTGGATCGTGCGATGTCGAACGCGTAGGGCGCACGCAGTGTGTCGGCACCCTCAAGCGATGGCGGAATCACACCCGCGGCCAGACGTCCACGCCCACCGAGCAATCGGTCGAGCAACTGCCTGGCATCGATGGCGTGGGCAATGGCCTGCCGCACACGCACGTCGGCCAGTGGACCGCGCGTTACGTTAACGCCGACGTACCACAGGCGCAGCGCCGGCGCGTTGTACAGCATGGCGCGCCGTTCCGGGGTGCTTTGCCAGCTCGCCGTCTGATCTTCGGGAATGTAGAGAATGTCCACGGAGCCGCTCTCAAACTCGGCCACGGCAGTGCTGGGCTCCGGAATGATGCGCGCAATGAGCGTGTCGATTGCCGGCGCGCCGCCGAAGTAGGCATCGTTGCGCGCGAACTTCACATAGTCATCATGGCGCCACTCCACCAGCTTCCACGGGCCGGTACCGATTGGCTTCTCGCCGAAGTCCTCGCCGACACCGTCGGGGACCACGGACGCCACGGGCATTGCGAGCAGCTTTGGAAAGATCGCGAGCGGTTCCTGCAGCGTGATGATGACTGTTGAATCGTCCGGTGCCGCGAGGCCGTCGATGCGGGCGGCTTTGCCTTCGCTGTACGCTCGCGCGCCGCGAATTGGATAGAGCGGCCAGCCTCGTCCACCCGTGGAGGTCGGGTCGAGCACGCGCCGGAAGCTCTCCGTGACATGCGACGCCTTGAGTGTGCGGCCGTCGTGAAAGAGCACTCCGGCGCGCAAATGGAAGGTGTAGCGCAGGCCATCGTCGGAGATCTCCCAGCGTTCCGCGAGCCCCGGTTCAACGGTCGCATCGGGCGAGAAGCGTGTCAGACCATCGAAGAGGTACGCGACGGCGCGACCCGTCGGTACGTCGGTGGAGCGCGCCGGGTCGAGCGAGCGCGGATCGTACCAGTCCCGGGAGTCGACCACGGTGTGACGCTGCACACTGCGGTCAGCGCCCTGGCAGGCGAAGAGCAGCGGCAGCGCGGCCGCCAGAGCGACCGCGGGACGGCAGAGAGAAATCCGCATACGAAGAATAGGGACGAGGACGAGGTGTTTCGGGTATAATTCGAAATCTGCACTCAAACTCGGACCCCCTCAACATTCACGTCGTTCCCGATCGCCCGCTCATGCGCCTGCTCAAGGCCCTTGTCCTGTCGCCCCAAGCGCATCTTCGCGCGTTGGCGGTGCGAGTCCTGCGCGTCGGTGGAGTGATCGGAGCGTGTCTGTGCGCTCCGCTGGCGGTGTCGGCGCAGGACTTTTCCTGCGAGCGCGGCGACCGCGAGGTTCGGTCACGACGGTTCACGGGGAATCGCGAGTTCACCACGCTCGAACTCGCGTCCACCGTGGCGACATTGCCATCGTCATTCGCGGGGCTGCCGTTCCTCGGCACCCGGCGATGTCTCGATCCCGTCGAGTTTGCGCTCGATGTGCAGCGTCTCGAGGTGTTGTACCGTCGACGCGGGTATCCGGAAGTGCGCGTGGACACGATCGTGGAAACATTGCGCGAGAACATCATCAGCGTCGTGTTCGCGATTGCCGAGGGCGCGCCGATGCGCGTCGCGACGCTGTCGCTGCGTGGACTCGATAGCGTGATGAACGCCGCTGCGCTCGTGAGCGAATTTCCGCTGCGCGCCGGTGGGTTGTTCGACCGGCAGGCGCTCGAAGCGGGACGGGACTCACTCGTGCGCGGCCTGCGCAACAATGGCTGGGCCGGCGCGGAAGCGTTGCTCGCGTACACCACCGACGAACGCGCGAGAACGGCTGATGTGGAGGTGCTCGCCGTGCCCGGCACGCGCGCGCGCATCGGCACGGTACGCGTCGTGGTGGACTCGGCGAGTGCCGCGGGTGGCGTGTCGGATGCGACGATTCGTCGGGTGATCAATGTGCACACCGGCGACTGGTACAGCGCGCGCGCGCTGATCAATGCGCAACGATCGCTGTATCAGCTCGATGCGTTTCGGCGCGTGGATCTGCAGATGGATCGCGAACCGACAGCGGGCGACAGCGTGATCGACCTGACGGTACGGTTGCTTGAGGGGGACCGGTTCACGGCGCAAGGCGGCATCGGCTGGGCCACGCTCGATTGTGTGCGCATGCAGGGGGCGTTCACGGATCGCGATTTTGTCTCGTGGGCGCCGCGGCTTGAGCTCACGGGACGCGTCTCCAAGGTGGGACTCGGTGAGCCGCTCGACGGCGCCGAGGGACTGTGCCAACAGCAGGCACGTCAGGACCCATACAGCCGCAAGCTCAACTACTACGCCGGTATGACGCTGCGTCAGCCGACCGCCGGCCGGCGCTCACGGCTGCCCACCCTGTCACTCTATAGCTCAACGCTGAGCGAGTACCGCGCGTTTCTTCGTCGGACACCGATCGGTGGTGCGCTCTCGGTCACGAACCTGTTGCAGTCACGCTTTCCGAGCACGTTGAGCTATCAGATGGAGCTCGGGCGCACGGAGGCGGAGCCCGCGTTTTTTTGCGCGGTGTTCAACTCCTGCGACGCTGAGTCACGCTCCTTTCTCCAGCGCAACACACGATTGGCGGCGTTGGGCTACGCGGTGAACTACGACGGCTCCGACGATCCGCTGCGTCCGACACGTGGATTCACCGCGCGACTCGATGTGCGGCATGCAAGCACGCTGGTGGGATCCGACGCATCACAGCAGTTCAATCGATTGGTGACCGATGTGACATGGTACACGAACATCGGCGACGGCGCCGTGCTGCTGGCACACGTACGCGGCGGTGTGGTGTTCGGCGGTGGCACGCAGCCGAGTGTGGGCGGGTTCATTCCACCGCAGGAGCGACTCTATGCGGGCGGCCCCACGACGGTGCGCGGCTTCCGGCAGAATGAACTCGGACCTGCAGTGTACATCGTGTCGGCACTCGACACCGTGTCCGACGGCGGCACCACCTTCTATCGCACGGCGGAAGGCACGTTCGAAGAACGCGTGGTCCCGGTGGGCGGCAACACGTTGCTGGTGGGCAATGTGGAGTTGCAGGTGCCGAGTCCGGTGCTGCGCGGATTGTTGTCGTGGGCTGCGTTCGCTGATATCGGTCGGCTGTGGAATCGCGGTGATGTGATCGGTGTGCAACAACTCGGCGATGATGCGCCCGGTGTGAAGTGGACGCCGGGAGTGGGTGTGCGCATCGTATCGCCGTTCGGTGCGATTCGCGTGGACCTCGGATACAACCCGTACCGGTTGCCCGCCGGCGCCGCGTATTTCAACGCGCCGCTGCAGGCCGGCATCGCGCCGCTGTACTGCGTGAGTCCCGGCAACACCCTGCCGGTGACCGCGGGTGCTGCGGTGGACGATCCGGCGACGCAGGCGGCGGGCGCGTGCCCGACGTCATTCCGACCGGCGCAGCGCGGCGGGTTTCTGCGTCGGTTGAATCCGAGCATCTGGATCGGACAGGCGTTCTGACATGGCCAGACCACGCACAATCGTCTTCACCGCCGCCGGACTATTGCTCGGTGTGTTGCTGCTCGCGGTTGGCGCTGGTGCAGTACTCACGCAGACCGGTCGTGGTCGCGAGACGCTGCTGCGTGCGACGCTGCCGGTCTTGCGCACCGCGATTCCGGGTACGCTGTATGTAGGCCGCGTTGGTGGTACGCTGTTCACGGGCATTACGATCGATTCGATCGACCTGCGCGCGCCGGACGGCACTCCGTTCCTTCGTACTGGCCCGGTGCGCCTCGAGTATGATCCGCGCGATCTGCTCGACCGCCGCATTGTCGTGCGTTACGCCCAGGTCACGCGGCCGGTGGTGCATCTGGTGGACTACGGCAACGACGACTGGAACTGGATGCGGGCGCTGCGCACGTCGCGCCCCGTGGCCGGTGCGCCGCCGCGCTCGCGTGGCTTCGGCGACTGGATTCGGGTGGACAGTCTCGATATTCACGAGGGCAACGTGTCGCTGGTGGAGGCGTGGCGTCCGGTTGACTCGCTGCGCGGTGCCCGACGCGACAGTGCGATTGCGTTCAATCTCGCGCGCCGCGATGTGGAAGTGCGCCGCGAAGGTGATCGTCTGGTGAAGATCCGTCGCTGGCTGCGTTTGAACGCGACGCTCGGCGCGTCGCGCCTGGCGCACCCCGACAGCACAGGAGTGCGACTGCAGGTGGGACATCTCGAGGCGGTGGAGACCGATCCGATGTTCTGGTTCCGGCACACCTCGGGAACCGTGCGCATCGTCAAAGACACGTTGTTCGTTGATGATGGCCGCATTGAGCTGGCACATTCCGGCGGAACGGCGTCGGGAACGGTGAGCTGGGGAGGCGGCCTGCCGATGCGCTGGAACCTGCGCATTCGCGGCGACTCGGTGGCCTTCAGCGATATCGCGTGGATCAGTCCGGTGTTGCCGCACGTGGGCGGCGGGCGTACGGATCTTCACATTCGCAATGATCCGCGCAATCTGCGCGTGATCGACTACGTGATCACCGACATGGATGCGCGCGCGCTGAGTTCGCGCCTGCGCGGCAACATGACCTTTGGGGTGGGCGACACATTGCTTCGCATCACCGACGTCGCGGTGGATCTGCAACCGTTGCACACCGACATGTTGCGCTGGATGAACGCCGAGCCGTTTCCGTACGACTGGCAGGGAGCGATCACCGGTCGCGTGGTGGCGCGCGGCGGACCGGTCACCCGCTTCAGGATTGACGAATCACAGCTCACGTACGCCGATGCACACGTACCGGGGGCGATCACCAGCGGTTCGCTGCGCGGATTGCTCAATGTATACGAGCCGGCATTCGCGCAGTTTCTCGGCACCGACGTGGTGCTGGATCAGCTCGACCTGCGCACGCCTCGGTATGTGAATCCGCGCTTTGCCGATTTGGGCGGCATTGTGTCGGGCAACATGGTGCTCGATTCCATCTGGACCGACGTGCGGTTCTCGAATGCGTCGCTGGTCCACACGGATGGGCCGGGCGACACCTCGCGTGTCACAGGCAGCGGGCGCATCACGTTGTACGATACCGGCACCGGTTTTGATGTGGATCTGATCGCTGCGCCGTTGTCGTATACCACGATGGCGAAGTCGTACCCCGGACTGCCGCTGCGCGGTTTGGCAGTGGGACCGATTCGCGCGAACGGACTGGTCGAAGACTTTTCGCTGGTCACGGCCTTGGCCGGAGCGGGCGGAGAGATTGCGTTTGATGGCACGATGGACGCGTTCGAGCCGGACTTCCGTGTGACGGGCACATTGCGAGTGGCCGGCGCGGATGTGCGCACGCTGCTCGCCGATACGGCAATGCCCCGAACGTTCCTCGGCTTCACCGCACAACTCGATGTTCGCGGCGCATCGCTGGCCACGATGGCCGGAGCGGCACGCGCCGAGTTGTCGGAGCGATCATCGCGGGTGGGTGATGTGCCGGTGTACGCCGCCACACTCGCGCTGCGTTTTGACGAGGGCCGCATGCATGTGGACTCGCTATCCGTGGAAAGCGCGGCGTTTCGCGGGGTAGCGGGCGGTGCGTTCGGCCTCACCGCGCAAACGCGTGATACGCTGCGCGTCCGCATCGACGCCGATTCACTCGGCGGATTACGCGCGCTCGCCGGCTGGTCGCAACTCTTCGGCACGGTCGACAGCAGTGCGTCCGATTCGAGTGCGCGACTCCCGATTGAAGGCTCCTTCGGATTGCGGGCGACCATCGCCGGCTCACTCGATACCGCCGATGCGGTGGGTATTCACGCGGCGTTTGCGGCTGACGCGCGCGATGTCCTCGTGGGCACCACGTCGGCGGGGCGCGTGGCCCTGCGACTCACCCTCAACGATGCGTTGCGTCGCACGAGCGGCACAGGCCAGTTGACGGTGGATTCCGCGCGCGTGGCGGGTATCGACGCCGATGCGATCGTTGGCACCGTGTCGCTGTCCGATCGTTTGCCGGAACGTTTCTCCGCGTCGATGCGCACCTCATCGGAGGCCGCGGTGAATGTCGCCGGTGGCGCAGTGCGTGTGGCGGATTCGGTGCGCGTGACGGTACACCGGTTCGATGTGCGCACGCCATCACCGGCACGATTGGCGGCGCTGCGGTCAAACGGCTTGCGCGCGCTGGTGGACAGCAGCGGTGAGTCGTTCTCACTCGCCTGGCCGGCGACGGTGATGCTTGGCACCGGCCGGGCGATACGTCTCGATTCGTTGCTTTGGCAACACTCGGTGCGTGGCACGCTCTCGGCGCGTGGCGCGGTGACGGCCGATGGCACCGTGGCCGGCGCGATGGAGGCCGTGCAGCTGCCACTCTCGGAACTCGGCGCGCTGTTTCGTCCATCGTCGGCGTGGGGCGGCACGATCGGCGCGTCGGTACGACTCGTCGGCACGAGAGAACGCCCGCAGTTCGAAGGCACACTCGGACTGCGGGAGGCGCGGCTTGGCGCGGTGACGCTCGGGCAACTCGATGCGACGGCGCGATACGCCGATCAGCGCGTCGCAGCTGATGTGGCGCTGTCTCTGGATGGTCGCTCGGCACTGACCGCGTCGGCGTCGTTGCCGATGGATCTGGCGATTGCGGGTGGCCGTCGGCGACTGCTCGATGAACCGCTCACGGGGCGCGTCACCAGTCGCGCGGTCGATCTTGGCTTGCTGGAATCCGTGTTCCCGTCGCTGCAAAAGGGTGTGGGGCAGCTTGATACCGACATTGCGCTGACCGGCACATGGGAGCGTCCGCGGCTGAGCGGCCAGCTTAGCGTTGA
>JBBRFQ010000124.1:0-10857 GCA_038224035.1 Gemmatimonadales bacterium
AACCATCCGCTCAAAGTCCGGCCCGCGTTTTGTACGTCGCGACCGCACCCGCCACACCGGCTGTGCCTGGTAACTCGCCCGGCACAATCCGGCACACCGCGACCGCTGGCTTGAAGGCGCGTCGTCGTACTTCCGCACGCAGCGGCTCAAACAGCGCGTCGCCGGCCTGCGTCACTCCCCCCGCGATCACCACAACTTCCGGATTGAAGATATTGAGCAAGTTTGCGATGCCAGTGCCGAGGAATCCGGCGGTGGCGCGCACGACGCCGAGTGCCAGCTGGTCACCCCGCTCGGCGGCGTCGTACACGGTCTGAGCCGTGATGCGATCCAGGTCGCCGTCTACCAACGACGGCAACAGCGAACTCTCGCCACCGTCAAGCGCCTCACGGGCGCGTACGGCAATCGCCGGCCCGGAGGCGTAGGCTTCAAGGCAACCGTAACTGCCGCACTTGCAGCGCCGCCCGTTCGCGTCAATGGATGTGTGCCCAAGTTCTCCGGCAATCCCCGACGCCCCGTGATACAACGCGCCGTTCAGAATCAGCCCGCCGCCAATGCCGGTGCCGATCGTGAGACCGATCGCGTGTTGTGCGCCGCGCGCGGCGCCAATCCACCACTCGCCGAGCGTCGCGCAGTTCGCATCATTGTCGAGTGCGGCGGGCAGCCCAACCGCGTCGGAGATGCGGTCGCGCAGCGGGTAGTTGGTCCAGCCGAGATTGGGCGTGATCAACACCACGCCCGTCTCGCGGTCCAGCGGGCCTGGCGCACCAATCCCAACACCGGCAAAGTCTGCGCGCGTTACGCCAGTCTCGGCCATTGTCTCCGCGATCGTTGCTTCCACCATGCGCGCGATACGGGCGGTCACGCCGTCCGCACCGTCTTCGGCACGCGTGGGCTCGGTGCGCACCGCATGCATCGAGCGACCGTCCGAAGGCATTGCACCTACCACAATGTTGGTGCCGCCGAGATCAACACCGAGAATGTAGGACGTCGAGAGAGCGGACATGGACGGTCGGGTGAAAATGAAGCGCGGGGCAAATCAGCGCGCCACGCGCATGACATCGGCCACGGCGTCCACGACGCGGCCGGGTGAAAGATCCCGCATGCAGCGCCAGTGACCGAGCGGACAGGTCATCGGACCGTGCGCGTGACATGGACGACAAGCTAATCCCTCCATGCCCAACACCTCCGCATGCGGCGCGAGCGGGCCGAAACCGAGGGCCAGCGTGGTCGGCCCGAAGAGCGCCACGGTGGGAATGCCCATGGCCGAGGCCAGATGAAGCGGCAGCGAGTCGTTGGTGACGATGGCGCCGGCGCGTGCCAAAAGCGCCGCCGAGCCGAGCAAGGAGAGCCGTCCTGTGGCATCGATCGGCAGCGGCACGCTGGCCGCTTGTGCGGCCTGCGAAATTTCCCGCGCGACGTTGCCGTCGGCGGCGGCGCCAATGATCACAATGCGTGCGTTCGCAGTGCGCGGATCCCTGTGCAGCGCCACGGCGAGCTCGGCGTAGTGCGGCCAGCGTTTGGTGGCCCACACGCTGCCCGGCGCAAGAATAAGAATCGCGGCGCCTGATGGCAGGCCGGCCGATGTGAGCAGTGTCGCAGCGGCGGCGTGATCGTTGGCGGAAGGATACAGACGCGGATGCAGCGGCGACGCAGGACGTGCGTCGTCCTCATCTTCGGACGCCAGCTGCCACAACCGCTCAGCGTGATGACTGGCGGCTTCGAAGCGAATGCGGCGCGTGTAGAGCGCGCGGCCGGCGGAGGTGTCGAAGCCGATGCGCGTCGGCACGCCGGCGACCGCTGCGAGCGTGGCGCTGCGCAGCGATCCCTGCGCCAGATACGCGACGGTCGTGCCGCGCGGTTCTCCGGAGGCACGCCGACGAATCGCCTTCGCCGTGCGCATCAGTCCGCGCCAGCCGCGCGCGAGGCCGCGTTTGTCATACACAATGACATCGCGCACGGCGGGATGACCGGCGAGCAGCGGCGCACCCTGCGGCGTCGCCACCACATCAACCGGCCCGCGGCGCGCGAGCCGGTCGAGCAGCGGCGTGGTAAGTACCATGTCGCCCAGGAACGACGTCTGGATGACGAGGGAAGCCACAGGCGCGCGTCAGTCGACCTGCAGGACGGCGAGAAACGCCTCCTGCGGAATCTCCACACTTCCCACCTGCTTCATGCGCTTCTTTCCTTCCTTCTGCTTCTCGAGCAACTTGCGCTTGCGCGAGATGTCACCGCCGTAACACTTCGCCAGCACGTCCTTGCGCAGTGGCTTCACGGTTTCACGGGCAATGACCTTTTGCCCGATCGTGGCCTGAATCGCGACCTCGAACAACTGTCGCGGAATCAGTTCGCGCAGTTTCTCGGCGACCTTGCGGCCCCACTCGTACGACTTGTCGGCATGCGTGATCACGGAGAACGCGTCGATCGCTTCGCCGTTGATCAGCATATCGAGTCGCACAAGCTTGCTCGCACGATTTTCGATGAGCTCATAGTCGAGCGAGGCGTAGCCACGACTCACGCTCTTGAGTTTGTCGAAGAAGTCGAGAATGATTTCGCCGAGCGGAAACTCCCAGTCGAACTCCACGCGCGCGGTGTCGACGTACGTCATGTTCTTGTAGACGCCGCGGCGGTCGTTGCCGAGCGTCATGATCGCACCGATGTACTCGGTGGGACACATGATGCGCGCTTTGACATACGGCTCTTCAATGCTCGAGATATTGACGGCCGGCGGCATGAGCGCGGGATTCTCCACGCTGATCGTGCGGCCGTCCGTCAGATGCACGACATACTCCACACTCGGCACCGTCGTGACGAGATCGAGATCGTACTCGCGCTCGAGACGCTCCTGCACGATTTCCATGTGCAGCAATCCAAGAAATCCGCAGCGGAAGCCGAAGCCGAGGGCGGTGGATGTTTCCGGTTCGTACTGCAGCGACGCGTCGTTGAGCTTCATCTTCTCGAGCGCGTCACGCAGCGTTTCGTACGCTTGCGTGTCGGTTGGGAAAATGCCGGCGAAGACAAAGCTGCGCACTTCACGGTAGCCTGGCAGCGCTTCCTCGGCGCGGTTCGAGGCATCGAAAATCGTGTCGCCTGCGCGTGTCTCACGAACCGAGCGTACCGACGCGATCACGTACCCGACCTCTCCGGCGCCGAGTGACGGTACCGGTGTCTGCTTAGGCTGCAACGAGCCCACCTCAGACACTTCGTACACGTTGTCCGACGCGCCGAAGGTGATCTTCATTCCTTTCTTGATCACCCCGTCGACGACGCGAATGGACGGGATGGCCCCGCGATACTTGTCGTAGTACGAATCAAAGATGAGCGCGCGCAGCGGGCCGTCGAGATCGCCCGTGGGTGGCGGCACCCGTTCCACCACGGCCGCGAGCAACGCCGGCACGCCAACGCCTTCTTTCGCGCTCACCGACAACACGTCTTCCGGCAAGCAGCCGATCAACTCCACGATCTCCGCGCGGCGACGCTCCGGTTCCGCGCCCGGCAGGTCGATCTTGTTGAGCACCGGAATGATCTCAAGGCCCGCGTCCAGCGCCAGAAAGAGATTCGAGAGCGTTTGCGCCTGAATGCCCTGAGAGGCGTCGACGACCAGGATCGCGCCCTCGCAGGCCGCGAGCGAGCGCGAGACCTCGTACGTGAAGTCGACGTGGCCCGGCGTGTCGATCAGGTTCAGCTCATACGACGTGCCATCGGCCGCGACATAGGCCATCCGCACCGCGTTGAGCTTGATCGTGATGCCACGCTCACGCTCGAGATCGAGCGTGTCCAGAATCTGCGCCTTCATTTCCCGCTTCTGCAGCGTGCCTGTGTGTTCGATCAGGCGATCGGCCAGGGTGGACTTCCCGTGGTCGATATGGGCGACAATACAGAAGTTGCGAATGCGATCGAGCTGCACGGACTCTTGGAGATCGGGACAGGGCGAGGACGCGAACGCGTCCTCGCCGGCGGCCCCGCTCGCGGGCAGACGCACCGCGCAGGAACCTAGCCTTGATAAGCTAGTGGCCCCACCCGCAGAACCAAGCAGGAAGGGCCACTCCGTCGCGCCGGGGCACGACCCACTGGTGCCGTGGAAAGAACTTACTGTGGTGGCGTTCGGCCGCCCGAACCAGCGCGGCCGCCGCCGGCGGACCCGCCGCGTTCGGCCTCGCCTGCGCTGCTGCTGCCGCTACCGGCACTCGAGCTGCCGCTACTGGCGCTGCCTCCCAAGCCCGTCGAGCTCCCACCGCCCATCGAGGTGCCAGACCGCGTGACCTGACCGGCGCCGCCGTATCCGGCGGACCCACCGAAACCTCCGCGCGCGCCCCGGCTCAGCGGGCGCATGACGCCTCCCTGAGGCGCGCCGGACGCGAGCAACGCGATCGTGCGTGCGACTTCGGCGCGCTGAATCATGTCCTGATGCGCCTCGCGAACCGGCGCGGCACGATTGTCTTGTGCGCTGTTGACCGCCGTCGTGACGGCGTTTGCACGACGCGCAATCGCGGCCGGAGAAGCCGGCACCAGGCTCACACCGTCAACCGTACTCCGCGGATCGCCGCCGGTTCTGTTCTTGGGCGGCGGCACGACGGCACCGGTGTTGTCGACACCTTCTGCGTTGTACGGGTTGAAGGAGCCCGGATCGAGGATCGCGATCGTGAACGGCTGGAATCGCTGCAACCCGCCGCATCCCGCGCCGAATCGATCCCACGCGCCGCGACTTGTAAAGCGCGAGAAGCCGGAGAGACCAAAGGGCAGGTAGGAGCCGAGAAGACCCTGGTTCCAGAACGCCTGCGTGCGCGAACCGATCGGGAAGCCCGAGTTCAGCGACCACGGACCGTACAGATCCCAGAGAAAGTTCGTGAACTCGATCGAACTGGAACCACCGAGCACGTAGCCGCAGTCGATGAGTACATTCTGTGCGAAGTATGACAGCATTGGCGCGATATGACTCTCGGATACGCTGTACGGCATGTTCGGATCGCCGTAAATGAGCGTGGCCAGATCGCGGACCGCGTCTTCCGTGCGGCCGTTGAAATCGAGCGCATACTGATAGTCCCAGCGCGATGACTTGTCGGTGAACTCCGAGAGATCCGGCGCGACGTCAGACGCAAACGCCACGATCGTGGGCGTGCGCATGCGCTGCGTGCGAATGAACATCACATCGGCGCTGGGCAACGGCACGTACAGAATGCGATCGGCGCGAACAAAGGCCTTTTCACGAGGCGACTCGGGGAAGACCACGCGAGCGCGACCGTCCACGCCCAGCTCGATGACGACCACAAACGCGTCTCGGTCGAGCTTGACACGTGCCGAACTCCCCCACGAGCGCGAGCCGGCACCGGCCAGCTGGCGCACTTCGACCTTGGGGTAGGCGTCCTGCGCGGATGCAGCGGAGGAAGGGACGCCGACGAGTGACAACACCGCCGCGCCAATCACTGCCACACGAACGCTTGTGAGGGAAGCGAGACCCATGGGCCAAGTCCTCAAAAAAGGAAGGAGATCAACTTCGACGCCGCTCGGGTACACTATGAAACGTACGCTGGTACACCATCGCACGCGAAGGGATCCCGGCAGGCGCTGTGACGTGCGGCCGAATGGATTGCCGTCCGATCCTTGGACTCTACGCTGCGCTACGCCACTATTCCCGTCTTGATGCCTCCCTCCCGCGCCGATCTGCTTGATCCCTCCGCGCTCGCCGCCCTCGGTCACCTCGAGCTGGTGGCGCGCTGGGTCGTGGACGGATTCCTCACCGGATTGCACCGCTCGCCCCGCAAGGGATTTTCCGTGGAGTTCGCGGAGCATCGTCCCTATCAGCCCGGCGATGATTTGCGCTATCTCGATTGGCGCATCGCTGCCCGCGCCGATCGCTGGGTGGTCAAGCAGTTCGAGGAGGAGACGAATACGCGCGCGATGCTGGTGCTCGACGTCAGCGCCTCGATGAACTGGACCGGTCTGTCCACTCGGCTTACGAAACTGGCCTATGCCGAACACATGCTGGGCGCCCTTGCGCTCCTCTTGCTTCGCCAGCGCGACGCGGTCGGGGTCGTGCGCGCCGATGACAGCCTGCGATCGGTGGTTCCGCCGTCCACCCGCTCCGGGCAGTGGTTCCGCCTCGCCGCCTCGCTCTCGCAAACTGCCGGTGGCCTGGGGAGCGACCTCGTGCCGGCGCTGGCCCAAGCCGCGCATCTGGTGCGTCGACCGGGGTTCGTGGTGTTGGTGTCAGACCTGCTCGTCGATCCGGCACCGGTGATTGAACAACTGCGCACCGTGCGAGCGCGCGGGCACGAAGTGCTGGTGCTTCACGTGCTCGACCCCGCCGAGCGCGATTTTCCCGAGGGCGCCGAAGCTGTGTTCACGGATCCGGAATCCGGAATCAGCGTGCCCGCCACCCCCAGTGAAATCAGGGCGGAGTATCAGGAGACGGTCCGTCAGGCGCTTGAGTCGTGGCGCACGGGATTGCTGCAAGTTGGCGCCCGGTACGCGCTGGCCATGACCGATCAGCCGTTTGGCCAGCCGCTGCGGGCGCTTGTGCGCGCCGCCGGACGTGGCGGGATGCCTATCGCGTGACGTTCCTCGCGCCATTCCTGCTTGGCCTGGCCGCCTTTGCGGGTGTACCACTCCTGGTGCATTTGCTGCGTCGACGCGTGACTCGTCGCGTCGAGTTTCCGGCCGTGCGGTTCCTGATGCAGACGGAACGAGAGCACAGCCGCGAACGGGCCGTGCGCAACCGACTGCTCTTGCTGCTGCGCCTCATTGCCGTACTGGCGCTGGTGGCAGCGGCCGCGAGACCCATCGCGCAACTCGGCGGCGCGGGGCACCCGCCGATCGCGGTGGCCATTGTGCTCGATCAGTCCATGAGCACCAGCGCAGTCGTGGATGGACGCACCGTGTTTTCACGCCTGCAGGCCGGCGCGCGCGATGTGGCCGAACAGCTCACCCCTGACGACCGGGCGTGGCTGGTCACAAGCGCCGGGCGTGTGAGTGCGGGTGGCGGCGCATCGCTGGCCGCGCAAATCGACGCCCTGCAGCCATCCGCCGGACGCGGAGACCTGGACGGCGCGTTGCGGCGGGCCCGTGCACTCGTTGACGCGGGGGCACCGCGAACGCCCGTGATTGTCGTACTCAGCGACGGGCAGCACAGCGCGCTCGATTCACTCGTGGCGGTCGACGACGTCCCCGTGATCGTGCACGTACCCGAGCTCTCGGTGCCGGAGAACCGCGCGGTACACGCAGTGGAGGTGGAGCCTTCACGGTGGGTGCCAGGCGGACGCGTCAAGGTCACGATCAGCGCGCCGGATTCCGTGTCCTGGCGCGTGCTACTGGGCGAGCGCACGGTGTCGCGAGGCACGGCCGGTCCGGCACCGTTTGCGGCACCGGGCACGCTCGAAGTCTCGGCGCAGGCGGAAGATACCGGATGGCTGGCCGGTCGCGTGGAGGTGGACGCCGACGACTTTGCCGGTAATGACGCGCGCGCGTTCGCCGTGCTTGCGGGGGCGCCGCCGGCGGTGTTTGTGGCACGATCGGCCGGCGTGTTTGTCGAAGCGGCCGTCGAGGCGCTGATTGCCGACGGACGACTGCGACGCGCGGCGAGCAGCACGCCTGGCGCCGTGACAATCGCCGCCGCGACCGACGCCGTGAAGGCCCCCGCCTTGCGCCTGGCGCCAGCCGATCCACTGCAAGTCGTATCCGCCAACCGGGCGCTCGAACGCGATGGCATTCCCTGGCGTTTTGGTGCGGTGCTGCGTGATACCGTGCAGATCGCGAACACTCCGCTCAACGTGGGAGCGTCGCTTGGCGGCACGACCCTGGCCGCCACTCGTGTGACGCTGCGCTACCGCCTGGATCGCGTCGCGTCGGCCACGGCGAAGGACTCCGGCGCGATTGTGGCGGTGGCCGGAGGCACCCCGTGGCTCGTGGCCGGACGTGACTACGTGCTCGTCGCATCGCCGCTGACCATTGGCGCGACGTCGGCGCCCGTGCAAGCGGCGTTTGTGCCGTGGCTCCGTGATCTGGTCGCACAGCGACTGGGCGACGGCGGGGTGCTGGTGCAGGCGGCGCCGGCCGATACGATTGCCTTGCCGGTCGAGGCCGACTCGCTGCAGGCACCGGATGGCAGCTCGACGGCCATCACCAATGCTCGCCTCGTCGTTCCGGACCGTGTAGGGGTGTACCTTTTTCGCCGGGGATCGCGCCACGTGGGCGCGTTGGTGGTGAATCCGGAGATCGAGGAGTCGAACGTGGGGGCGTGGGGCGGGGAAGTGTTTCGTGAACGATTGACGGGCACCTCGGTGCAACTCGAACCGAGGTCAGGTGCGATTGCGTCGGCCGTCTTTGACCGGGCCGGCGGACGCTCGATCGCCTGGCCGCTGGTGCTGCTGGCCGTGCTCGCGTTGGCCGCCGAAGCGCTCATTGGGCGCGGGGTGTTCATGTCGCGTGCGTCCGCGCCGGCCAGCGCATGATTCGTTTACTCGCAAAGACGGCTCGTCAGGACTGATTGTGGCACTGCCTCGTTTGCTCGATGTTGTGGCGGGACTGCCGGGCTTTCACGACACGCGTGCAATGCTGCCGGCGGCGGGCGCAATCTTGCGTGTTGGTGGACTCGCGGGCTCGGCGGACGCCGTGATCGTGGCCGCGCTCGCTCGCGAGCTGCCGCACCGGGCGTTTGTGGTGGTGTCAGATCAGCTCTCCGATGCGGAGCGCTGGCTCGCGGATTTGCAGACGCTCGTTGACGACATTCCCGTGGCGCTGTATCCGCCGCGTGAAGGCTTCGGCGAAGTGGAACCGCACGCCGAAGTGGCCGGTGAACGCGTGGAGACGCTCGAACGACTCGGCCGCAGTGATGTGCGTGTGTTGCTCACGACCTCCCGCGCGATGCTCGAGCGCACCGCCCTGCCGGGCGCGTTGCGCGGCGCGAGGCTTGAACTGCGCAAGGGCGATGTGCGCCGACCCGAAGAACTCGCCGCGCATCTCGAGGAAATCGGATTCGAACGCGTTCCGATGGTGGAAGATGTCGCGCAGTTTTCTGTGCGCGGCGGAATCTTCGATGTGTACAGCTTCGGAATGGCCGAGCCGGTGCGACTTGAGTTCTGGGGCAACGAGATCATCGAGCTGCGTCACTTCGATCTGAACACGCAGCGCACCACGCGCCCGGCGGAGTTGGCGTTGGTGCTGCCGGTGGATGGACGCGTGCGCGAGATGGACGGCGGCACGGAACGCATTTCTCTCGTGGAGCTCTTCGGGCCCGACACGATCGTGATCATTCCCGCCGGCACGTCGGTGCGGCCGGAGCTGCAGCGCACGTGGGATGAGAGTGCGCACCACATCGATCTCGCGCGTCGTCGCGGCGAAGAAGCGCCGCCGCGCGAAGTGCTGTTTCGCAGTCCCGCAGAAATTTCGGCCGGCCTCTCGCGCTTCAGTACGATCAAGTTTGTCTCCTCGGAGATCGCGACAAGCGCCGGCAGCACACGGCGCACGCGCGATGACGAAGACGCACCGCGCGTCGCGGCCGTGGCTGATGCAGCCGACGAACGGCCGGATGTCCGGTTCGGCATCACGGCCCCCGAAAGCATCTCGCGTGACTTGCGCGTGCTGCGCCGACTCGTGCGCGACGGATTGCCCACGATCGTGTTGTGCGATAACGCGGGACAGGCGGAACGACTCGACGAACTGCTCGGCGAAGATGGCCCCACGCCGGCGGCGCTCGCCATCGGCGTACTCGATGGCGGGTTTGTGGTGCCGGGCCGTCTGCGCGTGCTTACCGATCACCAGATTTTCCGACGCGATCGCCGACTGCGTCGGGCGAGACGCTACGGCACCGGCGCGGCGCTGGATACCATCGGTGCGCTGCAGATCGGTGACTACGTGGTGCATCTCGAGCATGGCATCGGCATCTATCGCGGCATCGAGCGCGTGTTTTTCCGTGAACAAACGCTCGAGGCGGCGGTCATCGAGTATGAAGGCGGCGATCGCCTCAACGTGCCGCTATACCGGATCGATCAGATCGAACGCTATCGATCGGCGAGTGATCTCGGCGGTGATATGCCACCGCCGCGCTTGCACCGGCTCGGCGGCAAGAAGTGGGCGCAGCAGCGCGAAAAAACGCGGGCCGCCATCTTCGAGATGACGCAAGAACTGCTCGAACTGTACGCGCGCCGCAAAGTGGCGGCGCGTCCGTCGCACGCGCCCGACGGCGCCTGGCAGCGACAGCTCGAAAGCTCGTTCCTGTTCGAAGACACGCCCGATCAGCGCAAAGCGACGGACGATGTGAAGCGCGACATGGAGGGCGAGCGCCCCATGGATCGCCTGCTCGTGGGCGACGTGGGATATGGCAAGACTGAGATTGCCATTCGCGCGGCATTCAAGGCGGTGCAGAATGCGCGACAGGTCGCGGTGCTCGTGCCGACGACAATTCTCGCCGAACAGCACGGCCGCAACTTCAGTGATCGTCTGGCGGATTTTCCCGTGCGTGTGGAAGTGATGTCACGCTTTCAAACGGCAAAAGAGCAGGCGGCGGTGGTGGCGGCGCTCAAGACCGGACAGATCGACATTGTCATCGGCACGCACCGCTTGCTCAGTCCCGATGTGGCGTTCGCGAATCTCGGGCTGATCGTCGTGGACGAAGAGCATCGGTTCGGTGTGAAGCATAAGGAGCGGCTGAAGCAGCTGAAGCTGGAGACCGACGTGCTTACACTGACGGCCACGCCCATTCCGCGCACGCTGCATCAGTCGCTGGCCGGACTACGCGACATGACACTCATGCAAACACCGCCGCGCGATCGTTCGCCCGTGCTCACGTTTGTGGAGCCGTGGGACGACGGGTTGCTCGAGGAGGGCATCTCTCGTGAACTCGATCGCGGCGGGCAGGTGTTCTTT
>JBBRFQ010000125.1:0-10714 GCA_038224035.1 Gemmatimonadales bacterium
ATTGTCATTACTGAGTTTACGCTCGTAAATCAGACCTCGAACCACGCCCATTCATGCCTCGCTGGCTGCTCGTCACTGTCGCCGTCCTCCTCGTCGGCCTGCTCGGCCTCGCTGGGCTCATGTTCTACAGGGGAACCCCCATCTCAGAGGTCGCTACGCTCCTGGCGTCCGATGCCGTGGTGCAGCTGCGAAAAGAGATGCGACCCGCTCGGCCCAATGGGCCACGCGTCCTCGTGGTCGCGTTGGACGGCGTGGGCGCCAAGGAGTTTCGTGATGCGCTGGGCCGCGGCGGCATGCCGAAGGCCGCTGCGCTGCTGGGGGCAGCGATTGAAGGGGAGAACGGGCTCTACGAGCACGGGCTGGCGCCGGACGGCGTGTGGAGCATCCTTCCATCCACCACCTTCGCCGCGTGGACCGCCACCTACACGGGCGCGGGTGCCGCGGAGAACGGAGTGGCGGGAAACGAGTGGTTCGACCGCGAGTCGGGGACCTTCGTCGCGCCGTCTCCCGTGTCGGTGAAGGAGTTCGGCGACGCCCTGCGTGTTTACTCTGACAGCCTCCTGCATCGCTGGATAGCCGTGCCCACCGTGTTTGAACGCGCCGATGTACGGTCGTATGTGACGATGGCAGCCCAGTATCGTGGAGCGGATCTGCTCGTGCGCCCGGACGCCGGAATGTTCGGCGATCTGGTGGCGTCTTTCGTCGAAGGTGTGGTGGACGAAAATGTAGACCGCGAGCTGTACAGCGCAGTGGACCAAGCGGCGGTCGATCACACGCTGGAGGCCATCAAGGAACACGGACTCGCGGATCTTCAGGTCGTCTACTTTCCGGGGGTCGACCTGTTCACGCACGTGGCGGACTCGGCAATCACGGAACAGGAGCGCTACCTGGCCGACATCGTCGATCCGGCCATCGGACGGCTGCTCGAGGCATATCGGAGCCGAGGAGCACTCGAGTCGACATTTGTGCTCTTCGTTTCGGATCACGGGCATACCCCGTCCCTCGCCGATGAGCAGCACGCTCTTGGAGCGGGCGGCGACGGGGAACCGGCCGACGCGCTCAAGGCCACGGGATTCCGAGTGCGCCCTTTCGAACTCGAGACCGACGATGAAGCCTTCCAAGCCGTGCTCGCCTACCAGGGTGCGTTGGCCTACGTGCACCTCGCCGACCGCTCGACGTGTCCGGCGCCTGGGGATCGCTGTAACTGGAACACCCCACCCCGCTTCGAGGAGGACGTACTGGCGGTGGTTCGCGCCTTCGACGCGGCTGGACGCTCCGGGATCGGCGCCGCGAAGTTGGAGGGGGCCATCGACCTGATCTTTGCTCGCGAGTCCCGTGGTCTGGAACCGGCCGGCCCGTTCAAGGTGTGGAACGGCAAGGTACTGGTGCCAGTTGGCGAGTACCTCGCGGCCAACCCTCGTCCCGATCTGAAAGACCTTGAGCAACGCCTCGAAGCGCTCGGCGTCGGTCGCTACGGTCATCGGAGCGGGGACGTCATGCTGCTCTCCCGATACCGGGAACAGGACCCGGAGTCGGAGCGATACTACTTCTCTTCACGCTACCGCTCCTGGCATGGAAGCCCGAGCCGGCAGGACAGCGAGATCCTGTTCGTTCTGGCCCAACCCGCCTCGACGGGCGCTGCGCTGCGGGCGCGGATGCACGCCGCGATCGGAGCGCGTCCCTCTCAGCTGGATGTGACACCGCTGATTCTGGAGCTGCTCGACAGAAACGTCGCGGGGCCCGATGTCCGGGGCACCGCGACGCAGGAACGCATTCGCTCGGGACGCGTGCGTTAACTCGACGAAGAGCGTTTCCCCGGCACTTTTTTACCGCGGGTGTTCGTGGTCTTGTCGATCGTTCCTTTGCGATCGATATCCACATGCTCCTTGCGCAAGTCCGCGTGAACGACTTGCTCACCCTGCACCGCGTGCTTCTTGATGACAATCTCTTCTTTGGCGACGGTGCGTTTGTTCGCCACGACTTCTTCCTGCATGAGCGGGATGCGGATCTCGTCACCCTTGATCTCGGCGTTCGCGCCCATCGCTGCCGTGCCGGATATCGGTCGACGTTCGATCGTAACCTCTTCGTGCGTGACCGGCACGGTCTTGCTTACGCGCTCTGTCTCAACGTGCTTGCTGACGCCAACGGTGCCGGCGCTGACTTTGCGCTTGCCGATCGCCAACTCTTCTTCCGATCGGGTAATGTACTGCGCGTTTTCTTTGGCCTCACCGACTTTGGCCCGGCGTCCCTCGAACAGACGGTTGTCGTCGAAGTACGGCTGTCCGTAGAAATCGGCGCCCGTACCCAGCTTGTCGGAGGACTTGCCTTGCGCTGGTCTGCCAAGCTGCGCGATGAGCGCGCTCTCATGCTCACGCGAGAGTTCGCCATTCGGCGTGTACGGCGGCAAACCGCTGATCGCGTCGGCGCGCAGGTTCACAATCACTTCATCTTCATCGTCGTCCAGACTCGCCACACCGATCGGCACCACAGTATGGCGACGGTCGGGTGAGAACTCATCGTTCAACTTCATTTCGAGGTACCGGACTTTCAGCATACCGGTATCAACGAGCAGATCGTCAACTTCGCCGATCTTCCGGCCGTCCATCGTGCGTATGTCCCAGCCGCGGATGTCGGGCTCGCCATCGGCGATCTCGTAATCATCCATGTCGCTCAATCGGGCGAGCCCGGCCTTCTGTTGTGTGCCCCGCGCGTCGTGCGTTGCCACCTTTGTACGAGCACTCGTTGTTCGGTTTTGTTGTTCCGAGGGGGATTCATGTCGGGTCATTGTTGTTCCTCCGCTATCGCAGTTTGAAAAGTTACTTCAGAGGGCGTCGCGCATCGCCCGTGTGGGTCACGTCATGTTTCTGATCGCCTGGCCAGCCTGTGCGAAGAACTCTTCGATCTGGTTGCCTTGCTCCATCAGATCACGGTTTGGATCGATTCCCATGGCGGCATTCTGCAACGCGTCGAGATTGCCGGCGGCCCGCGCTGTCGCCTGACCGCTCATCTGCGCGATCATGCTCGAGATCATCGTGAACGCTTCACGAGCCTGCAGGGCGTGTTGGGTCGACGTCGGATCGCGCTGCATGGCGTCGGCCCGCTCGCGGATTTCCTGGATGCGCTGCGCCTGTGACACACCGCCAGCCGAATCGGTGGTCGAGACTTCGCTCAGTGCCGCAGCCAACTGGCGCAGTCCGTCAGCTGTGTAATCGTGCGCCACACCTGCAGCGCGTGAGGCACGCGCGTCCACGAATTGCAGGTACTGCGCCACGGCGCCACCTTGTGCGGTTTGCGTCGTGCTGCCCATCATGTCCGTGTTGGGCACGGCCCCTACCATCGTACTGTCCGTATCGTCTATCTCGGCGAGGTTCACGTCGTCGCCTCGACCAAACAGGAACCAGACCAGCAGCGCGAGGACAATCACTGCCGCCAGGATCCACGGCCATACACTACGTTCCTTTCGCTGTACATGCAGCTCAGCCATAATGTGCTCCGGTTGCGGGGTGATTCGTAATTTCTCACCGTCGCGGCACACACACCATTTGTCACACTGGCAGAATTGACGTGGGCACGAAGGAGAACGCGTGTGCTATCCCTTGTGATACTTGACACGTTTTTGCACAGCAGCGATCACCACCACCTCCGGAGGCACCTGTGGAGCAGATGTTTTTCAGCGGATGGAGCAGCCTCCTGCGCACGCTGGTCGTCGGCACGCTGGCGTACGTCACCTTGGTGCTGTTCCTGCGCGTCTCCGGCAAGCGCACGCTCTCCAAGCTCAACGCGTTCGATCTCATCGTCACGGTGTCGCTCGGTTCGACGTTGGCCACGGTGCTACTCAACCGCGATCTGTCGCTCGCTGATGGCGCGCTGGCGTTCGCACTGCTGATCGGACTGCAATTCGCGGTGACCTGGTCGAGCGTGCGCCTGCCACCGGTGCGCGCGCTGATCACCGGCGAACCGAGCCTGCTACTCTATCGAGGCGATCTGCTCGAGACGGCCTTGCGCACCACGCGTGTGTCACGCGATGAGGTGTACTCCGCCATTCGCAAAGCCGGGCACCTGCACCCTTGAGCTCGAAGCCGTGGTACTGGAGACCGATGGATCGCTCACCGTCATGAAGCGCGGAGACGGGGGCGAGGCGATTGTACTGTCGGATGGGACGGTCAGGGTGGAACGGTAGTTCTCCTCGGCGTTGCTGGTTGGCCGGCTGCCCATCGCATGGGTGCGGTGCGTCTGTGGCACGTGACGAAAGCTCGGTAGCGGGGCAGATGTTGGCGCGATTGCCAAGCGATTCACTGACGATGCTCGGTGGTGTGCTACCGCGCTCACCGCCCCCGCAGCGCGTGCGTGAGTGCGCGGTCGAGCGCGTTCGCGAACAACTGCTTCTCGCGCGCACCGTACGCGGCGTGGCCGCCCGTGTTCACGCCGCTGCCGCGCAGCCCCTCCATGAAGTTCCGCACCGAGAGTCGCTCCCCGATGCTCTCCAACGTGTACACCTCACCGCGAGGGTCAATCGTTGCGACCCCCTGGGGCACGAGGATCGCCGCGAGCGGGATGTCCTGCGTCACCGCGACATCTCCCGCAACCGATTGCTCGGCGATGTAGCGGTCGGCGGCATCGGCCGAGCCGTCCACACGGACGCTCTGCAGGAAGGCGTAGCCCGGCGGGAGCTGCAGCCGCTGGTTGGCCACGAAGATCGTTTCGATCTTGAGGCGGTCGGAAGCTCGGTAGCAGATCTCCTTCACCGCGAGCGGCGCCGCGTCGGCGTCGATCCAGAGTTTCATTCGGGCCGCGTTGTCGTGGTGCTGCTGCGCAAAACTCTGGATGCTGTCATGGCTCAAACTTCGCACACTGTGGCAAGTCGTGGAGATCCGTTCCGGTTCAGCACGCTACCTTCGCGGGCGCGATGGTGTAGCTGATGAAGAGTGGCTCGGGGAACAGGTCGCACTCGCGCGTGCCATCCGCCCAGCCATCATCGACACCATTCCGTCCCGCATACAAGGAGTCACGCATGAATGTTCTCGTCGCCGGCGCCACCGGCCAGACTGGTCGTCGCCTCGTGAAAGAACTCACGTCGCGCGGACATCATGCGATCGCGCTCGTGCGCGAGAGCTCCGACACCAGCGTCTTGCCGGAGAACGTCGAGCAACGCAAAGGTGATCTTGAAAAGCTCAACGACGATGTCTGCGCAGGGTGTGACGCGGTAGTCTTTGCCGCCGGCGCGGGCGGCTCGTCGGGGCCTGAGATGACCGACGCGATCGATCGCGACGGAGCGAAGCGCCTGGTTGACCTGGCCGCAAAGGCGAATGTTCGCCGTTTCGTGATGCTGAGTTCCGTCGGCGCCGGCGATCCGGATCCCGACAGCAAACTGGCGCACTACCTGCAGGCCAAACACGATGCCGATGAGCACCTCAAGGCATCGGGACTCACCTATGCCATTCTGCGGCCGGTCAGCCTCACAAACGACGACGGCACGCGCGACATGCGCTTTGGCGACGACGTCGATACGAGCGCCAAGGCCGCGCGCGGTGACGTGGCCTCGGTGCTGGCCGATGCCGTAGATGATGAGCAGTGGGCCGGACAAGTTCTGCGCATGCAGTCGACGTGAGCATGTTGGAGACAATGATGAAAGCCGCGATCATCACGACGTATCAGGCGCCGATCGAAATCGGCGAGGTCGACAGGCCAGCACTGAAAGACGATTCGGTCATCGTCGCCGTGCACGCCGCCAGCATCAATCCCATCGACGACATCCTGCGCTCAGGCACGATCAAGGACATGACGCCACTGACCTTTCCGCATGTCATGGGCTACGACATATCGGGCGAGATTGTGGAAGTCGGCAAAGATGTCACACGCTGCAAGGTCGGTGATCCCGTGTTCGCGCGGCCGAACCAGGACGATGCCGGCGCGATCGCCGAGTTCGCCCGTGTGAAGGACAGCGAGCTGGCCTTCAAGCCACAAACCCTGAGCCATGCCGAAGCCGCTTCCGTGCCGCTGGCCGGGCTGACGGCGTGGCAGGCCTTGATCACCAGAGGCACGCTGAAAGTCGGCCAGAAGGTGCTGATCCATGCCGGTTCCGGCGGTGTCGGCACGTTCGCGATTCAGATCGCCCGGCATGTGGGCGCCCATGTCGCGACGACCTGCAGTGGCCGCAACGCCGATCTGGTCAAGCGCCTCGGCGCGGAGGTCGTGATCGATTACAACACGCAAGCGTTCGACGAGCTGTTGTCCGACTACGACCTGGTGTTCGACATGGTCGGCGGTGAAACGCTCAAGCGCTCATTCAAGGTGCTCAAGAAGGGCGGCATGATGGTGTCGATCAAGGCCCAGGACACAGACAATCTTGCGGCGGCGTTTGGCGTGCGATTTGAGTGGTTCCTGATGGAGCCGGATGGCGCGATGCTGGGCGCACTCGGTTCGTTGATCGACTCGGGCGCGGTGACGCCTGTGATCGGCAAGACGTTCCCGATGGAGCAGTCGGCCGCGGCGTATGAGGAACTGGCGAATGGGGATTCGGTGGGCAAGATCGTGGTGGTGGTGAGGTAGGCCCTGCCAGCGTGTCCACGCCGTAGCGCATGTGCGATCAGGCGCGCAGCGTGGCCACCGGGTAGCGCGCGATCACATCGTCTCGTGTGACCAGCACGAGTTGTTCCTGCGCCGCCTGCGCCACGAGCAGCCGATCGAAAGGATCGCGGTGCAGCGGCTCGAGCGACTGCAGGGCTTCGGTGTGTCGCATGAGCACCGGCAGTTCGACAAAGCCCGAGTCGGCGCACACCTCCGCGAGCGAGCGATCGGAGCGAATTTTGCCGAGCGCCGCCTTGATGGCGACCTCCCAGGCGGAGGCGGCGCTCACGTACACGTCGTCCGCGTCGCGGATGGCCTGCATGGCGATCGGGGAGAGTGGTGCGCCCATGTCCCACCAGATGGCGACCTGCGTGTCGAGCAAAAGGCGCATCAGCGCCCCTCGAAGGCGTCCAGAATGTGTTCGGGGAGTGGGCTGTCGAAGTCGTCGGCGACACGCCAGCGCCCTTTGCCTTGGCCCGACACGCGATCAACACGCACTTCCTCGAGGGGGACGAGGCGCGCCATGGGTTGTCCGGACTTGGTGATCACGAACTCTTCGCCCGCCGCCGCACGATCCACGAGCGCGGACAGGTGCGTCTTGGCGTCGTAGAGAGCGACGGGTTCGCGGACGAGGGGCTTGGCCGGCTTGCGGGGAGGCATATCCTGAAGATACAATGTTTGACCAGATTGGTCAATCAGGTGTGAGCGGCGTCAACTCCTCACCGAGACGGTTGCTATTTCCGATCCACGTCGCCCGTATCAGCGACCGAACTGCTCCCGTAGCACCTGCCGCCAGTTGAGCACCACGACTACCGGCAAGCGATCGGGCCGTGGCTCTTGCAACACCATCGCGAAGCGCGCGCCGTCGGCCGTGACGTCGTAGCCGTGGGTGCGTTGTCCGCCGGAACGTCCGACGTCCGGCTTGCTAAAGAGGACGGTCGGCGTCCCCACTTCGCCGGATGCCGGGTCAAACGAGACCACATGCACACCACTGCCACGCCGATAGACGATTTCGCGTCCGCCGTTGGTCCACAGCGGCTGGTCACCACCGTCCGATGAAACCTGCCGACGCCCCGGCACGCCATCCACTCGCTTAACGAACACCTCCCGCCGACCTTCACCCGCTTCAGCGTACGCTATCCATCGCCCGTCCGGAGAAAACGCCGCAGTGCGTTGGGAGACCGGGCGATCATCGAGCGGTCCCTCCTCGCCGCCATCGATCGGCGCCAGCAGGAGACGATCGAGGCTGGCCGACTCGACGTACGCCACCGTGCGTCCATCCGGCGAAACATCGCTCACCATCTTGTCGAATGCCGAGAGCTTGAAGGGGCGCCACGGCGACCCGTCGATACCGGCGCGAAAGAGGTCGTACACCGGTGTCTCGGAGGTCACGATCAACTCGCGACTGTCGGGCATCCACGCCGCATTGAGCGTGAGCGTCTTGCTGCGCGACAGCTGCGTGAGGACACGGCGCGAGAAGTCGTAGAGCCAGACCTGCTGGCCCTCATCCTTCGACATCGCCAGCCATCGTTGATCCGGCGACAACCGGGGCTCGGACCAGCCGGCGCGTTCGTCAAAGATGGGCGTTTCGTTCCCTTGGCGATCCACCCAGGCGACGCGGCGCGGCACGAAGAACTCCGACGCCCGGAGGTACACGAGTGTCCCGTTGTCGGAGATATCGTATCCGCCGAGGCCATTGGTGAACTTCCACGCCACGTTCTCGAGCACCGGGCGCTCCGGGCCCGTCACTCTCAGCTGCTTCGGATCGAACGGCACGGCGAAGACCGTGCCCTCGCGCGAGTAGAGCAGGTGGCCGGTGCGCACGTAGCGCGGATGGATCGCACCCTTCACAAGCACCGTGCGCTTGCCGCTCGCGTAGTCCACGGCTTCGATCCACGACTCCTCGAGGGGAGCGGAATAGCTGTTGAAGATGGCCGCCTCGCCGCCGGGCAGCTCTTCCGGTCGCCAGTGCGCGAATTCGTTGCGCGCTGAATCCAGCGTGGTGACGACTTCGGGCGGCGAGCCATCCATGGAATAGCGCCACAGCCCACGGCGCAAGCGTGACACGAGGATCGTGCCGTTCTCGCCCCACCACGAAGCACCATCCGTGGAATCGGCCACGAGCGTTGATGGCCCGCCGTCGATCGGCAGCTTGCGCGTTGTCGCGTCCACGGAGAACAGCAGCCACTCGCCATCGGGGGAGACGGTGGGGTCATACCCGCCTTCGGTGCCGGGGATGGAGCGCAGCGTCGCTCGCGCGAGGTCGCGCAGCACGATGCGCCGGTTTCCGGTGGAGTCCGTGACCCCTTCCACGATGAACCGACCGTCGCGGGAGATGTTGATATCGGGGCGGTCCTGCGACGACGCGCCCGAGTTGTACGTGAACTCGATTGGCGCCGCATCGCTGCTGCCGTCCCCGCCGCGCGAGAGCGCCCAGGCGGCGGTAGCGAGGGAGACAAGGGCCAGACCGCTGGTCGCGAGCGCCACCCTGCGCCACCGTCCCTGTGCGGCGCCGTTTGCCATACGCGCGGTGGTCGCCCCGGCTCCCGTTGGCCGCACCGCCCCCTGCCCCTGCAGCGCCGCAGCAAACTCTTTCGCCGTGGTAAACCGGTCAGCCGGCAGTTTCTCCAGCGCCTGTGCAAGTGCACCCGCCACCTGCGGCGGCACGGTCTTCCGCAGCTTCGTCACCGGTGCCACGGGCTCGGCAATGATCTTCATGATGATCTGCTGCGCCGACGTGCCCATGTGCGGCGGCTCACCGGCCAGCATTTCATAACACACACTCGCCAACGAATACACGTCACTGCGCGCGGTGATCTCCCGCTCGGCCGTGGCCTGCTCCGGGCTCATGTAATGCGGCGTGCCGAGGCTCAGCCCTGTCTCTGTCATGCGGCCACCGGCGGCGGCGCTCACGGCCAGCGCAATGCCGAAGTCGGCTACCATGGGCCGCCCGTTCGCCAGCAGGATGTTCTCCGGCTTGATATCGCGGTGAATCACGCCGTGCTCGTGCGCGTACTGCAGCGCCTCGGCGATTTCGCAGGTCATGCGCACGGCTTCTTCCACACCGAGCTGCCGGTCGCGGTCGAGGCGTGCGCGCAGCGTCTCCCCGTCAACGAACGGCATCACGTAGTACAGAAAGCCGTCGGCCTCACCCGAATCGAACAGTGGCAGGATGTGCGGATGCTGCAGCGCGGCCGTCGTCTTGATCTCGGCGACGAACCGTTCGGCGCCCAGCACGGCAGCGAGTTCCGGCTTGAGCACTTTGACCGCGACCTTGCGCTCGTGCTTGAGGTCCTCGGCCAGATAGACGGTGGCCATGCCGCCGGCGCCGAGTTCGCGTTCGATGCGGTAGCGGCCCGCGAGCGCGGTGGTCAGGCGCTGGGTGGCTTCAGCCATGGTGCGGGAGGGAGGCGATGGCGTACAAGCGCATTGGATTCATCAATCAGAACGTAGCCCGCGATGCACCGGGCCAACAGGGAACCGAGCGGCGTCACCGCCGAGTGCACCCGTTGCTCGAGGTGTCAACCAGAAATCACGCTGCAGCGCGTGAGCGCCCGCGCCGTGCATCCGACGGTCAGCGTCGGTGTATCGTTCGGCCAGATGACGGGCTGCATGCCGACGGCTTGAAACTGATCGAAGCGTCCGCCGCGCCATCCCGAACCCGCTCCCTCATGTTTCGATGGCTCACCAATCGTCGGCGCGTCGCCCTTCGCGAAACGCCACTGCCCGCCGCTTGGCTCACGATCGTCCAGCGGAACGTGCCCTACGTCTCGCACCTATCCGACACGGACCGCAACGAGCTGGCCGGCCACGTGCAGGTGTTCCTGGCCGAGAAGAGGTTCGAGGGGTGCGGGGGCCTCGAGATGACCGACGAGATCCGGGTCACCATCGCCGCGCAGGCGTGCATCCTGCTGCTGCATCGCGAGACGGATTACTTCGCTCGGTTGGTGTCCATTCTCGTGTATCCGTCCACGTACGTGGTGCCCGGCGGTGAGCATGTCGGCGGCGGCATCATCAGCGACACCGAGCAGGCTCGGCTCGGCGAATCGTGGACGTCAGGCGTTGTGGTGCTGGTGTGGGACAGCGTATTGGCCGGCGCACGCGACATGCACGACGGACGGAACGTGGTGTTGCACGAGTTCGCGCA
>JBBRFQ010000126.1:0-10706 GCA_038224035.1 Gemmatimonadales bacterium
TGCCAGACGGTTCGGAAGGCCAGCGGCGGCACGCACTTCTTCGCTGCGAATGCAACTGGCACGTTGCGACGCCACGCCCGCCTGACCCTGCGCAATCAGCGCGCCGGTATTGGTGGAGCGCAGCGCGAATCCGGAGACGCCAGAGCTCAGATTGAGCGTTGGCGCATACTGGCTGCGCGCAATGGACACACCGCGGCTCGCCTGCTCCTGCCGCAATCGCGCCGACTCAATGACCGGGTTACCGCGGCGCGCCTCCGCGAGCAGGTCGTTCACCGTCAGAGTTGGCAGCACTACGTCGAGCGGACCCGTGAGGCGCGTTCCCGCGACCGGTGCGATGCCCATCAGCTGATAGAGCCGCAACACCTCGATGTCGGCCGAGTTGCGCGCCTGCAAGGCGGCCACGCGCTGCTGTCCGTTGCCTACTTCAGCTCGCTGCACGTCGAGCTGCGTGCCGGAGCCCACAGTGAGCCGCGCGCGCGCGAGCTCGAGCTGCGCGCGCGTCGTGTAGATCAGGGTGTCTTGCAGAATCGCCCGTGCTTCAGCCTGCCGCGCCGAAATGAACTGGATCGTGACCTGTTGCCGCAGATTCTGTTCGGCCGCCGAGATGTCCGATTCGACGGCTTGCGCGCTTGCCCTCTGCGCGCGCAACTGGTTCACCGCCGCCAACGAAAGCGTCAAGCTGGCGTTGATATTGCCGTTGGTGTTGAGCTGATCGTTGGTGGCACCGAACCCCTGACCGCCGAAGAACTCCTGACGGCCTTCACGCCACGATCCGCTGAAGCCAGAGCTGACGTTGGGGAGAAAGGAGCCGTACGCACTGCGCACGTTGGCGTCGGCAGTACGCTGGGCGTTCTGGGCGGTACGGTAGCCCGGATTGTTCTGCCGGGCGGTCGCCAGCGCCTCCTCAAGGGTAAGCACCGGACCTTGGGCGGGTGCCGAGGCGACTTGAGCACCAAGAGCGGGAGCCGTGCCGAGGCACGCAAGCACGAGCAGCAGATTTCGCATGAGCAGTAGAGGGATGAATGGGTGGGACATGCGACTGTACGGGAGCCGTCGTCGGGATGTTTCAGGCGCGTGGCGGGATGGTGTCGGGACGCCGCCGATTATCTCGGCACGTCATCGCGGATCGCCTCGAGTCCGAGGGCGGGTACGGTCACCCGTAGCACGCGGTTCTGGGCGTCCGTCCATAAGACACGCCGACGGCCCGGATCGTCGACAATCCATCGCGCCGCGGCCAACCGCACGCCCGCCACCGTCACGGAATCAACTGGGACGTCAAGCGTCAGGCGCACGTCACGCTCCCGATTTTCCATCGGGGCGAGCGCGCGCACGGTGAAGTCCGTTCTGTCCCTCCGCGCTCGGATGGCCATCGCTACTTGATGGAACGACTCGACCTCAAGGACCAGCGCGCCGTCCGGAAGGAGATACTCGCGCGCCGCTTCGCCTCGGTCGGTCCGGGCCAGCGTCGCGAATCGTCCCCGAACGCGCTGCCCCCCCAAGCGGAGTACGATATTGGCGCCGGAGCGCACCTCGGCCGTGTACCGCAGTGGCGAGCCCGCGGAGTCGGTCTCGAGTCGCGTCGCCAGGCGGCGGTCGTCGATAGCCGACTCGGCGCGCAACTCAAAGGCCACGCCGTCGGGTGATCCGACGTGACGCAGACTGAACTGCTCGCGTCCGACGCGCGCACCTTCTCGCAGAATGGTGAAGCTCCCGACATCGAGGTGATCGGGCTGTCCCGACACGTGTTCGAGGAGGGCGGATAAACGAAGCGGAACGCTCGCGCCCATCAACAACGGAAGCCAGGCGGCAACAAACAGCAGCGCCCGCACGGCGCGGGCGGCCGGAGCGGGCGAAACATGTCGGACCATATGATGAAATCTAGCGGCGTTGTGCCGCAACGGGCGCCTCTTCCTCGACACGAGCGGGCGGCTTGCCGGGTCCGCACGTCCCGCATGATAAGTTAGAGCCAGCAGCCGGTCCTCCTCGACTCCCCACCTCGCCCACTTCCGCTTGGCGACTCCCGCGCCCGCGACTGACGCATCCGCCGATACGCCTCGCTGGCCCGCGCTCTGGACCGGCGGGGCGCTCCTGTGCCTCATCGCGCTGGCGCGCTGGCAACGATTCGAGGATCTGTGGTCGCTCGTACTGGCCGCCATCGGACTGCTCGCTACCGTGTTCGGCGCACGCGGCCTACGGAGCCCTCGGTCCTTCGCCGTGGCGGCCATGGGAACGCTCGCCATCGCGCTCGGACTGGCCGCGGTGGAAACGAAAGCCAATCGCGAACTCGCGCGTGCGGGCGAGCGGTGGGCGCTCGCGGCGCGAAATCTCGACGTCCAGCGTGTTGCCGACGCGATTGCCGAGGTCCAAACGCAGCTCCTCGACGCGGCCACCCAAGCGGCCACGACCGGGATCGCGGAGGTGCCCACGGTACGTGGTGCGGAAATCGGCGTGGCTGTTTTCACGAGCGGCGTGATGACGTCGCGCGACGGGCAGGCGCGTGTGATCCTGGCCCCAGACGCGGAGGCGGTGCGATTTGTGCGCGGCGCTTTCCATACGTCGCTGGTTGTTCACGTGACACGCGACGACCGGACCGCCGTGGCCACGGCGCTCCTCAGCGCGGCACCGCCGGCCGATCGCTTCGCGCTGGCGCTCGTGCCTTCCATCGTGTCGGCGGAGATCGCCGCCTCGATTCGTCTCGAGTCGCCCACTGCGAGCTATCCCGTGGACGCGCAGGATTCGCTGCGTCGCGCCGTCGTGTCGGAGATGACGAAACAGCCGGTGGTGGTCGTGTCGGCCGCGCCGCGCGCGCTCGATGAGGCGCGGCTGGCGGGACAACAGCGCGCGCGGGTTCGGACCTCGGTGCCGCTGGCGGTGGCCGCCATTCTCGTGCTCGTGGTCGCCTGGCGACGACCGGCCAGATTGCGCGAGCGACTGCTCACCGTGCTCGGGTTGTTGATCACGCTGTCCCTCGCGCCATTGGGCGCGCTGTCCAACGTCTCGCCGCTGTTCAGTGCCGCGAACTACTTCTCGCCGGTGGCCGGTCCCTTCACCGGCAACATCGCGGCGCTGACGATTGCGGCGCTGCTCGCGCTGTTGGCCTTGTTTCGTGTGCTGCGCAGTTCGCGGCTCACCGAGTCGCGACTGCTGAACGTGGGGTTGGTGCTGGGCATTGCGGCGCTGGGGCCGTTCGCGTTGCGCGATTTGTCGCGCGGCATTGCATCTCCGCCGAGTGGTCCGAGTCTTGGTCTCTGGATTGCGTGGCAACTGTCGATCGCGCTGGCAGCGGCCGGCATTCTGATTGCCGGCGCGAGCGCGGGACAAGTTGTGATCGGACGTCGTCGCGGGTTGCCAGCCGCTCTTGGCCCGCTCGTGGCGGTGGTGGCGGCAATCGCGGCACCGGCACTCTGGAACGCTCCCGGCGCCTGGCCGGACTGGTTTCCGCTGCTGTGGATTCTGGCGATTGCATGCCTCGCTTTTGTTCGACGCGGGCGTGCGCTGGTGACCGCGGTGGCGTTTGTCGCGGGGTGTGGTGCCGTCACGCTCACGTGGGGCGCGACCACGCGCACGCGCATGCAACTGGCCGAGCGCGATGTGCAGCGACTCAGCGCCGCTGACTCCAGCGCTGGTGACCTGTTGGTGCGGTTTGCGGAGTCGTTAACGCCGGATCGCCAGCCGCTCGATCGCGCGCGCCTGGTTCAGGCGTACGCGGCTTCCGATTTGGCGCGCGCCGGCTACCCCGCGCGACTCGCTGTATGGACGGCCGCGTCTCCGACCGAGCCGGTGGCGGAAGTATCGCTCACGACGATCGTTGACGATGACGGAGTGCAAGCCCGAATGGCGCTGCGCGTTCGCAATTCGGGTGTCACGGACATTGCGTCGGCCCGTGAGGGGCCGTTCACGATGCTGGTCGCCGGTCGGCCCTTCGGTCGCGACTCCGTGGTCACCATCGCGGTACCACCTCGCACCTGGTTGCTGCCCACCGATCCATTTGCGCGCTTGACCGGCCTCGCAGCGACTCCTGATCGAGCGCCGAGCTACAGTTTGTCACTCGGGGTGTTGCTGTCGGGCGCGCCCACGACCCTTTCCGACGCCGTGCTCTGGCGCCGTGCCGGCGATCTGATGCTCGGCGATGCACTCACCGGTATGGAGGGAGAGCGCCGTCGCGCGCATGTGGAGGTGGATTTGCGCGGCCTCGGCGTCCTGTGGCCGCGAGGGGCGCTGCTGGTGTTGCTCGATGTCTCCATCGTATTGCTCATCTGGACGGCCAGCGCGATGGCGGATGGCGGATTCTGGCGCTGGTTCGGGCGAGAGCTGCGCCGGTGGCGACGCGCCTACCGCTCGCAGCTCTCCGTGGCGCTGTTGGCGTTCTTCCTCGCACCGGCCGCAGTTTTCGCTGCGTGGGAAGCGTTTCGCCTGCGCGAGGATGATCGCAACGCTCGCGAGTTGCTGGTGCGTGAAGCGTTGCGCACCGTTGATCTGCCAACCTCTCGCGACGCAACGGCACTCTTCGGCTTGCTCACAACGGATGCGCTCGCCGATCTTGCGGACGGAGTGGGCGGGCCGTTGTTCGCCTATCGCGATGGTGTGCTGCGACAGGCCAGCGACCCGGTGCTCGCTGAGCTGGCGCCATTCGGCACGCTGCTGCCAGCGGGCGTGCCGATCGGCGTACAGGGCGATTTGTTGCGCCTCGACACCAATGGCGAGCTGTTATTCACGCAGTCGGTACAACTCGCCACACGCTCGGCGCTTCTGGGATTCCGTCCAACGCTCGGACCTGAAGGTGCGCCGCTCGTGCTCGCAACCGCGGCGCGGGGCGACGAGTTCGCGCTCGACGCCCGTCGATCCGATCTGGCGATTCTGGTGGCGTTGGTGATCGTCGCGGGCGTGTTGGCGGCGCTGTGGTTGAGCGGCGCCGCAGCACGCACGCTCGCGCGCCCGATCGGCACGCTGCGCGATGCCGCCCTCGCGATTGCGAGTGGTCGGCCCATGCCTCCGCTCGATGCCATGCCACCCGCCGAGTTTGTGCCGGTGTTCGGCGCGTTCGCGCGCATGGCGACCGATCTTTCGACGAGTCGTGCCGCGCTGGAAGAGGCGCAGCGCCGCACCTCGGCGGTATTGCGCGAGGTGGCCAGCGGTGTGGTCGCAGTTCGCCACGATGGAACGGTGCTGTTGGCCAATCCGCGGGCGGAATCGCTGCTCGGTCTGACGTTGTCCCCGGGTACATCGTTGCTTGGTGCGGGCGCTGACGCGCGCGGCGCACGAGCACTTGGCGAGTGGCCGCGCGTGGCGGTACGGGTCCGCGATTTCCTTGAGCGTCCAGAACGTGCACTGAGCGCTTTCGATGTAACGACGCAAGCGGGTCGACCACCCGAGACGGCGTCGTTGAGCGACGCGGTAGTGGCGTCGGCGACGCCGGAGCGCCAGCTGCGCGCCTCGCTCACCCGGCTGCCGGGCGGCGCGGTGCTCACGCTCGACGATGTCACCGAACTGGCGACGGCGCAGCGGGTGCTTGCGTGGGGCGAAATGGCGCGTCAGGTGGCGCACGAGATCAAGAATCCCCTGACACCGATCCGTCTTGGCGTGCAGCATCTCCGGCGCGCCTGGCGCGACGGGCGCGTTGATTTTGCGAGTATCCTCGATACGAACGTGACGCGCATCCTGAACGAAATCGATCACCTCGACGAAATCGCGCGTGCGTTCAGTCGCTACGGCAGCGTACCGGAAGAGCGTGCACCGGGCGAGCTGATCGATGTCGCGCTGGTCGCGCGTGACGTCATCGAGCTCGAGCGCATGGGAGAGAGCGATGTCACGTGGGAGCTTCAGATCGACGGCGTCAGCATCAGCAGTGTGACGGCGCCCGGTCCGCCGATGCGTGCATTGGCGCGAGCTGAGGAGCTCAAGGAAGTGCTGCTCAATCTCTTGGAGAATGCGCGGTTGGCGCAGGCGCGCGTGGTGCACATGGCGCTCGCGCGCGACGGGGCGCAGGTACACATCACGGTGCGTGACGATGGCGCGGGCATGACGCCCGAGGTGATGGCCTTTGTTTTTCAGCCGCATTTTTCCACGCGCACGAGCGGGAGCGGACTGGGCCTGGCCATCAGTCGTCGGACGCTGGAGGGCTGGGGGGGCACGATCGCGGTCAGTAGCGAACCGGGAGTGGGGACGACGCTCACCGTCACGCTTCAATCCGCTTAAGTTCCCCCGATGCCTCCGGTCGATCCGATTCTCACGCCGAGCCGTCTGCGGGCAGCGTTGCCGCGGCACCTCGCCGACTGGACGCTGCCTCCCGGGTGGTCGTGGGGGCAGGACAGTGTGTGGGGAGACCGGCGTCACTACCAGGAAGTGGTCGACGCGCTCGGGCGTTCGCTGTCGCTGGTGAGTGCGCCCGATCCGGCGCACGACAACTGGCTGCGCGACGAAGCGCGTGCGCTGGCGCACCGGAACCATCCATCGATTCCCACGACGTATCATTATTGGGCGAGCTATCGGGAAAGTCGTCGCGGTCCCGGTTATCTGCGCCGCTGGATTGCCGGCGAAACCGTCGCGCAGCGCGTGGTGCGCATGGGTCCGGAGTCGGTGCCCACGGTGCTCCAGGTGCTGCGCGAGGCGGGCAGCGCCATGGCGTATCTGCACGACGCGGGCTCGCTGCATCGCGCGCTGTCGGCGTACAACGTGTGGCTCACACCGGGTGGACGGTTGTGGTTGCTCGGATGGGAATGGGCGTTGCAGCCGGAGCAGGTACCCGCGGGACTCACGCCCGACCCCGCGCGCACGCCGCAAGCGCCCGAATGGCGTGATGGCAGCATCGTCCCAACCGTTGCCAGCGATCAGTGGCAGCTGGCGGCAATGGTTTTTACGGCCCTGACGGGAGAGACACCTCCGGAGCGCGACGCGCCACCGATCACGTTGTTGCGTCCGGATTGTCCGGTTGGGCTCGCGCGCGCGCTCGAGCAAGCGCTGCATGCCGATCCGAAGGAACGTTTCCCGTCGGTGCGTACCTTCCTGCGCGAAGTCGATCGCCTGGTGTCGCTGCGCGCGGTGCTCGTGGAACCGGAAGGCGATGAGATTGTGTCAGCGCAGGAAACGCCAGAAGCGCGCCTGCGGTGGGCCACCGGCGACGACTACGAAATCCTCGCGCCGCTCGGGTCCGGCACATTTGGAAGCGTGTGGCGCGCACGCGATCTCACGCTGGCCCGCGAAGTCGCCATCAAGGTGCTGCACCCGCACATCGCGAAGGACGATGTGGCCGTGACGCGTTTCCGACGTGAAGCGCGCCTCGCCGCGCAACTCGCGCACCCGGCCATCGTGCCGATCTATGACAGCGACGAGCGCGGCGGCGTGGTGTGGTACACGATGGAGCTGGCCGAAGGCGGCTCCGTGGCGAGTCTTGTGGCGCGCCGAGGACCACGCGACTTCGAGGCGATTGCGATGTCCGTCGATGGCGTACTCGACGGGCTGCTGGCCGCGCACGCGAGCGGAATCATTCATCGCGATCTCAAGCCCGAGAACATTCTCATCGATCGCTATCGTCGCTGGCGCATCGGAGATTTTGGCATTGCGCAGGCGTGGGGCGAAGATCCGGCCACCGGTTCATCCGGAACGCCGGCCTTTGCGGCACCCGAGCAGTTGCTCGGCGAGCCGCAGGGTCCGTCCACCGACTGTTACGCGATTGCCGGCATTGTCTATTTCGTGCTCACTGGTCGTCCTCCATTCGGCGACGCGAGTGCCGAGCAGGTGCTGGCGCAGCAGCTGGGTGATCGACTCACGGAGCGCCTGCAACTGGCTGCCTTTCCTCCGCCGCTCGAAGAGTTTCTCGTGCACGGATTGCACCCGCGCGCTGAGGAGCGATTCACGGATGCGAGCGAGCTGCGACGGGCGTGGCGTCAGGTGATCAAGGCGATGCGCCGCGCCGACGATCCGCGTCCGTGGTGGCGGCGAGTGTTCGAGGGCGCAACGGACGATGATGACGCTGCATTCGATGAAGCAATGATCCTGAACGAGCCGCACACCACAAAGTAGCCGGCGCTTCGTGATGGCGCGCTTATTCCGCGACGCGCACCGTTTTCATGTTGGTGAACTCGCGAAATCCGATGGAACCGAGTTCGCGACCCATGCCGGATTGTTTGATGCCGCCAAAGGGCACGCGTGCGTCTGAGACCACGACTTCGTTCACGAACACCATTCCGGCTTCGAGTTCCGACACAAATCGCGCGGCCAGTCTCGGGTCGCTCGTCCACACGCTCGCGCCGAGTCCGAAGCGTGTCGCGTTCGCTCGCACGAGGGCTTCGTCGGCATTCGCGACACGAAACACGGACGCCACCGGACCGAACAGTTCGTCGTCGGCGGCAGGGCAGCCGTCCGGCACATCCACAAGTACGGTGGGCGGAAAAAAGAACCCGGGACCATCGGGCACTGAGGCCTGCACGGCGATGCGCGCCCCCGCCGCGACCGACTGCTTGACCTGCGCGTCGAGCGTCTCACGCAGATCGGCGGTGGCCAAGGGACCGATTTCCGTCTGCGGATTCTGCGGATCGCCAACACGCAGTGCCTGTACACGACGCGAGAACGACGCAAGAAATGCATCGTACACTTTGTCACAGACGACAAACCGCTTGGCGGCAATACACGACTGGCCGGAGTTGACCATGCGACCCGTCACGGCCGCGCGGGCCGCGCGCTCGATGTCGGCGTCGGGCAGCACGACGAATGGATCACTGCCGCCGAGTTCGAGCACGACTTTCTTGAGATGCCGGCCGGCCGCTTCGGCGACGGAACGACCGGCCGCTTCACTGCCGGTTAGCGTGACGCCCGCGATCCGCGGGTCACCGATGAGCCGAGTGATATCGTCACTTGCCACGAGAAACAGCGGAGCGAGCGCGGGCGGTGCATCCGTATCCCGCGCCGCCTGTGCGATCAGCGCGTGCAACTGCTGCGCACATCCGGGCACGGACCCGGCGGGCTTGTGGAGCACCGCGTTGCCGGCGATCAGGTTGGGTACGATGACCCGCATCGCCTGCCAGTAGGGGAAGTTCCAGGGCATGATGGCGAGCAGCACACCAAGCGGCTGATACTCCACGCGCCACGCCCCGAGTGTGTCTTCGGTAATGCGTTCCGGCGCCAGTGCGCGCGGTGCGAGTTGCACCGCCATGTCGCAAAGCGCCGCACACTTCTCCACTTCGGCGCGCGCGGCGGCGATGGGCTTGCCCATCTCCAGCGTACAGCGCAAAGCGAGAGCGTCACGCTCCGCACGCAGCAGTGCGCCGAGCCGCTCGATGAAACGGCTTCGCTGGTCGAGCGCTCGCTGTCGCCACTCACGCTGCGCAGGGACGCTTTCGCGTACAACACGCTCGATGGTCGGCGCGTCGAACGCAGGCACATCAGCGAGCGGCGCAGCCGTCAATGGGTTGATCGCGCGAAAGGACATTCAGCACCGGAAGGAGAAAAACACTTCCGAACCCTACGCGGCGGACGCGGCTCCGGTCAACTGTACGGGCGATGAGGCCTGCGTTCCGCTCCGCCGAGCACGTGGTGCCTCGGGAGGAACGGTGGAGCAGTTGCCGGCCGTCATCGCGGCGCGCGCGGCGCGGCGGGCGCGCTTTTGCGCGAGCAGATCCCGGTCCGCGGCTTCCAGCAGGACCGTCAGCGATGGATGGCCGTTGGCGGGCGCGTACACGTGCCCGATGCTGACAGCGACCGGCGTGGGTAACACGCCCTGCGCATTCAGCGCGTCGAGATGCGCATAGATCCGCGCGCGAATCGTGTCCGCGCAGTTGCCGATGGCGTCGGTGGCGAGGATTGTGAACTCGTCACCGCCCATGCGCGCGACAATGTCGGTCTCGCGAACCGCGGAGCGCAAACACCTGGCGATTTCCTTCAACGCCCGATCGCCGGTAGCGTGGCCGTGGGTGTCGTTGATCATCTTGAAGGCGTCGCAATCGAGATAATAGAGGACCGTGTCGTGTCCAAGTCGCTGCGCGTCCACCAACTGGCGCTCGGCGAGTTCAAGAAAGCCGCGGCGATTTACCAGTCCCGTCAGTTCGTCCGTTTGGGACGCGCGACGCAATCGTGCCGCCTCACGCTTGCGATCACGAATGTCGGCGAGTGTGATGGCGAGACCGGTATCCATCGGCACTGCCCGCACCTGCAGCCAGGACGTCGAAACAAAACGCGGATGTGCGCGCAACTCGGCGCGATACGCGACACCTCGCTCGATCGACTCCACCAGCGAGCGGAAGAGTTCGGTGTCCGGCGCGAGGCTCGCGAGCGTGGACGTGCGCAGACCCTGCACATCCTCGGCGTTTCGGCGAAAGAGTGCGGCGGCTCGGGTATTGGCGTCGGTGACGAGAAAGTCCACAATTGTGCCGTCGACATCGTGCAATGGCTCGATATGTACAAGGCCATCGTCGCTGTCACGCACGGTCTGCCGAAGACGTCGCTCGCGGGTCCGCAGTGCCAGAAGATCGGCCCCCTGCGAGCGCGCTTGGGCCCGAATCTGTCGGGCGTTCTGCGCGCTGATGATGAGGGCCAACAGGCCAGCGCACACGCTGAGCAGAATGAACACAACCGGCGCGGAGGGAAGCAGCCGCAGGGTAGCGTCCACCACCAAATCGTTGGCACTCGAACCGGAGTAAAGCGACAGCCACATAGTGTGCGAGGATCGGCGAGGAGTGGTGCAAGCCCCACATTAGGCAGAGTTGCCTACCGAA
>JBBRFQ010000127.1:0-10702 GCA_038224035.1 Gemmatimonadales bacterium
TGCCCGATCGTGTCCACCTTCACGCGCTTCGAAGTCGCCGCCACGCGTTCGATATACCGCATCATGTTGCGATGCGTGGTGAAGCGCGCGCCGAGTTCGTAGCCGAGCACCGACTGTGGCGTGGGCACGCGGGCGTCATACGTCGCGCTGACCTCGGCGAAAGAATGCTGCGCCATGATTGGCGGCGCGAACGCCAGCAGCGCGAGCGCCAGCAGCGTGAGCGCAGCGGCGGTCATGGTCGTGCTGGAGTTCCGCAACGAGGAAACGGACATGCAGGCTTCTCGTGGAGCGAGTGGAGTCGAGTGCAGCAGGATTGGGGAATTCTACGGTGTGGTCGTGCTCGCCGCTCGCCGCTCGCCGCTCGCCGCTCGCGCGCCAGCTTGCAGCGCACTATGGCGGAGCGAACCGGCGCACGCCATGTTCCGCGTACCCGAATGACTCTCGCCGCCTCAAAATCGGTGCATTCCCATGACGAGTCACTGTTCGACGCTTCGTTCGTTCACGATCGTTGCGGTGGTGATGAGCGCACTTCCGCCATTCGTGACGGCGCAGGACACCACGGCACGGCGTATCCGAAGCTCTGTGCTCCTGCGAGCGCCGATCACCGCCGCCGCGCAGCCTGCAGTCCAGCGTCCGGCCGTCGCGCTGCCCGCTGCCGTGAGGCCAATGATTATTGTGCTGCCGAGCAAGCCGTCCGTTTTCGCGACGGCGCCGCAGTTGGCGCAGCTGGATTCGTCCGCCACACCGCAAGCGGCCGCTTCATCCCTCGCCACTGCGCTGTATGGCGCGGCCGCACAACTTGGTACGCTCACCCTGCTCTCGGCCAACACGGCGAGCGTTTGGGTAAGCGATTCGGCGGTGAAGCAGAAGGCGCCACCGGGTCTTGATGTGGACGAAGGCGTTGTGCTGCCGTTTCGATACATGCGCGTCGACGAACAAACGGGTCAAGTCATGGCGCTGAAGCCATGGTTCGACGACGGAGGCGGATTGCGCTATGACTCGCGGCGGCGCGCCTATGTGGCCACACTGCGTATCGGCTTGCGCGACACACTTTCCGGCGCGAGCGCACGCCGTCCGCTCTCACCGGCGATTCATTTGTCCATTGGCGCCGCCGCCGACAGCGTCTCGCCGGAACGGCTTGAAATCAGCGAGACAAACGTCTTCACCACACATTCACGTCTCGTCGCGTCACGTGTCAACGGGCCGATGCGCGTCACCGTGTGGCCCGACTTCGCTCCCGATGGCGTGGAGTTGTGGATTCCACTCGTGCCCGACTACGTGCAGGTGCGGGTGGACAAGCCATCGATTGCCGGGTTCGGTCTGAGTGTCGCGAATGTCACGGTCTCGCTGTCTCCAGGTGCGCTTGCTCCAGGTGACTCGCTCGCGGTCACGCTGGCGTCGACCGGCGGCTCGTTTGAGGGCGGCCCAATTGTGTGGCCGAAGGGCGACGCACCCGCGACGGTGAAGCTGCGCTCGGATGGCGTCGGCCAGAAGACCATCACCGCGACCGCCGAGCCGTTTGTGGCGGGAACAACGCCGATCGAGTTTGGTTTTCCCAGAGGACTCGTGGGCGGCGCGATGATGGGCGCAGTCATCGGCAGCGCGCTGGCCGTACTTCGCGAACGCAAGCGCGTGTTGCGCAAGAGTCTCTCCATCTTCTTCGCGAGCGGTCTGCTCACCGGAATCGTGGTGGCGCTGATCGCTGCCGTCGGGGCAGTGAGGATTCCGGGCTTTGAGTTGGCCGCCGGTGGAACCGCACTGGTGTCGTTGCTCGCCGGAGTACTGGGCGGCTACGTCGGACCCAAGGGACTTGAGAGCATCGTGTCGCCGTTTCGCGCCGGACGTGCCGCTCCGCCCAAGGCGACATAGACGTACCTTTGGGCGCATGACACCAAATCTCGTCAGGCAACTGCTTCTCGCGTCGGCACTCGCCGCCACCACCGCGCCCTTCTCGTCGCTGCGTGCGCAATCCTTCGACGTGGCGGAAGCGACGGTCGCCGGCGTCCATCAGGCGTTCGATGCCAAACGCCTCACCTGTCGTGTGCTCGTGCAACACTATCTCGATCGTATTGCCGCATACGACAAATCCGGCCCGGCGCTAAATGCCATTCAATATGTAAACCCGCGCGCGCTCGCCGAAGCCGATTCGCTCGATGCGGTGCCGCGCTCTGGCGGTGCGCGCGGAACGCTCCACTGTGTGCCAGTGCTGTTGAAAGACCAGGTGGAAACGCGCGACATGCCCACCACCTTCGGTTCGGCGCTCTTCAAAGATTTCGTCCCGCTTCGCGACGCGACCATCGTCACGAAGCTCGAGAGCGCCGGTGCCATCATTCTCGCGAAGACCACCATGGGTGAGTTCGCCGGTCGCTATGTCGGCTCGGCCGCCGGCATCGTGCGCAACGCGTACGACCCGACACGCAATCCCAGCGGCTCGTCCTCTGGCTCCGGCTCGGCCGTGGCGGCAAACTTCGGGCTGGTGGGAATCGGCGAAGACACCGGCGGCTCCATTCGCGGTCCGGCGGCCGTGAGCAGTCTCGTTGGCCTGCGTCCCACGCTGCAGTTGGTGAGTCGCTTCGGCATGATGCCAGCGAACCCGACACAAGACGTGCTCGGCCCGATGACGCGTACCGTCGCGGATGCGGCGCGTGTGCTCGATGTGATCGCGGGCTACGATCCCAAAGATCCGATCACGGCTGCGGCGGTCGGAAACATCCCCGCGAGCTACACCGCGTCGCTGCAGACGAACGCTTTGCGTGGTGCACGCATTGGTGTGCTGCGCTCGCGACGGGACACGAGCACCGCGAGGCCGCGCGACACCGCACGCTCGGACTCGGCAGCGCGCCTTGATTCCCTCGCCCGTGCGCGCAACGCCGAGTTTACCAAAGTGCTGCCGCTGATGGACCGGGCGCTGGCCGACCTGCGCGCACAAGGCGCTGAGGTCATCGATTCGCTCGTTGCTCCTCTCGTGCCCGGACGTCGCGTCAGCAACGACTTCGAGACGGAACAAGCCACCGACAAGTATCTGGCCGAGCATCCGAATGCGCCGGTGAAGACCTTCAAGGAGATCATGCTCGCCGGCACCGTCAATCCATGGCGCGCGCGCTCCATGATCGGGTACATCGGCAAGACCACCAACGATCCCGACTATCTCGCCGTGCTGCTGTACCGCGATGCCATGCGCACCGCCGTGCTCAAACTCATGGCCGATCATCGGCTTGACGCGCTCGTGTATCTCACCTACGACGCGGCGACCACACCGATTGCCGCCGATGTGCTCACGAACCCGCGTCCGACGGATGGGTACGGACTGGGCGACAATCGTGGGCTCAGTCCCACGATCGGGTTTCCGGCGTTGACGGTGCCGGCGGGGTTTACCGTCGATGCGCTACCGATCGGACTCGAGTTTCTCGGCCGGCCGTTCGCTGAGGCGCAGTTGCTCGGTTTGGGATACGCGTATGAGCAGGCGACGAAGCATCGGCGGGCGCCAGGGACGACGCCGGTGCTCCGGCCGTGATCATAAGCGCCAGCCGCACGTCCCGTGATGGAACCGCATGACCTGTGCTCTACGACTCACCCCTCCAGCTCGTTCAGCCGCGGATTCACGAAGGTGTTGAAGATGGAACCGAACGTGAAACTCAATCCCACCGAACCACGCAACCGGTAGGCCGTCGCCAACGCACGCTGCCGAGTGAGCACTTCGTCGTCACTGACATTCCCACGCGGCAGGTAGAGCTGGTCCTGCACCTTCGATGCTTCGGCACTCAACTCAAGCGACAAGCCGCGTGAAATGCGTATTGTCGTGCGTCCGTTAAAGGTCAGGTTGTACCGATCGGTATCGTGCAGATACTGCGTGTACCGCAACGCCCCGTCCAGCTGCCCCCACGGCAGCCGCGACTCACCGGCCACGATGGCCCGTGCCACCGGTCGCAGTTCCTCCGTGCGATCGAAGATGGTGATTTCCCGGTAGTCGAAGAACCGACCTCCGACGGAGACAATGCCCACCAGCTGACGGCTCGTCGCCTCGCGCCACGGGAACACGTTGTACTCCGCCGACAACTCAGCGTTGGCGTATGCATCTTCGTTGCGAAACTCGTTCAACCCGGCGCGAAATCGCGTGCCCACTGACCAGTGCTCACTCACGCTCCGCACAACGCGCGCCGTGGCCTGCGCAGAACGCAGGATGAATCGTCGCTCACCACCGTCCGACAGCTTGAAACGCCGCGCCCGATACTCATTGTCGGCATTGAACTCAAGCTTCCAATCCTCCGTCACACGGTTGGCACTGAGCGCACCAGACACGCGATACTCACCGGACCGGCTCTCCGACTCTGCATTCCCGTTCGCACGAATCCGGTACACCCACAAATTCCACGGGTCTCGCGGCGCCTGCATCGCACGATCCTCCGCGCCAACCAACGGATCGTAGGCAATCAGTAGCCGCTCGGCGAGGCGGGCGCCCTCCGCACCACGCGCGAGGCGACTCACCAACCCCACATGCACCATGCGCGACAAGTTCCGTCGACGCATATCGTCACTTACATTCGGCGGCGTGGTCGTGACGAGCGTATCGATCCGACCGGCAAATCTCCGCTGGCCAATGAACTGCAGCGTGTATTCACCGCCGCCCGATCCCGTGGAGATCCGCGTGACGAGCAGATGAACGTCCGCGTCGAGCCGGTCCTGCGTGAACACGGCGTACGGATGTTCCGTGATCAGGAAGTTCCGGTCGCAGCCGCCCGTCGGACAGTCCAGGAACACTCGCAAGCGCGGATCGTTATGGTCGCTCTGCGCGGGTAGCACCGAAGGCATCCCGAAAGACAAGGCAAACACGAGGGCACGAAACGAGTACGACACGAGGCGAATGAAGGAAGGCATTCGTGAACTTAGACCGTGCTGCGGAGGAGTGCATCCGTCCCGCGGGAATCGCACCACGTCGCCCACGCGGAGTCCGCTGCACCGTCCAGCGTTGACGAAGACGCGAACGTGGCGGGATGGTGATGATCGAGCGTATGTTCTGCCGAGCATCCATCCCCCGCCTCTTTCGGAGACTTACGCATGCTACGCCAGCGGCCGCGTCACATTCCCGTCGCCCTCCTCCTGCTCGGCGTCGCCTTCCCTGCGTACGCACACGCGCAGCCGCGAGGACTCATGCCGCAAGACGCGTTTCAGCTCGTATCTGTTGGCGACGTAGCACTCTCACCAACAGCCGCCCATGTGGCCTTCACCCTCACCACGGTGAACGAGAAGGACAACAACCGCAGTACCGCGCTATGGCTCCGTGCGTTGCGCAACGGACAACCCGTCGGCGAGCCGTTGCGCTTCACCGATCCCACCCGAAACTCGAGCGCACCACGCTGGTCACCCGACGGCACGGTGCTTGGCTTCACATCGCGCCGCGGTGAGGAAGACGGTGCGACCTGGTTTCTGCGCGTGGGCGGTCTCGGAGGGGAGGCGTATCGCGTAGACGGCGTGCGCGGCAGCCCGGTGTGGTCGCCGGACGGCAAGTTCATCGCCTATACCGCTGAGCCGGAGCGCAGGGACAAACCCAACACCAAGGTGCTGCGAGTCGCACCGAACGGCATCACCAAGCCGCTCAACGCCGAGCGGTTCGACGGCTATCAGATCACGCATCTGCGCTACAAGCGCGACGGCACGTTCACGTTCCTGCCGCATCCTGGGCTCGTCCCGAAGAAACAACTGTTTGTGGTGCCGGCCACGGGCGGTGAGGCCAAGCAGCTCACATCGCTGCCGCACAATGTGGGTGCGTTCGAGTGGGCACCCAACGGCTCGTACTTCGTCTACACCGGGAACCCGAAAGAAGACGACGAGTTGAATCTCGATCCGTCCGCTCGCATCTGGGTGGTGCCCGTCGATGGTGGTACGCCGAGCGAACCGTTCGGAATACGCGGCGGAGTGAGCGAGCCGGCGATCTCACCAGACGGAACCAAACTCGCGTTCCTCCACACCGCCGCGTGGAACGCCGAGACGCGACTGGTGGTGGTTGACATCGACGCGCGCGGAATGGCGCGAAGCGAAGCGCAGAATGTCACCGTGTCGTGGGACCGCACTGCGGGTGCGCCGTTCTGGACGCCTGACAGTCGATCCATCCGCTGGACCGCCACTGTCGGCGGCAACGCACACGTGTATGAAGTCGCCGCGTCGGGCGGCGTGGTGCGTCAGGTCACCACTGGCGACCGCGTGCTCGCGAATGTGTCAGTATCGGCAAACGGTCAGACCATGGCGTACACCTCAACATCGCCGGTTGCACCAGCCGACGTGTTCGTGTCCGATCGCAGCGGCGGCCGCGAATCGCGCGTCACGGCGTTCAACGACTCGCTGCTCGCGCTGATCCAACGGCAGCCCGCAAAACGACTCAGCTGGAAGGTACGCGACGGCACGGAAATCGAAGGATGGGTCATTCCGCCCGTCGGATACGAGCCCGGCCGCCGCTATCCGATGGTGCTCAACATTCACGGTGGTCCGCACTCGTCGTACACGAGCGCATTTTCACCCGGCTTTCACCAGCTCTCCGCGTCAGGTTTCTTCGTGTTCTATCTCAACCCCCGCGGATCTACCGGATACGGCAACGCGTTCAAGCACGCCATTCAGAATGCGTGGGGCATCGTTGACGAAGAAGACTTCATTACCGGTGTGGAGTCGGTGCTCACAAACTATCCCGACATCGATCGCGCGCGACTCGGCGTCATGGGCGGCAGTTACGGCGGCTTCATGACCAACTGGTTGACCGCGCGCACGAAACTCTTTGCCGCCGGCGTGACTCGCGCCTCCATCTCCAGCTGGGAAGCAATGGCCGGTACGACCGACTCCAACCAGCCGCATCGCGCGTTCGATGGCGCCTATCACGAGCAACGCGAAACATGGCGAAAGAACTCGCCCATCTCCTACGTCGAGAACGTCACCGCACCCACGCTTGTCATTCACGGCGAGAATGATTTCCGCACACCGCTCAGCGAAGGGCAAATCTGGTACGCGTCGCTCAAGAAACTCGGGGTGCCAACGGAGTTCCTGATCTATCCGCGCAGTGGACACGGCATCACGGAGCCGTGGTTGGCCGCCGACGCGCAGGAGCGCAGCCGGCAGTGGATGGTGTACTGGTTGATTGAAAAGGCGGGGCAGCGGGTGATACCGTAGCGATGGATCGTGAGAACCACGACGAGCGGATCGTCACGATCACGCGTGTTCACATCGAGCCCATGGGACACCATCAGCCGGAGCGCGTCCGGCGTGATCACGTCGATCCACTCAAACACAAGCGGCGTCCCAAAACGACAGACGCATGTTCGGATCACCACCGGCTTCCAGCAACACACGCAGCAGCGACGGAGCACGCCGTTTGATTGCGGACGACATGCCCTCCGACGCGTTCGCATCGAGAGCGAGCAGCGTACGTACCATGGCCAAGTCATCGTTGGCCGATTACGCCACGGAAGCCGACGACTCGTCACTCACCGCCAGCGCGACGCCCGGCACTGCCACCACAAACAGCGTATCGCACCACCATCGAGTTGGATTTCGCGAATGAGAACGCGGCCACCAGCAGCACCACGCATCGAGATCGGGTGAGCAACCGAAGGTACCTTTGTTCAGCACGTTGCGCGAACTGGACGTATTTTCGTTGAGATCCTGCGCCGACGTCACGCTCACGTCCGTCGCCCCCGCCGACCTCCAGTCCCTCACTCGGCCCCCGCCATGCCCTCCTTGCCTCGATACACACCGCGAGCCGTCGCTGTAGCCGCCACGCTCGCCGCACTCTCCCTCCCGAGCGCGCACGCACAAACTCCCGCGCGCAACGCACCGGCCGCCGTGCCCGCCTCCATCTATGGCAGCCTTGCGTGGCGCAACGTCGGCCCGAACCGCGGTGGTCGCTCCATTGCCGTCACGGGCACCACCGCCCGCCCCCTCGAGTACTACTTCGGCGCCGCCGGTGGTGGTGTCTGGAAAACCACCGACGCCGGCACTTCCTGGTCGCCAGTCGGCGACGGCCAGTTCGCCACCTCCTCCGTTGGCGCGGTCGCGCAGTGCGAAGCGAATCCGGACATTGTCTGGGCCGGCATGGGAGAAGTGCAGTTCCGTGGCAACGTCATTCCGGGCGACGGCATCTACAAATCCGTCGACGCCGGGAAAACCTGGAGCCACGCAGGACTCGCGTCCAAAACCGGTCAGCAGATGATCGGCCGGATTCGCATTGATCCAGCCAACTGCGATCGGCTCTTTGTTGCCGCACTCGGCGATCCGTACGGCCCAAGCGATGAGCGCGGTGTGTACCGCACCACCAACGGCGGCACGTCGTGGGAGCGTGTACTGTACCGCAACAACAAGTCGGGCGCCGTTGATCTGTTCATTGATCCGTCCAACAGCAACACGCTCTACGCCGGACTCTGGGAAGCCTATCGCAAGGAATGGATGCTCTCCTCCGGCGGACCGGGGTCGGGACTCTTCAAGAGCACCGATGGTGGCACCACGTGGACGGAACTCACGCGCAATAGCGGCCTTCCCAAGGGAACGTGGGGGAAAGTTGGTGTGAGCGTAAGCGGTGCCGATCCGAACCGGATCTACGCAATCGTCGAAGCCGACTCGGGTGGCGTGTTCGTCTCCAACGATGCCGGTACCACGTTCACGCAGGTGAGCGACAACCGTAATCTGCGTCAGCGCGCGTTTTACTACACACGCATCGTGGCCGATCCCAAGGACAAAGAAACCGTGTACGTGTTGAACGTTCAGTTCCATCGTTCACGCGACGGTGGCAAAACATGGCAGACGATCAGCGTGCCGCACGGCGACAACCATGATCTGTGGATAGCGCGCGACAACCCGGATCGCATGATTCAATCGAACGACGGCGGCGCCAACGTGAGCTGGAACGCCGGCGCATCGTGGACGGGACAACCGTATCCTACCGCGCAGATGTACGATGTGCGTGTCACGAATCATTTTCCGTATCAGATTTGCGGCGGTCAGCAGGACAACAGCACCGCGTGCGTCCCGATGGACGGCGACGGTAGCTATATGTACGCACCCGGCGGCTGCGAAACGGGACCGGTCACACCGCATCCGGCTGACGTCGACCTGTTCTACGCGGCGTGCTACGGCGGCTCGATGAGCTTCATGTCACGCGTCACGGGACAGCAGCGCGCAGTCAACGTGTGGCCGATCAACCCGATGGGCAACTCGGCGATCGACATCAAGGAACGATTCCAGTGGAATCACCCGATCACGGCGTCCACGCACGACACGAAGGTGGTGTACGTGGGCTCGCAGCATGTCTGGCGCTCCGACAATGGCGGCGAAAGCTGGAAGCGCATCAGCGGTGATCTCACGTACGCAGATCCCGCAACACTCGGCCCTTCCGGCGGCGACATCACGCGCGACCAAACCAGCGTGGAGTACTATGGCACCGTGTGGCGCATCACGGAGTCGTCGCACGCCAAGGGTGAGCTGTGGGTTGGCAGCGATGACGGCAGAGTGCATCTCACACGCAATGACGGGGAGTCGTGGACCGATGTGACGCCCATGGGCTTGCCGAAGTTCAGCCGAGTGCACGAGATCGACGTGTCGCCGCACACACCGGGCAAGGCGTACGTCGCTGCGGTACGCTATCGCTCGCAGGACATTCAGCCGTATGTGTACCGCACCACTGATTACGGACGCAGCTGGACGAAGATCACGAACACGATTCCCGACGGTCACTACGTCCGCACGATTCGCGAAGACCTCAAGCGTCCCGGTTTGTTGTACGCGGGGACGGAACGTGGTGTGCTTGTGAGCTTCAACGACGGCCTCTCCTGGCAGTCACTGCAGCTCAATCTGCCCGCAGTGCAAGTGCCGGGGCTGGTGCTCAAGGATGACGATGTCGTGATCGCGACGCACGGTCGCTCGTACTACGTGCTCGACAACATCACACCACTGCGTCAAGCCGCAGCCGATGTGGCCTCACGCGATGCGTTTCTCTTCAAGCCGGCCACCACGGTACGCACGCTCTCTCGGCCCGCCGAGTCGTACTCGCGTCAAAAGCAGTTCGCGCCGGAAATCGATTACTACCTTGGTAAAGACGCGGACACCGTGCGCATCGAGATTCTCGACGCACAGGGCCGTGTGATCCGCACCTACGTGGGCACGGCACCGCGCGATACTGGCGCGAATGCAGCGTCGGCTGGCGGTGGTGGACGCGGCGGTTCCGGCGGAGGCACACCGCGCGTGACGGCTGGCCAGCACCGCTTCCGCTGGGACATGCGCTATCCGGGACCACGCGATTTCCCCGGACTCATCATGTGGTCGGCCAACACGCAGGGCCCGCTTGCGCCTCCGGGCCGCTATCAGGCGCGGCTCACCGCACACGGCCAAACATTTACCGAGTCGTTCGACATCGTCGCCGACCCGCGTCTGAACACGATCACGCAGGCCGATTTTGACGCGCAGTTCAAACTTTCCTCGCAGGTCGCGCAGCGTGTAGATGATGCACACCGCGCTGTGCTGCAAGTGCGCGACGTACGCGCGCAGGTGGACGACCGGTTGAGTAAGAGCACCGATGCATCGCTGCGCACACTTGCGACCTCATTCAAGGCGAATACGGCGGCGGTGGAAGGCGAGATCTATCAGGTTCGCATGCAGGCTTCGCAGGATCCACTCAACTATCCGATCAAGCTCAACAATCAACTCGCCGCACTGCGTGGTGTGATTGAAA
>JBBRFQ010000128.1:0-10674 GCA_038224035.1 Gemmatimonadales bacterium
GCTCAGCTCGAGCGCAGCGGCTCCAGCACCACGTCACGAGCCGGCAGCACCACCGGTTCGTCCAGCGACAGCCGCCGACCCGCGAAGTCGCTGAGATCGTTTCCATGGTACGCTTCCTCACCGTGCTCGCTGAGGTCGATGCCCCTGAGCTCCGCGTCAACGGGCACTCGCACGTGCATGACCGCGCGAACCGCCACCAACAACACAAACGACGCGATACCCACGAACGCCATGGTGGCCACAACAGCAATCGTCTGCGCACCGAGCAGCGACCAGTTGCCCGCGAGTACTCCGTCGGCGCCGGCCGCGTTGACCGAGGTCGTGGCGAACACACCGGTCAGCAACGCGCCAGAGATTCCGGCCACGCCGTGACACGCGAACACGTCGAGCGTATCGTCGACGCGTGAGCGCGCGCGCAGATGCAGCGCCGCAAACGACAGCGGGGCGGAAATCAGACCGATGGCGAGCGCGCCCATCGGTGTCACGAAGCCCGCTGCGGGCGTGATGGCCACGAGTCCAACGACGGCACCGGTCGCCGCACCGACGGCGGTGGCCCGCTTGGTGCGAATGAGTTCCGCCGCAAGCCACGCGACCACACCGGCCGCCGCACCGGCATGCGTGGTGAGCAGCGCGTTCGCCGCGACGCCGTCGGCCGCCAGCGCCGAGCCGGCGTTGAACCCGAACCAGCCAAACCACAGTAGTCCCGCACCGAGCAACGTGAACGGAACGTTGTGCGGCACCGTCGCAATGCGTCCAAAATCACGACGCGGTCCGAGCGTGAGCGCCAGCACGATGGCCGTTACGCCGGCGCTGATGTGTACCACCGTACCACCGGCGAAATCGAGCGCGCCAAGTTCACGCAGCCACCCACCTTCGCCCCACACCCAGTGCGCGAGCGGATCGTACACGAGCGTTGACCACAGCACGCCGAATACCAGAAACGCACCAAAACGCATGCGCTCGACGATTGCGCCGGAGAACAGTGCGACGGCAATGCCGGCGAACATACCCTGAAAGGCCGCGAACAGCACGTGCGGAATGCCGGCCGCATAGGGTCCCCCGGCCGCGCCGACGCCGCGCAATCCGAGATAGCTCAGATCGCCCAGCCAGCGCGAGCCTTCCCCGAACGCGAGCGAATACCCAAACACCACCCACTGCACCGTGATGATGGCCAGTGCACCCACGCACATGAGCATGGTGTTGAGCGCACTCTTGCCGCGCACAAGGCCGCCGTAGAAGAACGCCAGACCGGGCACCATCGCGAGCACGAGCGCAGTGGACACGAGGACCCACGCGGTGTCACCGGCAGACACAGTCGATGCAGCAACTACGTCCTGTGGCAACATCGTCGCTGACATCATCATCGCTCAGCCCTCCCGCCGACGCGTGACCGCGCCGAGTTCCGTCGTGCGCGACATGTCGACGAGATCACCGTGCGCATCTCGTACCTCATCGGCATTTACTGGCGTCAGCGCATCGACATCGCGCTCTCCGGTGCGGATGCGCACCACTTCATCGAGCGGCTGCACAAAGATCTTGCCGTCGCCCACATTGCCCGTGCGCGCCGCGTTGGCGATGGCGTCAACACAGCGGCGCACAAACGCATCGGAGCACGCCATCTCCAGTCGCACCTTGTCGTGAAACTCGAGCACCACCGTGTCGCCACGATACTGCTGCACCACGTCGCGTTCTCCGCCGTGCCCGCTCACGCGCGAGAGGGTGATGCCGCTCACGCCAATGCGAAACAGTGCGAGTTTGACATCCTGCAGTTTCTCGGGGCGAATGATGGCCGTGATGAGCTTCATGGTGAGTTGGGGTGAGAGGAAACGGCAGGGCCCAACGACGGGAAGGTGACGAGTATATTGCATGAGGCAGGCGCACGTCTACGGGCGGTTCCTGTGATGCCGACACCATGCCGACAGGCGCACTCACCCTCACGTTTCCGACAGGCCGATCATGTCGCCGCGCACCGTGCTCGTATTAGTCGGACCGGAGTACGAAGACCTCGAACTCTGGTATCCGAAGCTGCGCCTTGAGGAGGCGGGCTTTCACGCACCGATCGCGGGGATTGGTGCCGACCGGTATCTGGGAAAGTGGGGATACCCGGCCGCAGTCGATCTGCAGATCGCCGACGTGGATGTCGCATCGCTGGCCGGTGTCGTGGTGCCGGGTGGGTGGGCGCCCGACAAAATGCGGCGCGTTCCCGAGGTACTCGAGTGTGTGCGCCGCGTGCATGCAGCGGGCAAAATGGTGGCTACCATCTGCCATGGACCGTGGGTGCTGATCTCCGCCAACATCGTGCGTGGCCGCACGCTCACGAGTACCGTGGGCATTCGCGATGATGTGATCAACGCCGGAGCGACGTGGGTGAACGAACCCGTCGTGGTGGACGGCAACATCATTTCCAGTCAGGTGCCAAAAGACTTGCCGGCGTTTGGCGCCGCAATGGTGCACTGGCTGGCCGAACACGGCGAGTAGGCGTACAGGCGGACGGGAACTCCTGCCGCCGATCGTGACTATCTGACGGCAGCTCGATGCGGCTCATGAATTCCCGTCAGCCGACACCGCTGTTTGCCGAAGTGGGCAACGCGATGAACCTCGTGTAGTACGCCTTGTCCTTGTGTCGGAGAAGTTGCCGTGCCCATGATCCAATCGTTACCCGTCGTCCCGTCGCTGTCGCCGCGCGACCGCTGGAATACCGCCCTGCCGCTCGATGCGTTCGTCGCGCACGCGGAGATGAATCAAAAGCTCTGGGCCATGACGTTGCAGCGCGCCAGGCTGACTGAGGCGCATTCGGCGCGCGCCGCGGCGATTCCCGGCACATGGCACCTGCTCGTGTTGCTCGAAGACTGGTGCGGCGACGCGGTGAATAGCGTGCCGTATGTGCAGCGCATCGCCGACGCCAATCCGGCTATTACCGTTCGTGTCATTCAGCGCGACGCGCACCTCGACTTGATGGACGAACACCTCACGAACGGAGCGCGGGCGATCCCGATCGTCCTGCTGTACGACGCACAATTTGCACTGCGCGGCGTATGGGGTTCGCGCCCCGCGGCGCTGCAGCGATGGGTGCTCGATCACGGCATGGCCTTGGACAAAGAGGCGAGGTACAAGGAAGTACGCACCTGGTACGTCCGCGATCGAGGCGCCACCGTCGTGAACGAGCTACTCACGCGGCTCGAACACGCGGCGATCAGGTAGCTGGCTCGAACTCGGAGTACGCCCGTCCGCGCCACGCCCTCGGTTGACGCGCCGTACTGATCGTCAGTCGCACCGCCGCCGGAATATCTGACAGGAACGACAACCAGAACGACCAGCCGCGCTCCACGTACGAGTTGCGCAGCGCCACCAACATGAGCAGCCGCACCACCAGCGCCGTAAGATTGATCAGAAACGCCGTCTCGCCCGCGCCCCACGCGTCGGGCACACCAAGCGATGTGACCGCGCCCGTCAGCGCAAGCACGATCATCATCGGAATCGGCAACGCCTGCGCACTCCACACGAGCGCGACATCAAACCAACGCCGCCACATGGGCGTGGCGTCTTTCAGATCGAACGAACGTCCCCACTCGCGCCACATTTCGCGTAGGGAAGAATACGCGCGCACCCGGATGATGCTCGACCCATCAAGGAAGCCAACGCGTGCGCCCTGCGCGGCCACGTGACGGGCCAGCGACACATCGTCACAGAACGAGCCGCGCGCCGATGAATAGCCGCCGTGCGCCTCGAGCACCGAACGCTTCGCGAGAAAACACTGACCGTTGGCCATCACACGATCGGGCGGCGGGTCCTTGGCACCAGCCGCGCCGCAGCGATACACGAGCGTGAGCAACATGGCGGGTTGCACGAGCCGTTCGGCGTCGGTCTGACCAGCAAAACGCGGACCGAACGAGACCACATCATAGCCGAGGGCGTCGGCCGCATCGACCACGGCGGGCACGAGCCCGGGCTGCGGCTCGGTATCGGCGTCGATGCCCAGCACCCACTCGCCGCGCGCCTGACGCAGTCCGGTTTCGAGCGCCCATACTTTGCCCACCCACCCCGGTGGCAGCGGGTCGTCGGTCACCAGTCGGATGCGCGGATCACGCAGCGCGGCCGCCTGCACGAGTTCACGCGTCCCGTCGGTTGAGCGACTGTCCACCACGAGAATCTCCTGCAGCGGCGCGGGCTGCTGCATGAGTCCTTCAAGACACGGCCCGATGCGACGAGCCTCGTTGAGCGTGGCCACGATCACCGTCACAGAAGTGTCGGTGCGCGGCGTGGTGCGCGGCGGCACGGGCGGGCGGCGCGTGCGTCCCGGCAACAGGCGCAGCAGCAGCGCCATCAGCAACACGCCCTGCACTGCGGCCAGCGCCCACAGCGCCGCAACGCCAGTCGTCACGCGCGCACCTCGGGAAGCGTGGGCACGGGCAGTCCGGCGATTCGCCCAGCCGGTACGCCGGGCACGGACAGCGCCGACGCAGGTTCCGACAGTGCCAGCCGCGCGATGGCGCGGACCATGTCACCGAAAATGAAGAGATGTGCAGGATACATCGCGTACCAATAGAGAAGTCCGAACAAACCGCGGGGCGCAAAGAGCGCCGTTTGTATCAACCGTGTGCCCGAGCCCTCGGGAATCGCTGTGAACTGTAACCACGCTTTGCCCGGGACGCGCATTTCGGCACGCAACCGTAGCAGCCGCGGTGCCTCCACGATCTCCACGCGCCAGAAATCCACCGCCTCGCCCGGAAGCAGCTGCTCCGGGTGGCGCCGCCCGCGCCGAAGTCCCGGTCCACCCACCAGTCGATCAAGGAAACCACGAATGCGCCACAGGAAGTTCCAGGCCAACCACCCCTGGTCGCCGCCCAGCTTGCAAAAGGCGCGAAACACCTGCTCGGGCGTGGCATTCACATATTGCGCGCGCGTTTCTTCGAGCACCCCCTCGCGATCGGTCAGCTCGTACGATTCGCCCGCGCCGAGGGCATCGCTCCAGCGCGACTCCACGGCATGTTCCGTCATGCGCGCCACCGCGCGTTCCACCGCCGTGCGGTAGCCCATGGGCACGATGTCCGGAAACAGTTCGCGGGCGCGCGTGGTATCCGCCAAAACGGGGTGCGCGATCCCTTCCACGAGCGGTTCGGCGACTGTGCGGGGAATCGGCGTGACTTTGTCGATCCAGAGGGCGGCAATCGACGGCGCGAGCACGGGCGCCGCGATGATGATGCGCGTGAGGCCGCGCACCTCGCCGTACTGTCGCAACATTTCGCGAAAGCTGAGCTGATCGGCCCCGCCGATGTCGACGATCCCCATGGCGTCGCGCGTGCGCGCGGCCATGAGGTACGTGAGCACATCACGCACCGCGATAGGCTGCACCTGATTGATGATCCAGCGCGGGGCGAGCATAATCGGCAGTCGTTCAGTGAGATAGCGTACCATCTCGAACGACGCCGACCCGGAACCCACGATGGGGCCAGCGCGGAACTCCGTCACCGGGAGCCCTTCGCGCAAAATGGCGCCGGTGTCCGCTCGGCTCTGCAGATGCCGTGAGACGCCCTTGGCCGGCGGCACCAGCCCACCGAGGTAGATGCAGTGCCGAAGCCGGCTGCCCGCGTGTACGAAGTTCCGCGCCGCGATGCGGTCCCGTTCCTCAAAGTCGGCGCCGGCGGCCATGGAGTGTACGAGGTAGTACGCCTCCTCCACGCCGTCGAGCGCGCGCTCGAGCGTGGGGAAATCGAACAGGTCACCCTGCACCAGCTCGACATCGTTCTCCCACCAGCGGCCGCGGAGCCGGCGCGGATCGCGCACCAACAGGCGCACCCGTAGCCCACGCTCCACCAACCGCGAGGTGAGCCGCCCACCGATGTAGCCTGTCGCACCCGTTATGAGTACCGTCATCGTGTTGAGTCTCCCCGGTCGGACGCGTGGGCGCAAGGCGGGGCGCCGATGCAGACCGCGCTTTCGGCGTGGCCCACTGGCGCGGCGCCGTTACGGGACCAAGCTTGCGTAGCGTGCGCATCGTTCCCGCCCGAGGCGATTCGCGCGCCTTTCCCGCCCTCCCGCCCTTATCGCTGTGATGTCCGCCCCGCCCCCCGACGCCACCGCGCTGATGCGTCACGCGAACATCCGCGTGCCCTTCATTGGCGGCGCGATGTATCCGTGCAGCAACCCGGAACTCGTGGCGGCGGTGTCGGCGGCCGGCGGGATTGGCATCATCCAGCCCATCTCGCTCACCTACGTGCACAAGCGCGACTTTCGTGCGGGCGTACGCGAGATCATTCGACTGGCGGACGGCGCGCCGGTGGGACTCAACGCGCTCATCGAAGCGTCGTCGAAAACGTATCAGCAGCGCATGGTGCGCTGGGTCGAGATCGCGCTCGAAGAAGGGATCCGGTTTTTTGTCACCTCGCTCGGCAATCCGCGCTGGGTGGTGGACCGTGTGTCGGGCGACGGCGGCATCGTGTATCACGACGTCACCGAACGCAAATGGGCGCTCAAGGGTCGTGATGGTGGTGTGCATGGCCTCATCGGCGTGAACGATCGGGCGGGCGGACACACGGGCAAGTTGTCGGCGCATGCCTTGCTCGAGAGTGTGCACGATCTCGGCTTGCCGTTGGTGGCGGCCGGTGGTGCGGGTAGCGCCGAACCGTTCGCCGATCTCATGGCCATGGGCTACGCCGGTGTGCAGGTGGGCACACGGCTTATTGCAACTCACGAGTGCACCGCCGACGTGCGCTACAAGCAGGCCATCGTGCAGGCGGGTGAAAACGACATTGTATTGACCGAACGACTCTCGGGTGTCCCGGTGGCCGTGTTGCGCACGCCCTACGTGGAGAAGCTCGGGACAACGGTCGGTCCGATTGCCCGGGCGATGTTTCGTGGACGCAAGACGAAGCACTGGATTCGCACGTACTACGCGCTGAAATCATTGCGTCAACTCAAGCAGTCGTCGGATGCGGGTGGCAAGGAGGATTATTGGCAGGCGGGGCGCAGCGTGGCCACGATCACCGGCATTACGTCGGTGGCGGAGGTGGTGATGTCGTGTGAGGCCGCGTGGCGGCGGCGGGTGGTGGGGCGCACGTAGACAAAACCGACGGTAGAATCTCGGCACCACCGGGTCTTGCCGGACCGACTGCCCACTGGTCTTTTCTCCCCCGACGATTCACATTGCGCTGATGCATTCTCCCCGTTTCGTGCATCGCCACCAACTGGCGGTGCTTGTGGTGGTCTCGCTCGCGCTGTTGTCGCCCTCTCGCTCGTTGCCGGCCCAGGTGCGCACGCGCGACGCCGTCAGCGCGGCACGGGAACCGGTCGATGCCATCGTGGGCAGTGTCGTCGACGTGATTGGCAAACCGATGCGGGGCATCGAGGTGTATCTCGCCCGCACCGACCGCGTGGTGCGCACCGATGAACGCGGCGTGTTCCGGTTTGAGAGCCCGCCCGTGGGCGCGCATGTCATCGTGGCGCGCTCAATTGGATATGTGCCGTACGTGCGGGAGCTGATCATCGGCAGCGGAGCCAACGACACGATCGCGCTGTTGCTGCGGCGTTATCCGCGTACGCTGACGGCGGTGCAGGTGACCGCGCGCAGCAAGGCCACGGCGGCCGATGCCGAAGTCGTGGCCGAACGTCTCATGCAGATGCGCGTGAGCGCGGGACGACTGTACACGCGCGCGCAGATTCTCGAGCAGCGCCCCTATTCTCTGGCGGAGCTGATCCAGGGCGTGCCGGGCGTGCTGGTCATGCGGGGGCGGGGCGAGATTATTGCCACGACGGCGCGGGCGGGCGTCGGTACCATGAACACGAGTGGCGAACCGTGTCAACTGCAATTTTTCATCAACGGCACGCCGATCGACAACGAAGGCGCGGCCTCGCTCGATCCGCTGAACTTCCGCAGCGTTGAGGTCTACCCGCAGTCCATTTTGCTGCCGGGCTTGCCGATGCGCGCCGACAAGTGCGGGGCGATTGTCATCAACATGATGCGCCAGTAGCAACGCGCGTTCCACGCGCACGGCGCGGACCACCCCCACTCAGGCGCGAGTAGTCCCAGTGACCGCGCGAAGTCATCGGTGGGCACTTACGTGTATTGCAACGTGAGCCGCTCAGACCATGTCCAACAGACCAGGCACCACCGGCGTATGCAAGACATCGGAGCGGCTCCAACTGTTTCACGAGGGCTCAAAAAAGACATCCCAATACACTCTCTGGTGCGGTTGGTTCCGATACGTACATTAAAGTTGTCTTCCCCGGCTCGAGTAGCCGTCCCCCTCCCCCTCCCTCAACTTCCGTGACCTCCTACCGCCCAGCGCCGGCAGTTTCGCGCGTCTTGCTGCTGTTTGGCATGACCGTTCTCGCCGGTAGCATCCCCGTCTGCGTGACGCAGGCCCAGACCGTCCCACCCACGCAGCCGACCGCGCGTCGTGCCCGCGTTGCCGGCACCGTCATTGACGACGCAACCAAACAGCCCATCGAAGGGGCGAACGTCCTGATCGTGGGTACGCCGATCACGACCAGCTCCGGCGCGAACGGCCGCTTTGCGATCCAGAGTGCGCCTACGGGCATTTATACGATCGAAGTGCGCCGGATCGGCTATGGCGCCACGCGCCGGGAAAACGTTCGCCTGATCGCGGATAGCGTCATTACGCTCAGTTTTTCCATGTCGGTGTCGTCCACGCGTCTCGATCAAGTGACCGTCTCGGGCACCATGGATGCCACGTCCGTCGCGAAGTCCACGATCTCGGTTGAAAAGCTCACGGCCGAAAACCTCCCGGTTCCGCCAACCTCCTCGGCGGCCGGCCTGCTCGCGGGCAAAGTGGCCGGTGTGGCGGTTATCCGAAATAGCGGCCAGCCCGGCGCCGGCGTGAACATTGTGCTGCGTACCCCGATCTCGGGCATCACGCAGAATGGCGCCACGCCCGGTCCGCTGTTCGTGGTGGACGGCGTGTTCCTCAATCAGGGGCAGAGCGTCACCACGCAAGACATCGAGGCCCTCGACATCGAGTCCATCGAGGTCATCAAGGGAGCGGCTGCGGCTTCACTCTACGGGTCACGCGCGGCCGCTGGTGTAATCTCGATTGCCACGAAACGCGGCCGTGGACTGGCGCTGGGCTCCAACCAGTTCCAGGTGCGCGGTGAGGCGGGAACAGACCAGTTTCTCACCCGTCTGGACAAGAATCAGTTTCACGCGTTCCGTCAGGACGATCAAGGCAACTGGCTGAATGCCACCAATCAGGTGGTGCCGCGGGCGCAACGCGCACTCACGCCGACCGGCATCATGGATCAGCCGTTCCGCAGCCAAACGTACAATCACGCCGACCTGTTCTTCCAGCCTGGCAACTACAATACCCAGTCGGTTCAGGTGCAGGGAAACAGCGCGGCGACGAACTACAATTTGGCGTACACGCGCACCGATAATCCGGCAATTCTCGAGTTCAACGAAGGGTACACGCGTCAGACGATGCGCCTGAACGTTGACGCACGGTTGAGTGAGAAGCTGAACGTGGGCGTGTCCGTGAATCACACCCGCGGTGTGCAGGACGTTTCCGGGCCGTCGTTCAACAACTTTTACCGCCTCGACACCGATGTGAATCTGCGGGAGCTGGCGCCCTTCCCGGCCAACAACGGGTTTCCGTATGTCATCGTACCGGATTCAGTCACGCTGGTCACCAACCCACTCTATGCGCAGTTCATCGGCGACGATGTGATCAAGCGTGGCCGCACGTTGCTCAATGCGAACGGCGTCTACCGGCCCACGTCATGGTTCTCGGTCGCGGCCGACGCCAACTACGACCGCGGTGACAATAACCGGGAAACATACACCCCACGGGGCACGCCACTGGTGACAAACACCGGCGGACTTTCTCCGAGTATTGGTAGCCTCCGCGTGATCAACGACGCCAATGAAGGCTTTATTGGCACCGTCACCGGCTCGCTTACCAAGGGATTTGGTGACCTCACGGTGCGTCTGTCGCAGCGCGGTGAAGCACGCAAGGAGACAAACAGTGGTCTCACCACCACTGGCACGCAGTTCTCAACGGAAGGACTGCGGGCCATGTCACAGGCCACGGTGCGCACCACCGGCAACGAGCTGACCGACTATCGCGTGCTGGGCTCCATTACGAGCCTTGGCCTGAGCTTCAAGGAGCGCTACATCGGCGACTTCCTGGTGCGCCGAGAAGGCAACTCGCTCTTCGGCCGGGCCGCCCGATGGAATACGTTCGGCCGCGCCTCGGCGGCGTGGCTGCTGAGCGAAGAAAACTGGTTCCCGTTGCAGGACTTCAACGCGTTCAAGCTTCGCTATAGCTACGGTGTCACGGGTCTCAACCCCGGGTTCTCAAACCAGTATGAGGCGATGAGCTCCGACGGAACGGGCGCCATCCGTCGCGGCAGCCTGGGCAACATCAACATTACGCCCACGTTTACGCAGGAACAGGAAATCGGCCTCGACGTGGCCTACAAGTCGCGGCTGTCCGGTACCGTCACGTACGTGCGCAACTCCAGCCAGGACGTGTTTGTGAACGTGCCGGCGCCGGCGGTTTCGGGTTACTCAGTGCAAGTCACCAATCCGGCCCAGCTTGGCGGCAGCATCATCGAGCTGACGTTGCAAGGCTCTATTCTTACCAACCCCAAGGGGCTCCGCTGGGACGTGCTGCTGACCGGCGACAAGGCCTGGTTCACCACGGGTCGTTTCGGGCGCAC
>JBBRFQ010000129.1:0-10553 GCA_038224035.1 Gemmatimonadales bacterium
GCAACCACACCCGCACCGGCAAATACCACTGCGCCCAAACGTCGACGAATTGGCGTGCGATATTCGGTTTGCGCGGCAAGCATCCAGCGGTCGCGGTACCGGCCGCGCGCGTACCCACGCATGATGTCACCGCCACCCACGTGCGCAAGCTGATCGAACGGTGCGGAGCCTTGCACGCCGAGCATGAGCACCTGACCCGCGAGCACATGCTCGCCTGTCAGCGACTGGTAACGGCGCGCATCGGCTCGCCAGCGCGTGTAGCCGAAATCCGAGAGCGAGCCACGCGCTGCGCGTGACACGTTCAGCGTGAGCAGGTTGCCGGCCGTCGGTGCAAGTATGTGGTCTCGCGAATCGGCAATGAGACCCACGATCGCTTCAGACACGCGCGCACCTCGGCTTCCGGGCAACAGACCGAGCCGGAGGTCACCGATGGTGTCAGGTTGAATACTTTGGTCCACGTGCCGAACTCCAGCCGTGGCGTACCACGAGCCGCGGACTTGCTGTTGCACGCTCACGCCTACCTCGATGCCCCGCGCCGTATAGATCTGTTCGGCCGATTCGCTGGCCGTGTCGCCAATACCGAAGTACGGGAGCGGAAATTTCTGCGACACAAGGTCGACCGCGAGACGCCGCGCGTTGTCGGCTGACCAGTGCTCGGCATCCACACTGACGCGTGAGTGTGACTTCGCGCTGCGCAATACCGACGCTTGCAGCAGTGCCGGACGCGCGCGCCGTGCGGCGGGCGGCAATCGCCCGCGGGGCATGCGCGGCAAGTCGGCGAGTGAGGCGGTGGCGGTGCCACCTTCGATGGTCCCCGCGCCGAGGCTGGCGCCCGCCGAGGCCACCCGACGCTGGACGGCGTTGCTGCAGCAGATCTTCGAGGTCGATCCCTCGTGTGCCCGGCCTGCCACGGCGCTATGCGGATCGTGGCGTTCAGCACGGAGCGGTCCGTGACCGACCAGATCCTCACGCACCTTCGCGCCCGCGCCACGACGGCCGCCCACGTGGACGCACGGGGTCTGCCCTCGACCCGGGGACTGTCCAGACCGGGCCCCCGACGGAGCGGCACTCGAGCCTTTGGTGGAGCCCGCCGCACGAGGCGACCCGCCGTCACCACTGCGCTGGACCTGCCAGAGCTTGATGCTATTGGCGCGCGCCTTGCGCGAGCAGGGGCACTCGATGAGCCACGTGTCGGTGGGCGTCTGGCGCAAGGACATGGGGTACAGCCTGCAAGGCAATCGTAAAACGCTGGAGGGGGCCAGCCATCCCGACCGCACTGCCCAGTTCGAATACATCAACGATGTTGGACAGCACGCCCGACACGCGAGATGCGGCGCTTGCCGTACGCGGGCACGCCACGGAACGCCAAGCCCTGCGCGAAAACTCTGAGCGACGCTTTAAGCAACCCAAGCTGGCCACCACGCTTTTTCGCGAGATCTTTGTCGAACGAAAGCTGTGGCGTGATATCGAGCCAGCGGTGCCGCCGCTGTTCTATAGCACCGGTGCTGCGAGCGGACCGACCGATGCGGCGCATTGCGCTGGTGCTGGGTCCGCTCGTCAGCCGCAAACAGCGTTAGGCCCATACGCTGATGTTGCGTCGGAATGGCCTGTCGCGCAATGCGATGGTAACGGGCGGCGCGCACGTCGGACGTATGCTCGGCGTTCCCCGATTCCGGCGCAGGTCGCCGACAAGTTCCTCGCGTGCGGGGTCCTCGATCAGGGCTTCGCGCGCATCCGCTGCGACGCCTGCGCATACGAATACCTGCTCGCGTTCTCCTGCAAGTGCCGGTACTTCTGCCCGAGCTGCCCTGCCCAAACGCCTCGCGATCTGGACACAGTGGCTCGACACCACCCTGCTCGCGCCGGTGCCGCACCGCCAGGTGGTGCTCACCATCCCAAAGCGGCTGCGCGCGTACTGCCTGTACCGCCGCCGCCTGCTCGGCGAGATCGCCCGCGTCGCCGCCCGCACCGTCACGGCCGCCATGCGCACGCTCACGGGTGAGCGCGCGCTCGCGGTCGGCATCGTCGCCTGTCTGCAGACGCACGGCTCGCGCGCCAACTGGCATCCGCACCTGCACCTTCTCGTGGCCGACGGCGGCTTCCGGCCTGACGGGTCGTTCGTCAGGGCGCGGACTTCGTGCTCAGCCATGCCTCGCTGGGTGTGCACGGCGAGCCGTCGATCGTGCAGGAACGTGAGCTGGTCGTGCTCGGCGAGGGCGTGAACCAGTTCGCAGTTGCCGCCGGTCTGCCTCATCACGCCGTAGATTCGGCGACTCACGCGCCATCGCGCTCGCACCACGTTACTCCCGAATCCGCACGGTCTTAAGGTTCTTGTCGGCCAGAATCTCCGTTTCATGAAACGGCAGACGGATGAACTGCCCCTGGGCGTACAACCGCGTCTGATCGACTGAGTGGGGCGAGGCGGGGTCGTCCGACTGCGAGTAGGTAAGAATGCCGCGCGGGTCGACCTGGCCGTCGGCCGTCCAGCCGACCACCTGGATGTAGCTGTTGCCGGCGAGAATCGGCGTGTATCCCTCCGGGCGCAGCTGTGCACTGATGACGCTCCACATGCCGGTGCCACCGTCGCCGCCGGGAATGGGAATGCGCGCGCCGCCATGCTCCAGATACTGTATACTGCCGAGTGTGGCGTTGAGCGCAATCCCGGCCTGCTCAAATCGCTGCTGCGCCTGGGCCAGCCCCCGCCGAATCGCTTCGCCCACAGGCGGTTGATCAACCGCGATCCCGCGCGGTGTGTTGACAGGATCAGCCACATCGAACGGCACACGGTAGAGCCCCGGTGTGCGCGACACGATGCGCCACAGTTCACGCCATACGTGGGCTCCACGACTGTTCACATTCTCGGTGCGATCCCACGTGCGCAGTGCGCTGCATGACGGTGCGATATCGACCGCGCCGCCCGACAGTACCACCGGTTCCACCGGCGTCTCGCACAGCGACAGTACCTCGTCGAGCAACAACTCGGCGCCGTAGTTGCGATGACTGAACAACATATCCTGCAGCGTCTGTGGTGTGGCTTTCACGCCCTTGCCAAGCGCCTCGTCAATGAATCGCAGTCCGGCGCGTGTACGCAGACTGCGCGCCGACCGTTCGGCGCCGATGATCGGCGAGAAGCCTTCGAGTGGTGCGTCGGGATTCGACAGCCAGTAACTGTCGTTCGCGTTCGACACGACATCTTCACGGCGGAGCCGAGGCATCGCCTCAGCCGGCATCGCGCCAGCGATCGCGGAGCGTTGATCGTTCTGCCATTCACACGTGGGCTCGGCGCCGTTGAGCACAATCGCGCTGGCCGGTACACCGGCAGGTCTCACCCGACAGCGCTCGATCAGCGCCGCATCCACGTTCGGTACCACGCTGATGTCCGCGTAGTACGCGGTGCCATTCCGGTCGGCCGCGATGGTATTCGTCCATGACACGCCTTGCAGATGCAGCGCCGCTTCGACTTCATCGATGTTGCGGGCGCGATTGAGCGCGTCGTACGTTGCCGCCGAACGATCGTTGGCGATGTTCACATCGCGCACCGCGTACGCACGGGACGTTGTCCACGGTAGTTGCTCCGAAACGACGACCGGTCCGTAGTGCGAGAAGTACACCGTGCGCGATGCTGCGTCGCCGCTCGGCGCGGGCACTTGTACCGTCACGCGCGACATGCGGCGCCATGCACCACCGTAGCGATACTGCGTGGGATCGTCCGGGTTGAGCTCGAGTGCGTAGATGGTGGAGCGCAGTCCGGTGGACACGGTGTGTGTCCACGCCACATCGTGATTGAAGCCGATCGCCACGCGACTGGTTGTGTACAAACTCACGCCCATCACATCCACTTCACCGGGAATCGTGGTGTGAATGAGATGGAAGCGCGATGATCCCTGCCACGGATAGTGTGGGTTGCCGAGCAACAACCCACGTCCTGATGCGGTCACGGATTTCCCCATCGCCACGGCGTTGCTGCCTTCGCCCGCGGGCAAAGTGAAATCCGTGGACAGGCCGCGTGTGCTCTCGCCCGGCGGTGCGGCATTGGCAATCTCTGCCTGATAGCGCGCCAGACCATAACGAATGCCGACACCGATCGTGAGGCGCGTGACATCGTCGGCGGAAACCAGCTGCACCCACGCGGCACCGCGGCAACTTGCGGGCAACTGGGCGGCGTGATCACGCAAATACCGATTGTAGCCGGCGACGTACCCCTCGGCGAATTGGTTGCTCTTGTCCGATTGACCGCGTGTAAACGCGCGCACCGCAGCGCTGTCCAGTACCGCGCGATGAAAGACATCACTCTCGTGATTGCCGTTCGTGGAACCGAAGTGGCGCGAGAGTTCTCCGTTCACCATGACCACGTCGCGTGCCATCGTACAGACGGCGTCACGCGCCGTGGCGTACGCGAATCCGTAGCCCAGACTCCCCCAGTCGTCGGCCTTCACGTGCGGAATGCCGTAGCTCGTCCAGCGGATCTGTGCGTCGAAGCGCGGTGCTTGTGCCGCCAGTTCGCGGCTCATGATGGCGCTATCGACACACCAAAGGAGGAGAGCGGCGCCCATCGCGGAACGAAAGCGCGACGCCGGGCAGAGTGTTCGTGGCATGATTCAACTCGTCGTGATCGTGGGTTTCACAGCACGGTGCACCGGTCAAGTCGAATATGCAGCGGAACGCCGCGCGACGTTACTGCGTGGCCGTGAGCGGAGGTTCGCTTGGCCACAGATCGCCGTAGTGCTCGGGACCACACGAGCTGCAGATGCTGTGGCTGAAGCTCGCTTCGGACCGGCTCGACACATACGTCTCGACCGCCTCCCAGTAACCATCGTCGTCACGTACCTTCTTGCAGTGCGAGCAGATCGGAATGAGGCCGGTGAGCGTACGCACTTCCGACAGCGCACTGCGCAACTCGGAGTTGGCCAGCTCGAGGTCGGCGTTGGTGCTGGCGAGAAGCAGTTCGCGCGCGCGGCCTTTACGATTGAAGTGCGCCAACATTCCCAACACGACAGCAGCGGACAACAAGATCACAGCGCCGAGGGCGACGACGAGGCGTCCGCGGGCGATGACCACGGATTGCACGGCCTTGTCAGCGCGCAACCGGGCATTCTCCTGTTGCTGTCGCTCCGTCTCGGCCCGTGCTTCCATGGCGGCAATGCGCTGCGCGGTGGACTGATCGAAAATTGTATCACGAAGCGCCTGGTGTGCGCGCAGATGCAGCAGCGCCAAATCCGTCCGGCCTGCCTTCTCCTCCAGATCGGCCAGTAGCGCCAGTGCATCGATCGTGATCACGCGCTGCGCCACGCTCCGTGACAGTTCGAGTGATCGCGTGAGCGCGCTGATCGCACGCGCACTTTGCCCCGTCGCGCTGTAGGCCCCTCCCAGATAGAGCAATGAGCGGGCCTGTCCGCGGATGCTGCCGCGTCGCTCTCCTGCCGCGAGTACCGACTCCAAAAGAGGGATGGCGTCCACTGCTCGCCCCCTTCGCACCAGCAGCAATCCCTGCGACACCGAGTTCAACGACCACGCGCTCGCCGAATCCGCACGTGACATGAGTGAATCCGCCGAGCGGTAAGTGGCGATGGACTGTTCAAGGAAGCGTTGCGCTCGCTGGTAGTCCCTGCGGTCGATCTGCAGCATCGCGAGCGCGTTGAGCGCATATCCGGCCGCGACGGGCTCCCCTTCGGCCAGCGCGGTGGCAACGGCCTGTTCCATCATGGGTTGCGCGCGCTCGTACTGCCGCCAGTCGTGATAAGTCTTGCCGATGTTCGTCAGCACCACAGCCACGCCGGCGCGTTTTTTGTCGCTGCGTCGAATCTCGAGCGCCTGCATGAAGGCGTCGAGCGCGGGCTCGTAGGTTCCGAGCTGGTAGTAGGAGGCCCCAAGGCTGTTGAGCACGCGCGAGAGACCAACCGTGTCTCCGAGCGCCAGGCGAATATCGCGGCTTGTCGAGAGGTTGGTGAGTGCGCTGTCGTAGCGGTTGGCCGTCCAGTGCAGCAATCCGATGTTGTTGCGCACCGCGCCGAGCGTGACAGAATCAGCGGCCAAGCCGGCGTGGAGGATCGCCTGCCGATACTCGGCGATCGCCGCTGTCGCATCGCCCGCATCATCCCGCAGCGCACCCAGAACGCGATATGCGACGCCAAGGGCGGCATGATTGCGCGAGGGCAACAGCGAATCCACTGTTCCTTGGGCCGCACGCAGCTCGCTCAAGCTCGCCCCAGCCTGTGCGCCAAGCGGTGCCGTGAGCGCGAGGCCCACGAGCAGCGTGACGGTGATCACGCGTACGGGATGCGAAGACAGGTTCAGTGGTGGCACGGCCGGGTTATTCATAAGGGACGCGAAGCTGACAGCAGTATCGGCAGCTCAGGGCTCGCGCTGGACTGCGGACGTGCGGCTGACGCGAATCCCTCTGCGCTCCAGCGGTGGTTCACCGCAGTGCGAAGGTGAACCGGAATCCGGAAAACTGCTGCACACGGCACCCCGCTCGATGCTCGGCGGGCTCAAATCGCATCGTCGGGAGCAGGTCGGCGCCCATCCGCTGGAGGACGCTGTCCTGCGCGGCGGCCGGCCCGGCTTCTCCACTTCCCACCAGATGAACACGTAGTGCGCGCTGCTGTCCGCGTCAGCAACCACACGCGGCGGGCAGCCCTCGGCCAAGCGCGCCGGGTGCTCGGCCAGTACCGTGAAGGGCGCTACCGGGCGTCGCTCGCGGTCGCCCTCACCGTCATACATGTCCATATGCACGGCGTGTGTGGCGCCCTCGGCCTCACAGCGGAGCTCATAGCCGTCGATGATGTGCCCATGCGGTCCACCGCCCTTGCGGCCCCGCATTTGCACCGTAGGCGCCGCGCCGCCCGGCTGCGCGTGCAGTGTCGCAGCGAGGCGGACCCCACGTATGCCTTGCGACGGTCCGACACGGTGTGCAGCGTTGACACATGCGCTTTCCTGCACTGTGGCACAGCACCCGTGCACGCGAATGGGCCGTGGCCCTCGACACGTACGACAAGGTGATCGACGCCCAGGGTGTCACGTCGCTTCCGCCGCACGACCTGTGGTATCACGGCGAACTACCCGAGCGAATCGCTTCGCGCTCGCCGGCGTACCTGTTGCGGGAGGAGCTTGTTCGCATCACGGAATGGAAGATGGCGCGCGGGGTCTGGCGCGCGCGCAATCTCGTCCTGGTGCGGGGGAATGCATCGGAGCTCGTGGAATCCACGACGCGCACGGCGTTTGCGCTGGTGCCACATCCGCGTACCCCGATCGCGCGCGTTGCGGAACTGGCGGGCGTGGGACCAGCCACCGCGTCCGCTGTGCTTTCCGCGTATGCGCCTGATACGTATCCGTTCTTCGACGAAAGTGTCGCGTCGCAGGTGCCCGAGCTCGGTGCCGTGGCGTTCACGCTGTCGTACTACGCGCGCTATGCGGCGGCGCTTCGTGAGCGTGCCACCGCCCTTGGCGGGACGTGGACACCAGCGCGTGTGGAGCGCGCGCTGTGGTCGAACGCGGGGGGAAAGGCGGGCGTGGTCGTCTGAACGCAGCGCACGGCTCCGAGGTGCTACCTACCTGAAAGAACTCGCGACGTTGCGCCCGGCGCGAGGTTGACCGGCGAGACTGTTGTGATCACTCGCGCCGCAAGGTTCGGCACGGTGTCGCTCACGATGCGGATCGCGTGACAGTGTCGCTCACGATGCGAATCGCGTGTACAATGAAGAACGCCGTCGACCACGATAAGCACATCACGCACGCCGGAGCGTCGCCACATGGTTGAGATTTCTGTTGTCGATGGACATGTGCTGGTAGAGGTGCAGGGCATGCATCGCCTGTGGGCACTCAAATCAACCCTGCGTGTGCCTCTGACCGATATCGTGTCTGTCACGCATGATCCTGAGCGTGCCACCCGCGCGTTTCCAGGGCTCAGGGTGCCCGGTACGCACATCCCCACGGTGTACACGGCCGGCACGTACTACCAGAGCGACTTCCGTCCGGACTTTTGGACGGTGCGACATCCTGAACAGGCGATTGTGATTCAGTGCACCGAGGACGCGGCGTACGACGAGATCATTGTTGAAGTGGAGGATCCGGCTGGAACGGTGGCGCGTCTTGAGACCGCGCTTGGGGAGCGCATGTGATCTCGCGAGTCTAGCTCTCCGAGGGTCCGCCGCAGCGGGTGTTGAGGTTGCGTTCAAGTCGTGTCTGCCGGCAGCTCTCTCGAGTCCGGCGGCACCGGCGGCTCGGGTGGGAGCGCTCGCTTCTCGGTGAGCACTTTGGTGAGAAAGCGCTGTCCTTCTGCCAGCCGCTCGACCTCGCGCGCCATGTCCTCCATGGTATCGCGCATGGCGTCGGCGCTGGGATCGAGGGGTTCGAGCGGCGCCGGAGGCATCCCAGCACCACGGGGGTACAACGTATTCGGGTTGATGCCACGTTCGATCAGTCGGCGCGTCCACCAGGCGCGTTCTTGGAGGCGCCCGTACCAGGCACCGGCGATGGAGCAGCCCGCGAGCAGTGCGACGATCAGGATCAGGAGCATTGGCCGGGAGGGGGCGGAGTACGTCAGAACCCTCTCTGACGATAGTGGCGCGGGAGGGAAATGCCCACGCCGTGGGCGATCGTTACGGAATCGGGCACGGAATACCAAACGACTTCGTGCTACTAGTAATGAGGATGCCTTATCATTATGTTCGCTTCATCGAGCGTGTGGTCAGCAACCGACTCCATGCCGCATCGACTCTGCGCCGCCAGGGACTTGAGTCCCCATACCCGCTTTTGCCGCCGTCTGTGATGCAACAGATTCGACTTCGCTGGCCCGTACTCCTGACGCTACTCTCGGTTGCCTGCTGCCTCGTGGCACCGCGGCTTTCGGGGCAGGGTGGGCGGCACCTGCACGGCGTGCTTGAGGATTCGGCGAGCGGACAGCCATTGCGTGGCGCCGACATTTCGGTGGCATGGGGTGCGCCGCCGGGCATCGTGCGGCGAGTGCGCAGTGACGGCGGCGGTCGCTTCGATCTTCGTGATCTGCCCGCGCAGCGTGTGCTGTTACGTGTCCGGCAGCTTGGTTACGCACCCGTGCAGCGCACGGTGGACCTGACGTCCGGTGACGTGCTGCTCAAGATCGTGCTGAGCAGCAGCAAGGTAACGCTCGCGCAAGTCGCGATCACGGCCGATACAATGCTGGATGCGCTTGAGCGCGTCGTGGCCATGAGCACACTCGATGCGGCAGCGCTCTCCAGCACGCGCGGACAGACGCTCGGCGAGACGATCAAGAACTTGCCCGGCGTGTCGGTGATTCAGTTTGGGCCCAGCATTGCGAAGCCGGTGATTCGTGGCCTCAACTCGCAGCGCGTGCTTGTGCTGAATGCGGGATTGCGGCAGGAGGATCAGCAATGGGGTACGGAGCACGCCCCCAATCTTGACAGCTTCGATGCCGACGCGGTCAGTGTGGTTCGTGGTGCGGCGACGGTACTGTACGGACCGGATGCCCTCGGGGGTGTGGTGCGCGTGGATCATGCAGCCGTGCCCGACAGCGGTCCAATGCGCGGCGATGTCTCGCTGAACGGCTTCAGCAACAGCCGGCAGGGCGCATTCTCGCTTGGCGTGCAAGGTGGAGGGCTCTCGCTGCCGCTCCTCGGACGCGCCGGCTATCGCCTGCGTTTGACCACGCGACTTGCCGGCAGTGGCGCGGCGCCCGACTACTTTCTGTCGAACACCGGCTTCCGCGAACTCAATGGCAGCGCGACGCTGGGTGTGCAGCGAGCCTGGGGCACAAGCGAACTGTTGGTAAGTCGCTTCGCCACCGAGCTCGGTGTGTTGCGTCAGGCGCACGCCGGTAATTTTGAAGATCTGCAGCGCGCGATGACGAGCGAGCCACGTGACTCCGCGTTTTCGTACGACATCGGGAGTCCGAATCAGCGCGTGGAGCATACCACGGCGCGGTGGCGCACGGTGCGCACCCTGCCGGACGCCAGTGATCTCGAAGTTGTGTACGGCTTCCAATACAATCATCGCCGCGAGTATGACGGACACGGTCCGCTGCGATTCCGCAACGAACCGGCCTTCAACCTCAAGCTCTTCACCAACTCGCTTGATGTGCGATGGCGGCACAACACGTGGAACGGACTGTTCGGCACCGTCGGAGTGAGCACGATGATTCAGGGCAATCAGACACTCGGCAAGGCGTTTCTTATTCCCGGCTTCGACCTGCGGCAAGGTGCGCTGTACGCGCAGGAGGAGTGGATTTCGGGTCGCTTCTCCATCACCGGGGGGGCGCGCGCTGATCTTTTCTCGCAGACCACGCTGCCATTCGCAGATGCAGGGATTCGCAGTCCAGCCGGGACGAAGTCGTGGGGTGGATTTTCCGGCTCGCTCGGCACAGCATACAGGCTGGGTGACGCGTGGAACGCCTCCGTGCGCGTGGCGCGCGCCTGGCGACCACCCACGGTGAACGAGCGTTACGCGCAAGGTGTGCATCACGGTACCGCGCAATACGAACTCGGCGATCCAGGACTCGTCGCCGAACGCTCACTCGGGATCGAAACCGGTGTTCGATATAGCGGAACCACGCTCTCGCT
>JBBRFQ010000130.1:0-10516 GCA_038224035.1 Gemmatimonadales bacterium
GGGAGGATCCGCCGGCTCGTCGTTCGGCGCGAGTGCCCGAGGCTCGGGGGGCGTCGGCCTACGCCGCGACTCCCGCGGCCGCGGCGGCGGGAGCGGCGGCGCTGGCGCAACCCGGCGGAGCGGCTGGTGTGCCCACTGCGCGAAGTGTTCCATCTGGCACAGTCAGCAAAGCGGCGAACTCGGCGGCGCCGGGTGCCGAGAGGGGGCCGGTGGCGGTGGGCGCTGCGAGTCCCGCGTTCACCCCAGTCGGAAAAGCTGCCGCGCCCACGCTGGAAGCCATTCGCGCGCAGTGGAACGCTGTCGCCGAGGCGATTCGTCTCGGGGGCAAAAGTCTGCTCGCCGAGTCGGTGCGTCGAGTGCGTCCGACCGCGCTTGACGACTCCGGCATGCTGACGCTCAACCACGACCCGGGTGACGACACGTTCTCGACTTCGGTCGACAACGGGCGCGAGCGCTTGCTTGAGGTAATCGCAGAGTTGGTGGGTCCGGTGCGCGCGCTGCGTCTTCAGCGTGATGGCGCGACGGGCGCGGCCGCTGCGTCCGCCGGACAGCGCATTACCGCCCACGATGTGAAGACGGCGACCCTCGATCGCCTGGCCCGGCGCGATCCACTACTGGCGGCTGCGGTGAAGGCCCTTGATCTCGAGTTGCTCGACTGACTGCGGGCGTTCGGCTATCTTTCAGTCATGTCAAACATCTTTAACTTCATGCAGCAAGCGCAGCAGATGCAGGGCAAGCTGGAGCAGCTGCAAAACGATCTCGCGCGCCGCACGGTGAGCGCGTCGGCGGGCGCGGGTATGGTGACGGTGGAATGCGACGGCAAGGGGCAGTTGCGTCGTGTGAAGCTTGATCCGAGCGTGGTGAATCCGGCCGATGTCGAGATGCTCGAGGACTTGATCGTGGTTGCCGCCGCCGAAGCGCAGAAAAAGGCGGCGGAAGCGGCCCAGGAAGAGATGGGCAAGCTGACGGGTGGGCTCGATCTGCCGTTCAAGCTGCCGTTCGGTTCCTGACCGTCGCGACCGTCGGGCATGTCCGCGATCGATGATCTCACCACGGAACTTGCGCGTCTGCCCGGCATCGGTCGCAAGACGGCGCAGCGACTCACGTACCATCTGCTGAAGCAGTCGGCCGATCAGAGTCGTCGTCTCGCGCAGGCGTTGGTGACGTTGGTGGAAACGGTGCGACCGTGTACGCGCTGCTACAACCTGACGGAAGCCGCGCTCTGCGCGTTGTGTACGGATGCACGTCGGGATCCGTCGTTGGTGTGTGTCGTGGAAGACGCGGCGGATATCGCGTCGATTGAACGGGCGGGGGAGTTTCGGGGCCGATACCATGTGCTGGGCGGGCGACTGTCACCGCTCGACGGCGTGGGTCCGGACGATCTCACCATCGCGGCGCTGGTGGAACGCGTGCCGGAGGACGCGATTGTCGAGGTGATCGTGGCCACCAATCCGTCGCTCGAAGGCGAGGCCACAGCGATTTATGTGCAGCGTCAACTGGCACCGCTCGGTGTGCGTGTGACGCGCATCGCGCGCGGGCTGCCGGTGGGCGGCGATCTGGAGTACGCAGACGGCGTGACGATTGCGCAGGCCTTGCAGGCACGGCGGGAGATGTAGCGTACCGCTTCACGGCGTGGGCGCGCCGAGGGGTGTCTGCGCGGCCACGGCAACGGCCACGGGAACGGCAACGGCCACGGGAACAGCAACTCCAACCGAGAAACAGAAGGCGCGAAAGACGCGAAAGCGCGAAAACTACTCGGCGGTTCGCCGTCTCGATGCTACAACGAGTTGCCTTGGCAGTGGCCGTTGCTCTTCTTGGCGCCTTCGCGTCTTTCGCGCCTTCTGTTTCTCGGTTGGAGTTGCCATTGCTGTTGCTGTTTTTGTTGCTGTTTCTGTTGCTGTTGCTGTTGCTGTTACTGTTGCTGTTGCTGCTGCCCGGGCCTCACCGCGACTCACCGTCGCCGTCTCGCGCCCGGTGAATGCGCAGCGGCGAATCCGCCGGCGGCACGTGATTGTTCACAACCCGCCGCACTACGTCCCGGAATCTTGGCGCGCCGAAGTTGAGGAGGAGCCCGAGTGGCAGGTCCATCAGGCGGAGGTAGGTCAGTGTCTGTTTCACGTGAACGGCCAACGTCAGCTCCACCGACTTCACCTCGACAAGCAACATCTCATTGATCAGTAAATCCGCCCGAAAGCCGCCCACGAACGACAGCCCCGCGTACTGAAAGTTGATCGGGTGCTGTCGGTGAACGGAAAGCCCGCGGCGGCCAAGATCGTGGGCCAGCAACCGTTCGTATACCGACTCGCGCAGGGACGGCCCGAGCGCACGATACAGTTGGTATGCCCCGTCAACGACGAGGGAGGCCAGCGATTCCAGCGACGGGTCGCTGCGGACCGGCGCTGGGATGACCTCCGACATGGCGTCGCTCCGTTCGGGAATCGTCCCCACCTCAGGGACACCCGTTTACATTACGCCAGTCCGGTCGTCTGCCTGTCATCCATTGTCGAGAGTTCGAACCTTTTGCCGTCGTTCGATGCGTCGTAGCCGGTCCCCGATCAGCCTTCTCTCTGCCGGCCTCGCGCTGGGTTTTCTCGTCGGTGCCGGTGCGTGGACTGCCCAGCTCAGCCGCAGTCGCCGGGCCCTTTTCGATGCCCGCCCCACGCGCCGACTCGCCGCAATCAGTTACCTTCGGGCTCGGCCAAGCGTTGATAGTGTGCAGCTTCTGCGCGACTATATCGCGTGGGAAGCGTTGCCGCTGCTTCGCAAACGAGGGCAGCGGGCGCTTCAGCGTGTGGAGCGTAAGCTGCACTGAGCGTTTTCATCCTGGACTCGGATCATCCGGAGCCACGTCATGCCCGTCGGCGCCGCCACCTGGTCGTTTACTGAAGACGACTTCGGGGCCATCACACAGATTTTGCAGCGGTTCCTCTACGATGCCAAGGCGCGCTGCGCCTTGCTCGTGGACCGCTCCGGTCAGCTCGTTGCCACCGTCGGCGAGCCGCCCAACTTCGACGCGACCGCCTTCGCGACGCTTACGGCTGCCGACTTCAGCGCCAACGATCAGCTCGCGCGTCTCATCGGCGAGACCGATTTCCGCGTACTCTTTCACCAGGGTGAACGGGAGTCCATGTACCTTGCAGATGTCGCCAAGCGCGTCATCCTCGTGGTGCTCTTCGACAATCGCACCACCCTCGGACTGGTCCGGCTCAAGATGAAAAGTGTCGTGGATGAACTTTCGCGCACGTTCGAAGTCGTGTTCGCGCGCGGTACCGGCAGTCAGATCGCACCGCCGGGCTTGCTCGCTGGTGCCGAAGACGAGATTGATCGCCTGTTTTCGTAGGAGCGACGCGCGATGTCGATGATCAACTATGCGTCCCGCGAGATCAACTGCAAGATCGTGTACTACGGTCCCGGGCTCGGCGGTAAAACCACGAATCTCGAGTACGTGTACGGCAAGGTCTCGCCGAGCACGCGAGGCAAGCTGATTTCGCTGGCCACAGAAACGGAACGCACACTGTTCTTCGATTTCCTGCCGGTGGATCTCGGCACGATTCGCGGTTTCCGTACCCGCTTTCACCTGTACACCGTGCCCGGTCAGGTGTACTACAACGCCAGCCGCAAACTCATCCTCAAGGGTGTCGACGGCGTCGTGTTTGTCGCGGACTCGCAGAGCGATCGCGCCGAGGCGAATCTCGAGAGCATGCAAAATCTGTATGACAACATGGCCGCGTACGGATACGATCTCACGCGCATGCCGTTTGTGATTCAGTACAACAAGCGTGATCTGCCCAACGCCGCCTCGCTCGCTGAGCTGAAAGAGATGCTCAATCCGGGCTGGGAAGTGCTGGAGACGTCGCGCCAGCGGCCGCTGGTAAATCCATTTCAGCCCGGTGAGATGCTGGTTTCGCAGCTCCCAACCGGTGAGTGGGTCGAGAAGGCCCCCGAGTTCGAAGCGGTCGCGGTCTCCGGCGATGGCGTGTTCGATACGCTCAAGGCCGTCTCGAAGCTGGTGCTGAAGACGCTCGCCTGAGGCGGGCGCAGGGGTGTAGATTCCCCTTCGCTCGTGCGGCCGCGTCGGTCGCTGTGTGTGTGCCCTCCGCGAGGCGAATGTGAACCTCCCCAATGCGATCACTGTCGGCCGGATTGCGCTGACCCCGCTGATCGCGTGGCTGCCCTTCTCCACGTCGTGGACGGCACGCCTGTTGGGCTTCACGCTCTTTCTCATCGCCGCCATTACCGACTGGTGGGACGGGCACATCGCGCGCACGCAGAACCTTGTCACCGATCTGGGTCGGCTGCTCGATCCGCTGGCCGACAAGCTGCTGCTCGTGGCCACGCTCGTGCCGATGTACATCCTGCAGGCGCATTACACGTTCGTGGCGCCGCTTGAGGGTGTGCTCCCGGAGCCCTCGCCCTTCCTGTTCGTGACGCCGATCGGTCGTGTGGCGCTGCCGGGATGGATTGTGGCGGTGGTGATCGGGCGTGAAGTCTTCATGACGATTTTTCGCGCGCTGGCGGCTCGCCGCGGGCTTGTGATCAGCTCCATCGGGCCGGCCAAGTTCAAGACCGGGTTTCAGAGCGTCTGGACGGGCGCGGCCTTCTTCTGGTTCTTCGCGCGGACGCTGGCCGGCGCGCAGGGGTGGCTCGACGACACGTGGTGGGCGTACTTCTCGCATTTCAACGGGCTGATTGGTGCGGTGACAATGGTAGGCGCGGTGGCCCTGACGCTCTGGTCGCTCGCGCTCTATCTCACACGGTACGGGCCCGCGTATTGGCGCGCGAAATCGGCGTAGCCCTCGCCGTACCTGCTCGCTCCGCGTGATGCTTGCCGCGACACGTGGTACGGCGAGCGGTCGTTGATGATGCGCATGATTCCGTGCTTGAGACGCGGCTCGTGGAAGTTGAGCAGCAGGCCACGTGGGCTCGCGCTCAGTCGCAGATACGATAGCAACTGCGCGATGGGGCCAGGGTTGAGTCGGGTGACCGCCTTGATCTCGACAATCACGAGCGACTCGACACGACGAGCTATCCGGTAGCGCTCAGGCAGCGTCACCGTTTCGTACATCAGGCTGATCGGTACGTCAGATTCAACAGATAGTGCGCGCTTTGAGAGTTCGTACGAGTCACCTGGCGACGTTGTCTCTCGACAGGTGTTGTCATTCGACTGCGCGGGGCGCAGCTGAGTTCTGTGTGAACGGGCGAACGGCTGAACTGCTGCAGCGGGAACCACAGAGGCACAGTGAACGCACAGAACGCCCGGCGAGCGAATGGCACTCGTTGGCAAGACGAGAAACGTTGGACAGGCCTGGGACCGATGTGAACTCCCATCCGTGTCGGTCGTGCTGGAGTGAGGCGAACTCGAACGTCGCTGCTGGTGGGATTCGGCGCGTGCCACGAATGCTTCGGGTCGGGCGCGCTTCGCCACCACGCTCAGGACGCCGCCGCACTTGGTGTGCAGCGCATCGGCTATCGCCCGTTCACGGCGAGCCTGCGCGCCTCCGCCGACCGGAAGAGCGCACACGAGCAATGGGCGGGCGCGGTCATCTCGTGCTGGAGCGTGTAGAGGCAGTGGCGCCTCGGGGCGCTGACGGAGTCGGTCGCGAGGCGAAATCCACAGGACTAACTTTCGTCGATGAACATTGAACTCATCACCATCGGCGACGAACTGCTGCTCGGCTTCACCGTCGACACCAACTCGGCGCACATTGCGCGTGTGCTCGCAGAGTTCGGCGTGCGTGTCGTACGTCGGGCGACCGTTGGCGATGAGCCGGACGATATCGTGGCGGCAGTGACCGACGCGCTCGAGCGCACGGGCGCTGTGCTGACGACCGGCGGGCTCGGACCAACCACGGACGATCGTACACACGAAAGCCTCGCGCGCGTGTTCGGCGTTGAGCTCACCCTGCACGACACCGGACTCGCCGCCCTCGCCGAACGATGGCAGCAGCGATTCGGACGTGCGATGCCCGACAGCAATCGCCGGCAGTTCATGTTGCCACAGCAAGCGATTGTACTGGCGAACAATCACGGTTCGGCGCCCGGCGTCTGGTGTGAGGATGCACGCGGACGTTGGGTAGCGACGATGCCCGGTGTTCCACGCGAAATGCGCGGCATGCTCGCCGATTCGATTGTGCCGCGCCTTCAGGAACGACTCGTGGCGGCGGGGGAGACTGACGTCACACGTACCGTCGTTCGTTCACGCACGCTGCGCACCACGGGTATTTCCGAATCAGCGATCGCCGATCATCTCGCGGAGTATCGGCGCGCGATCGACGAGATCCCGCTCGCGTATCTTCCCGGCCTCGATGGTGTGGATTTGCGCCTGACCGTCGCCGGAATGAACGCGCACGGTGCCGACGCGGCGCTGGACCGCGCGGCGGCGACGATTCGTGCACGGGTTGGCCGATGGATTTACGGCGAGAACAACGATGATCTCGCAGCGCTGGTGCTCAACGATCTCGGCCGCCACGCACATACAATCGCCGTGGCCGAGAGCTGCACCGGCGGTCTGCTGGGCGCGCGCCTCACGTCGGTTCCGGGCTCCAGCCAGCACGTGCTCGGCGGCGTGATCGCGTACGACAATCGCATCAAGGTGGAGCAGCTCGGTGTACCCGCTACTGCGATCACCGAGTTCGGTGCGGTGAGCGAAACCGTGGCGCGCGCGATGGCGAGCGGTGTACGCGAGCGATTCGGCGCTGACGTTGGCATCGGCGTGACGGGCATCGCCGGTCCCGGCGGAGGGACGCCGGAGAAGCCCGTCGGCACCGTGTGGATCGCCGTGGATATTGCCGGCGAGGTGCACGCGGTCAAGCCGATACTGCCCGGTGATCGGGGCGAGATCCGTCATCGCGCGACGCAGATAGCGCTCGAACGCGTCAGGCGTGTCTATGCCGGAGAGGCTGGCATGCCCGGGTGGACGGTGTCGGCCGAGCGATAGGCGAATCTACGCCTGTTTCCATGCGCCTTGTGCGACGATGCGTGCGACAGCACCTCGGGAACGCCGTGCGTAGATTGAGGTGAGAACGCGTTTGTCGCGTGCCAGCCTCCGGGCACGCATTCGATGGCCATTTCAGCCCCCATTCTGATGCGCTTCCGTGCGAACTTGAACTCCTATGCAATGAGTACGGCGCTTGTCGCCGCGCTGGCCGCGACCGTCGCGTCGCCCATACACGCACAGGCCGCCGGTAATCAGCGGGCGCGTCAGGTTGTCCCCATCGACTCGGCGCGTGCTGCGGCGCTCTACGTGAGCAATCGCCACGAAGACCATCCAGCGTCCAACTACGAATCGGCGATCGCCGGCAAAAAGCGAACAGACTCGATTTTCGCCGCGCGCAGCGTGGGCACGATGACGTACGCGAAGGTCACCTACAAATCGCGTCCGGATGGACTCGAGATTCCGGCGTACGTGTTTGGCCCGCTCACACCGCGTGGTCCACGCGCGCACGCTGCGATGGTGTGGGTGCACGGCGGTGTACACGGCAATTGGGATCAGAACTATCTGCCGTTCATCATCGACGCGGTGAAGCGTGGCTACGTGATCATTGCACCGGACTATCGCGGCAGCACCGGCTACGGCCAGGAGTTTCATAACCTCATTGACTACGGTGGATACGAGGTTGACGACGTGCTCAGCGCGTACGATTACCTCAAGACCGTGCCGCATGTCGACACGGCGCGGGTCGCGGTGATGGGATGGAGTCACGGCGGATTCATCACGGCACACCTGCAGTTCCGCAGCCAGACGCCGTTCAAGGCCGGCGTCGCGATGGTGCCGGTGACGAACCTGTTCTTCCGCTTGTCGTACAAGGGCCCCGGCTACCAGCGTTCATTCTCGACGCAATCGCGTTTGCAGGGTTTGCCGTTTGAGCAGCGCGAAGAGTACAAGCGTCGCTCTCCGTACTATCATGTGGACAGCCTCAAGACGCCGATCCTGGTGCATGTGGCCACGAACGATACCGACGTGAACTTCGAAGAAGCCGAGCCGCTGATCGACGCGCTTCGGGCCCGCAAGCCGCATCTGGCCGAGACCAAGATCTACGTGAATCCGACCCCTGGCCCGGCCAGCGTGGGGCACACGTTCAATCGCAATGTGAACCGTGAAACCCTCGAGTTGAACGACTCCCCGGAGCAGACGGATAGCTGGAATCTGACATGGGCGTTCCTTGAGAAGTGGCTCAAGCCCTGAGCGGCCGTCCACCAGCGAAGTAGCCCGAATGGAGTAGGCCGATCCACCGTAGCAGGCGGTCCGATTCCTCATTCGGGGCGCTCTGTTTGGCCTGGCGGTTGTGCCGCGACTCGTGGGGTGAAAACTTTCGTGTTGCGACCGGCGTACGGCCCTCACGGGGCCGTCGCCCCCCGCGTCACCTGAAACAACCTCACATGACCGACCCGACCAATCCCGATACCGCGACGCATGAGGCGGTCGACGCCGCGACTCCACACGATTCCCCCGACCTCACCACAGAAATCGTCACGGGCGACGAGGCGCTGCGCCGAGAGGTCGAAGAGACCCGAGATCGCATGCTGCGCGTGGCCGCCGAGTTCGACAACTTCCGCAAGCGCGCCGTGAAGGAGCGACAGGAAGCCGGCTGGCGCGCGCAGGGAGACCTTGTCCGCGGAATTCTTGATGCCCTCGATGATCTGGCGCGCTTCGGCTCGGTAGATCCAGGCACGATGGATTCCAAGAGCGTGATCGACGGCGTGTCGCTGGTGGAGAAGAAAATCACCAAGTCGCTCGCAGGTCACGGCTTCGAATCGATCAATCCGATCGATCATCCGTTCGACCCAAACCGGCACGAAGCGCTCGGCACCATGGCGGCGGGATCCGAAACCGAAGACGGTCTCGTGGGCACCGTGTATCAGGTGGGCTACATCATCAACGGCCATCTGTTGCGTCCGGCACGCGTACTCGTGAAACAGTGGAACGACGGCCAGTGACGCTGTGCAAGTCACGTTGATCGAGTCGCTGTCTCGTTTTCCCGTTTGCTAACCTACTCGTACCGGTTCCGTCGCCCGCATGGCCAACGGCAAGGATTTTTACGCAGTGCTCGGCGTTTCTGCGACGGCTTCGGCCGACGATATCAAGAAACAGTATCGCCGACTCGCGAAGCAGTACCATCCCGACAGCAACGCCGGTGATCCCAAAGCCTCGGAGCGATTCAAGGAAATCTCCGAGGCCTACGGCACGCTTGGCGATGCTGACAAGCGCAAGCAATACGACGAACTGCGCCGACTCGGCGCGTTTGGGGGATTCGGAACGCGTGCGAGCGGTGCAACACGACCCGGCAGTAGCGGATTCGGGACGCGACCGGGTGGTACGCGTCCCGGCGCGAGTGGTGGAAGCTCCACGTTTGACTTCGATGTGGGCGGCATCGGTGGGCTCGGTGATCTGTTCAGCACGATGTTCGGCGCCGGTGGACGCCGTGCGCGTGGACCGGAGGCGGGGCAGACGATCGAACGCACGGTCGACGTGCCGTTTCGCGTCGCGGTGACCGGCGGCAAAGTGCCCGTGGAGCTTGAAGTGCAGGAGGAGTGCGCGACGTGTCGCGGCAGCGGTGGTGCACCCGGTGCCACGATCAAGCAGTGCGACGAATGCAATGGCCGCGGAGTCATTTCATTTGGTCAGGGCGGCTTTGCGGTGAACCGGCCGTGCCCTGTGTGCATGGGGCGCGGACAGATTCCCAGCGAGCGCTGTCCCACGTGCGCGGGTGTCGGATCGGTGCGCGCACGTCGCAAGGTGCTGATTACGGTGCCGCCCGGAACGGAGAGTGGACTCAAACTCAGCATGAAAGGGCAGGGCGGACGCGGTGCTGCCGGTGGTCAACCAGGTGATCTCGTCATCACCTTTCAAGTGCAACCCGATCGTTTCTACACGCGAGACGGGCTCGATCTCATCGCCACCGTGCCGATCAACGTCGCCCAGGCGACGCTCGGCTCGCGTGTGAGTGTCAGAACGGTCGCAGGGAAGAAAGTGGCGGTGCGCATTCCCGCAGGCACGCCCTCCGGCAAGCGCTTTCGCGTGCCGGGGCAAGGTGTTGAGAAAGACGGCAAGACCGGCGATCTGTTGGTGGAAGTCGCCATCACCGTTCCCGAAACGCTCAACGAGGCGCAAGAGAAGGCGATGCGCGACTTTGCGGAGGCGAGTGGTCTCAAGTTCTGACGTGCGTGCGCGGATGCCAATGGCCTTCGGGGCCGCGCTGCTCGCGTTGAGCGCCCTGTTGCCGAGCGCAGCGATGCAGGCGCAAGCGCAACCCGAGCCAACCGTGCGTGCGGTGCTCAGTGGCGCGCAGGATGTCGCCAACGACAAACGTTGGCATGTGTCGCGATGCTTGCTCGGCGTGTCGTATGGCTCGCCGCTCAAGCTGTACGTGGCGGGCGCTGCCGGACTGCGCCGCGCGTTCGATGATCGCACGGTGTGTTCGTACGGTGCCGTACACCTTGGGCTGGGCGGCGCGCGCGCGTCGCTTGGTACCGCGGTGACGCTCGGGCGCTACGGCAGCGCACTCGGCGTGAGCGG
>JBBRFQ010000131.1:0-10424 GCA_038224035.1 Gemmatimonadales bacterium
GTAGACTCCGTCTTCGCCGAGTACAACACCAACGATGCCCCTGGCTGCGCGCTTGGCGTGTACCGCGACGGACAGATGCTGTACGCACGCGGCTATGGGCTGGCGGATCTCGAGCGCCGAGTGCCGATTTCGCCTGCGACGGTATTCGATATCGGCTCGACATCCAAGCAGTTCACGGCCGCGATGATCGTGCTGCTGGCGCAGGAGGGTAAGCTCTCGCTCGATGACGATGTGCGACGCTTCGTGCCCGAGCTGCCCGCGTACGAACGCACCATTACCGTGCGGCACCTGCTCCACCACACCAGCGGGATTCGCGATTATATCGGGCTGCTTCGGCTCGCGGGCATGCGATACGATGATGTCACCACCCCTGACGATGCGTTGCACATGCTCGTACGACAACGCGCGCTCAACTTCACGCCAGGTAGCGAGCACCTCTACAGCAACTCCGGCTACTTTCTGCTGTCACTCATCGTTGAGCGCAGTACCAATCGCTCACTCCGCGACCAGGCGCACGAGCGCATCTTCGCTCCGCTTGGCATGACGCACACGGAATACCTCGGCAGCTACAACGACATCATTCCCAATCGTGCCATCGGCTATGCACATCAGAAGGCGAGCTATCAGGCGGACATGCCGCGCTGGCTTCAGCTTGGCGACGGGGCGGTGTTCACCACCGTGCAGGACCTGCTGCACTGGGAGGTGAACTCCCGCACCACACAAGTCGGCGGCCCCGCCATGCGCGATACAATGCTCACCCGCGGACGCCTGAGCAACGGTACAGTGCTCGACTATGCGCTCGGCCTGATGCACGGTGAACATCGTGGGCTGGCCACCGTGTTGCACGGCGGGTCGTGGGGTGGCTACCGCGCCGAGTTTGTGCGCTTCCCCGCGCAGCGTTATGGAGTGGCCGTGCTCTGCAATCGCGACGACGTGGATCCAACGGCACTGGCACTGCAGGTCGCGGACGTCCATCTGGCTGATCAGATGCAGGCGTCATCAATGTCTGCGGGAGGATCAACCACGACACACGTGGGCGCAGCATCGGCAGCGAAACAAACAGCGCCAACTGCGCAGCAGTCCGTGCAACTCCGTGCGCTCGAGACGTATGCCGGCACGTATCGCGTACCGGGAACAGGCAACCTGACCACCCTCGCCATTGTAGACGGCGCACTGCGCGTGCAGGAACCCGGCGGCTATGACGTGATCGCGCGCAGCGCCGATGAACTGGAGGTGGTTGGCACTCCCATTCGATTGCGCTTCGAAGCCGGCGCGACCATCGATGCGCCGGCGCGTCGGGTTACCACGATCGTATCCGGCGTACCGGAGAACACCTATGAACGCATCACCGCGGCACCGCTCACGCAAGAGCGAGCGGCGGCGTTGACTGGTACGTACAGCAGTACCGAACTTGGCACATCGCTGGTGGTGTCCCAATCAGACAGCACGCTGATGCTGACGCTGCGCAATGCGTCTGCCGTGCTGCTCCGCGTAGTGGGAGAAGACGAACTGCTTGGCGCTGGTTTGACGCTCCACTTTACCAGGGACGCGAGTGGACACGTGACAGGCCTTGAGCTCAACCAGGGGCGTGCACGAGGGCTCCGATTTGACCGCGACGACAAGGCACGCTGACTGGCATGAGGTGTGGCGCACCAGGCACCTGTGATTGTTGCTTCTCCACGCAACGTCCGGTACAGGCGCTCGGGCCCCGCCGCACGATCCTCGGCGCATGTTCCCTCCTTGCGCATTCCCCCCCGCCGAGCCGAACGTATGGCTATGCCGCTCTCCCCGCCTATCCCGCCTCGATCGCTTTGGACGGTGGAGGATCTTGAACAGTTGCCGGCTGACGGCAATCGCTACGAGATCCTGCACGGCGAGTTGCTCGTGACGCCGATGCCGGCAGTGTGGCACCAGCGCATCGCGTTTCGACTCACCGGCAGCATCGCACAGTGGTGCCGTGCAAACGCCGGCTGGGAGTGTTTCGCACCGGGTGGTGTGTTCATCAATGAAACCACGTGGTTGGAGCCTGATCTCGCCGTGTACCCAGTGCCTGCCGGTCGCGCGATCGCCGACTGGCGTCAAATGGGACCGCCCGCGCTTGTCATCGAGATTCTGAGCCCGTCCAGCACCAAGACCGATCGACACCGCAAACGTCCGGCGTATCTCGCACGCGGTGTCGCGGAAGTGTGGCTCGTTGACATCGACACACAAACCATCGAGCGGTGGACGGCGCACTCGGAATTCCCGCATCCGCATCGCACCACGATCGCGTGGACGTCGAGTGACGTGGCGCCCGGGTTTTCGATTCAGCTCGCTGAGCTGTTCGGCTAGTCCGCGTGAGCGGCGTGAATGATTTTGATGCCTGCGTATCGTAGGGGAGTCTTCAACGCCGAACAGAGCTCGACCTTAGGGCATCTCAGCAGCGCGTCGCCGTCTGCATCCGCAACACCACCAACCGTTGCACATCAGCTCTTCACGCGCCGCGCCAACCACAACGAGCCGCTCCATGCGACTCATGTCACGTCCGCATTTGATCACGTTGCCCGCGGTTGCATTGCTCGCGATATTGGCCGGCTGCAGCAGCAGCCATTTCGAGACCCCGGAATTGCAAGGCGGCGCTGCGTTAGTGCGCGACGCCGGCACGCCACGACGCTGGGTGCTCTTAAAGCAGGAAGCATCGCGCAGCGTGAGCATTGGTGGTGGTGGCACACGCTCCAGCAGTCAGACGCGCAACGATTCCTCCTTTCACTTCGACGTACAGGCCTACGACCCGGTGGCCGCGACGCCGCTCTGGAAGCAGCGCCTGCTTACGATCGGCCATCCGAATGCGAAGGGAACGTCGTCACTCGTTATCGGCTCGGACGTGGACGCCAAACTGCTCGGACAAGACGGCGAGCTCGTGTGGCTGCTCATTGGTGAAGCGCCGTTCGCACTGAACGCCGCCGACGGCAGCGTCGCCGTCAACGCGGAGACGCTGCAGCAGATCAATTCGGCGCTACAGGGACTGCTGCCGATCGAGGTGCAGTACTTCGGCTTCGACCGCTGACTCGTGATCATGACGGCCGACGCGCGGTAGTTCGTGGTGCGCGGCAACGAGCACAAGGTCGAGACGTATCTGGCGCCGCCACCGCCCACTGCGCCGGAAGGTCCGCTGCAGGCCAATAGCACACGCGAGATCGTGCCGCTCGGTTCACGACCATTGCCGACGCACCAACGTTTCTTAATGGTCGCTTCGCAAAAGATCCGGACACCGGCAGTGCGCGCGTGCTCGAAGATATCGAATACTGCACATGCCCTATCTCGTGAGCATCAACCTCGCGCTCGGCACCGTGCAGTCCACACCACTCGCCAACTAGCGAATCAACCGTGCAGCCCCGTGCGTATCACGGGAGCGTCCCGTTCGGTCAGCTTTTCCCGGAGCCGTTGACATTCGCTGATTGAAAAACTCACGCACACGCCGATTGTATTTGCATAGCTACGCCCCTTCTCTGAAACGCACGTTGCGATTGCTTTCACAGTACCTCGCGCCATCCCGTTCCCCGAACCACACGCCCGCTCATGGTTGACGCCAACAAGCTTTTGCAACAGTTCCTCGGCCCGTCCGCCAGCAACTCCGTGCGCCAGACCGGTAGCGCGGCCAAACAACAGCTGGGCAGCATGGGCCTCGGTGGCTTCGGCGGCGGCGCCGTAGTGGGTGGCCTGCTGGGGATGATGCTCGGCGGAAAAAAGATGAAGAAGATGTCCAAAGGTGTGCTCGGTTACGGCGGCGCCGCGGCGGCGGGCGCGCTGGCCTACAAGGCGTATACAAACTGGCAACAGGGTAAGGCCCCGGCTACAGCGCCGGTCGCCAGCCCCTCCGACTTCGGTCATGTGGAGCGCAGCTTTTTACCGGAAGCCAACGCGGCGGCCAACGGGCAGCCGTTTCCGCTGGCGTTGATCCAGGCGATGATTGGCGCCGCAAAAGCCGACGGTCATATCGACGCCGTGGAGCAGCGCGCGCTGTTCGAAAAAGTTGAACAGATGGGGCTCGACGCCGAGAGCAAAGCGTTCGTGTTCGACGCAATCAATCGTCCCGCAGACATCGCCACCATTGCAGCGTCCGCACGCGGCATCGAGCAGGCCACCGAACTCTATCTCGTGTCCCGTATGGCGATCGATGTTGACGAGCCGAGCGAGCGCGCGTATCTGCAGGCGCTAAGCCATAAACTGAATCTGCCGGCCGAGCTCGTCGCGCACCTGGACCGTCAGGTAGAGGCCGCCGCGTGAGCTGACGAGCGTGGCTCTCCGCCTCGGGAGGGCAGCGCGGGCCGCGTGTGAAAGCCTGACCAAAGACCGATGAACCGACGCCGCCTGCGTAGACCGTGAACGTGCTGGCCCCAGGGGGTGCGCCGCCTGCGCTGATCATTCGGCTCATCAGCCGGCCGTACTACGTCACCCGACGTATCGCCGTTGTCCGCCGCGAGTCGGATCTTATTGCGGGCACAGGAACACCCCGTCGGTTGCTCCGACGAAGTGCGTGCCTGCCGCAGCGGTGGCGTGACCCCTTACTGGAGAATTCGATGAAGCGATTGCTGCTGCTCGTCCTGTGCGCACAGCCAGTCGCGGCGCAGACACCCGTCCCCGCGCGGGCAGCCGATGCACAAGCCCAAGCCACGTTGTGGGCCGGTGTCGGGCTGAGCGCCATGACGCTGCCGTACGGGCTGGGCGGCAACGCAAGCCTGAGCCTCCGTCGCCGTGATCTCTCCTTCCGGCTCGGACTGAACGGCGCCTCGAACATCAAGTCTACGGTGACGTCCAAGGCCGTGAGCTTCAGCGTCGGTACGCATCGAAAGGTCGGCGCGCTGCACCTCGAGCTGTTCGCCGGACCCGCCATGGTGTGGGGCGACGACGGCATCAACGAAGACGGTTTCGCCGTAGGTGGCGAGCCCTATCAGACCGTGGGGTTGATCACGGATCTCACCGCGCTGCTCGGCCTCGGCTCCCGGGTGCGGCTCGGCGTGGGCACGTGGGCAAACGTGAACGCGCAGCGGAGCACTGTTGGGGCAGGCCCGAGACTCCAGATCCGTTTACACTGAACGATGTCATGCTTCACCGCATTCGCAGTGTCGCTTGCCGTGGCGATCTCGCGGCACCACCACCACGTCACCCGGTTTATATCTCGGCATACGCCGTGCTCTCTCCCAATCTTGCATCATGCTCAGATTGATTCACCGTGTGCTCCACTTCACGCCGTTGTTCGCTGCGCTCATGTTGGCGCCGCGTATCGCGCAGTCACAGGGCGCGAGCGCCGCGCGCATTCCCGATAGCGAACGCGCCGGCTTCGCCAGCGTGCCGTTTGACGTTGGCGAAGCGTTCAACTTCCGCCTGCAGGTCAAATGGGGATTTGTGAGCGGCAATGGCACCGCTTCGCTCGTCGTTGAAGGCATGGAGCGCATCAACGGGCATCCTGCGTATCGCCTTGAATTTCGCACCAAGGGCGGCATCGCGATGTTCGGCATCAACGACGTGCAGCGCTCGTGGCTGGACGCACGCACGTTGTTCGCGCGCCGCTTTGAACAAAAGCTCAAACAGACGGGCTACTCGCGCGACAAAACGTATGATTTTCTGCCGCAGCAGATGCAGTATGTGAACATCGCGAATGCAGCAGACACCGGTCCGCTCGCCTCGGCGAGTCCGCTCGACGATGTGTCGTTCATCTACTTCATCCGCACGTTGCCACTCAAGGTGGGCGACGAATACACCGCGTCGCGTTACTTCAAAAAGGACGGCAATCCCGTCACCGTGCGAGTGCTGCGCTCCGAGCGCATCACGGTGCCCGCCGGCACATTTGACGCCGTGGTGGTGCAGCCGATTATTCGCACCAAGGGGCTCTTCAGCGAAGGTGGTGCAGCGGAGGTCTGGTTTTCCGACGATGCCCGGCACATTCCGCTCAAGGTGCGAGCCAAGCTGAGCATTGCCACGCTCACGATGGAACTGCAGTCGCTTGCCGTGCTTCCTCGACGGTGACGAAATTCCCCAGACAGTAAACCAATCGGGGATGACACCGTGTGATGTCATCCCCGATCGTGTGATCAGCGTGGTGCCGCGTCGTCAGCTGATCGTCGGAATGAAGAACGGCTGGACAATCGCGATGACATCAGCGCGATCGAGCGGTTCGTCAAACGCTTCCTGAGCGGCTTCCGCACCAAAGGACGCACCGGCCAGCGAGCTCACGTTCACACCGGCCTGAATGATGTTGCTCTCCGACGGCGAGCTCGCGCCCGCGCCGTAGATCTTGTCGAACGTCTGACCGACAACGGTGGGGTTGACGGTGCCGAGAGTGGTGCCGCCTGCCGCCGCGCGTTCTCCACCGCGGACGGTGCCGCTCCAGCGTACTTCCGTGGGCGCACCGGCTGCCGCGCGTCGCATGCGGCGAATGCGTGCCGCATGACGTGCCTCGACGGAGTGAATACGCAGCGCCGCTTCGAGGATCGTCGGGTTCGGCATCAGAATCGTCGCCTGCCCCTTGTACGCACGAACGCCGGTGTCTTCTGCACCCTGTGCCACCTGCAGCAGAAACGCGAGGTTGGTGGTGGCTTCCGAGAAGGGTCCCCCACCCTGCGCACTTCGATTACCGGTGAAGTCGAAACTCGTGGCTGTCAGATTGAACACGTTGGTCGCGCCCGTCGCGAGCAACGTGGCCACGTGTGCGGCCTCATGCTTCTGAATCTGCTGCAGCGAAGCCACCGCGCCCGGTACGGCGGCGGCCATAGCGCGCACCGGCGCGAACGCGGTATTAAACGCCGCGGATGCGCTCGTGCCGAGCACAGCCTTGTAGAACTCGTTCTCGAAAATCTCGAGCGCGAGCGCAAAGTCGAGCACGTTTTTGATGGCAGCGGGCAGTGTGCCCTGCGCATACACGTCGCGGCTGAGTGCGGCGAGCGCGACGGGAATCGATCCGAGCGCCAGCGCCGCCGTGAGTGCCGACGATGTTGACGCACCGTTTGAAATCTGCGCACTACGGGCGGCCAGCGTATCGATGATTTCAGGATCGATCGTTTCTTCAATGATTGGTGTTGTCATGCTATGCATTCTCCACGTCGGGGGTGATGATCAGGTCGGTGTTGGAGCGGTTTGGTCGGGCGTACGTCGGCTCTGATTTGCCGGCGTGCCAATCGACAGCGGGCTGGTCACCACATTCAGGCTGACCACCGAGGCGAGCACCGTCTCCGGTTCCGCCTTCACGTCCAGTCCGGCGGCGTTGACGACATCGTCGCCGGCAAACAGCCGACCATTCGTCCCGTCCCGGATATCACGGATCGCCGCAGCATGCCGTGCTTCGACCGACACGATCTTTCCCGCAACGAGGAGGTTTGCGGCGCTTGTGAGATATTTTCCGGCGCCGTTATACGCAGACACTCCGGTGTCCTCGAGCAGCTGCGACGTGCTCAGCAGCACGGAGCGATTGGCCGTCAGCGTGCCGACGGTGGTTGTGTTGAAGTTGATGGTCGGGATCGCGGCGGTACCGAGCACCTGCTTCAAAAACTCGCGATGAATGACTTCGTGCTTTTGCAAATCGCTCAAGACTTCCTTCTCAGCGGCGGACAGCGCGGCAAAGCCGGCCGAGGTGAGCGCGACAGTATAGTATGCGGCTTCGAGCTGCTCGAGCGCGTATGCGTAATTGAGAATCCCGACATCGGTCGACAGATCAAGCCTGTATGGCTCGCCTATGGGATCAGTGACCCCATTACCGTCGTCCCCGCACGCTGCGAACACCGTCGGCATGAGGACGATGACGCCGCCCAGGCCCATAACCTGCAAGAACGATCGTCGCGACGTGCTCTGCAGCAGTTGATCACCGCGGGTGAAAAAAACTCCGTATCCATTTGCCATGGTTGTTGCGCTCCCAGAGGCGGGCCAGATAAGCGTTCTGCGCTAAGGGGCTGGCGACCATCAGCGTCGTACGTCGAGGGCGCATGTTACGCCGCATTCATCGTGAGGCGCTATTGGCTCATCGGTGTACGCCTGTAGTTGTACTACGCGTTTACCGATGCGTTTCAGCTACGCAAGCGCCGCACGAATCGCGTTCACAGTGCCCGTCGGTGACTCCTCGGGCATCAAGTGTCCGACACCGGCGACTGTAATGAGCGTGGCGTTTGGAATTCGCGACACGTGCAAGTTCAGCGCGTGTTCGGGCACCCACCGATCGTTCGCGCCGGCGTACACCGTAAACGGCACGGCGAGTTGGCTTGAATCACGGACGAGCGCCGGCAGGTTCCACTTGTTCATCATGCCCAGCGCGGCGGCACAGTGGGCGGGCATGGCAAAAAGGTGCGCGTATCGCGCTATTTGCTCTGCGGTGAGCGTCGCGCCGCTGGAGCTCAGCATGGAGGAAACAAGGCCGCCCTGCTGCGACGCCCACGCCGCGGAACGCGCCAGCCACGACGATTCCACGAGCAGTCCGGCAAAGGGCGCCAGAAAGTCCACCCAGACGTCGGGAGGCGGGATAAGCGCGGGATTGAAGCCAACGATGGACCTGGGGGCGGCGAGGCCATCGAGGGTCATGCGGAGCGCGACGGCAGCGCCGGCCGAGTGGCCGACGATCACATCCGGCCGCAGGTCGAGCGCCTGCATGAGTTGGCCGACGGCGGCGGCCATGCCGCTGAGCGACAAAGGGTCCGCAAGTCGTGTGGTCGCGCTCGCTTGCCGCTTGGCCGGGGCGAGGATTCGGCTGAACGCGTGTCCTGGGAGGTCGGGCGCGACGACGAGCGCGTGCGCGGCAATGGCCGTCAGGACATCGGCCCATTCGTGTGTACTTCCGCCGGTGCCGTGCAGCAAGAGGACCACGGGTCTCCCGGTGTCGCCCGCGATTTGCACGTGCCAGTCGACGCCGCCGGCCAATTGTCGGCGGCTGAAGGCCAGATTGGGCCAGTTTTGCGGTATGGTGCCGGTCATTTCATGGGCAAACGTGACACTTTGAAGAAAAGTTGCGAAAAAGCGTAAATAAAACTTGACGGTTTGGAGTGTAACGCACAGTTTACAGCCTGCTGGAACAGGTCACAGGTGGTCCCACTTCGAGGGACGCCGACCCGCGCCGCGAGGGATGTCGCGGCAGTCTCGTCCCATTGGGAGGAACGATGGAGAACAAAGGTGGAATGGATGATGAAACGGCCCGTGCGTTTCACGGCTACTTCATCATGGGAACGGCCGCATTCGTGTTAGCGGCTGTCGGCGCACATCTTCTCGCGTGGACCTGGCGTCCCTGGTTCTGAGCCAGTTACCCATCCATCGCTTTTACCGAACTTAGGAGGAGAATCAAGTGCATCGAATTTGGGTAGGTTTGGACGCCAGAGTGATCATGTCCGGGATCGGTTCGTTCATCGCCGGCACCGTACTCCTGTTGCACGTTTGGGCCTTTGGCCAGTTCAACTGGCCGGGTACGCTCAAGGCCACGTACAACACCAGCGCGCCCAGCGCCCCACGGTAAGGAGCCACCATGCATCGTCTTTGGCTCATGTATGATCCGCGACGCATCATGATTGCCATGAGTGGCTTTCTTGGCCTGCTCGCGTTCGTGATCCACTTCATCCTGCTGAGCTCTCAGCGGTATTCGTGGATCGAGAATGGCACGCTGTCCGCGGTCGAGGCGCCAGTTGGCGGTTCCGGCATGTCGGCTGCGGCCGAGATGTCCCCGCTTCCGCCGGGCCGTTAATCGGCCAGCTGATCGCGACCGCGGGGCGGGACCGGGTGTCGGCCATGTCGGGCCGCCCCCGGTTCCCGCGCCCACGGGCCTACACAGTTCATTCCACGTCTAATTGCGTGATTCACATGCCGCTCGCGCGTCGGTTGCACGCCTCGGAGACATAGTCCATGGCGACCCTGAGTTTTGAACGGAAGTATAGAGTCCGCGGCGGAACGCTGATCGGCGGAGATCTCTTCGATTTCTGGTTCGGTCCATTCTATGTGGGCTTTTTTGGTTTCACGACGATCTTCTTCGCCACCATGGGCACGCTGATGCTCGTGTGGGGCGCGGCGATGGGTCCGACGTGGAACCTGTGGCAGATCAACGTCGCCCCACCCGACCTGAAATACGGCCTCGGTTTCGCCCCGCTGGCGGAAGGTGGCCTTTGGCAGCTGGTCACGGTGTGCGCGATCGGCGCATTCGTCAGCTGGGCGCTGAGGCAGGCGGAGATCAGCCGCAAGCTGGGCATGGGCATGCACATCCCCTGGGCGTACGGCGCGGCCGTGTTCGCGTACGTGACGCTGGTGGTGTTCCGACCCTTCCTGTTGGGAGCCTGGGGTCACGGCTTCCCCTACGGCATTTTCTCGCATCTCGATTGGGTGTCGAACGTGGGGTACCAATACCTCCACTTCCACTACAATCCGGCGCACATGATCGCCATCACCTTCTTCTTCACGAACTGCCTCGCCCTCGCGATGCACGG
>JBBRFQ010000132.1:0-10421 GCA_038224035.1 Gemmatimonadales bacterium
ATTTTTTGTTGTGCTCGCCATATTCGCCCTTGCCAACGGCTCGCATATCGAGAACCCTTCCTCATTACGCGCATCTGCGCTGCAACCAACCCCGCCACACACCCTTCCTGAGACAGCTCCCGATCGTCCCCATGAACTGTCGCGTATTGTCCCTACACGTGGGACGGAATGCATGCACAGCCGTTTGGGTGCTTTTTTTTGAGCGCGCGCGCCATCGGCTTGCCGGACGAGGGCCGGCGCGATGAATCCGCTGCTCGTGCCGCTCTGGCACGTGGCCGTCGGTCTGGCGCGCGTCGGCGCCTACGCTGGCGCTCGCCTTTCGCCGGACTCAGACGCGAAACTGCTCCGCACCCTGCGCGACCGACACGGCGTCCTGGCTCGCCTGCGCGCCTCCGCGTCGTTCCGTGATCCTTCGCGCCCGCTGATTTGGCTGCACGCTCCGTCGGTGGGCGAAGGGTTGCAGGCGCGCCCGGTTCTGGAAGCGCTGCGCCGCGCGCATCCAGACTGGCAGCTCGCCTACTCCTGGTTTTCCCCCAGTGCCACGGGCTTCGCGAAGCGGCTCGACGTTGACGTGCGCGAGGTGCTGCCGTTCGACGGAACTGCCGAGGCCCAGGCATTGTTGGACGCCTGGCAACCCACCGCGCTCGTGTTCGTGAAACTCGATGTCTGGCCCGTCCTCGCCGAGCACGCCGCGTCCGCCGGCGTACGTACCGCGCTTGTAAGTGCCACCCTCGCCCCTATCTCTGGACGGCAGGGACGACTGGCCCGCGCGTTGCTCGGCGATGCCTACGGCGCGCTGGATGCCGTTGGCGCAATATCATCGGAGGATGCGCAGCGCCTCGTCGCCCTCGGTGTGCACCCCGAACGTGTCGTGGTCACCGGCGATACCCGCATGGATCAGGTCTGGCAGCGCGCGCAGGGGGTAGGCCATGAGCACAATCTCCGTGCGTTGTTGCAGCCGGCGCACGAGTCGGTGGTGACGCTGGTGGCCGGGTCGACGTGGCCGGCGGATGAAGCGATATTGCTGCCCGCCATTGCGCAGTGGCTTGAGCGCAATCCAACCGCGCGTCTTATCATCGCGCCGCACGAACCTACCGAGCGTCATCTCACCCCGATTTCACAGTGGGCCGAATCCCACGGCCTCGCGCTCGCGCGCTTCTCGCACGTTGACGCGAACAGCGATCGCGTCTGGCGCATCCTGTTGGTTGATCGCGTAGGCGTACTCGGTGACCTCTACGCGCTCGGCGACATCGCGTATGTCGGCGGCGGCTTTCATGATGCGGGACTGCATTCGGTGCTTGAACCCGCTGCGTTTGGTCTCCCGGTGCTCTTCGGCCCGCGTCATCGCAACGCGCGCGAGGCGACTGATCTGTTGCAGCTGGGCGGGGCTTATGCAGTGCGCACTTCTGTTGAGCTGCACGCACAACTCCATCGCCTCGCGGCCGACCGCGCGATCCGCGCCACCGCTGGTGAACAGGCGCAGTCCCTTGTACGCAATGGGCTGGGCAGCACGGCGCGCGTTGTGGCACTGCTCGAGTCATTCATTACGTAGCCAGCATTGCTCCGCGATTGCGGTTGCAGTTGCGGTGGCGGTGGCGGTGGCGGGTAGCTCCGTAGACCTCCGCGTAACACCACGCGCGTTCACCCAGCATTCACCCCGTCTGCATCCTTTCGAAACACGCGATGCCGAATGGCCAGAAGGCTTCAGGCGCCCGCGAGGCCGGAAGACCGAATCGGAAACAGCAAACGCCCGTAACCCCAGCTTACCGCCGTAGCGCCACCGGAGTCCACGTGAGCCCGACCGCAATCGCATCACCACCACCAAACTGATCCGCACCGCTGAACAATGCCGCCACCCGCAGCGCAAGCCGCGGCGTGATCTCGAAGTTGCCACCGATATCAAAGTTCAGTGATACATCCGACTGACTGCCGTTACTCGCGGAGCAGCTCGAGCACACATCGATCGACAACCGCGGATGCACGAACGGCGTAATCGCCATTTCGCGGTCCAGTTCGAACCGGTGCCCGATCGACAGGCCGATCGGGACCCGGAAGGTGGTGCGACTGTTGCCCGTGGAGAGACCCGCGCCGCCGGTCAGCAACAGATCGAGCGGCTGATCGCCCGACGCGCGCGCCAGATCATATCCCAGTGACCCCGCCACGAATAACGACGCCCGCGCACCGCGCGCGTTCGGATCGTACAATCCGGCGTCCACGCCGAAGTGCATTTGTGGCGAGATGCCTTCGCGCCACTGGAACAGCGCCATTGAGCCGCGACTGCCCACCACGGCCCCGGAGAAATCGCGCTCCGACACCGACGGGATTTGCATGGCCGGATAGTTGAGCGCCTGCGCGCGCAATGTGGATGACGCGACAATCATGGTCACGGTCATGGTCATGGTGAACAGCGCCGCACGGCGCATTATGCGTGCGGTGTGCGGCAATGCGAACTTGAGCAAGGTCATGTTGTGACTCCGGGGAGTAGCAGGGAAACCGCCTGCGTGTACTACGTGATAGAACTTTGTCGGTTCCACGCGTGAGAAACGAGCAAGGGCGGAAAAGCGTTATCGCTCCCCCGCCCCGCCGTACCGCATGCGCTACGACGACTACACTTGCGCGGTCGCTTCTTCGGTGACGACCCGCACTGTATCGTCGACCACCTGCAGGAATCCGCCGGCGATACGAAAGCGCTTGAGCCCTTCGCTGCTTTGCACCTGCAGCGTACCCGTCCCAAGCAGCGTCATCATCGGCGCGTGCATGGGCAGAATCCCCACCTCGCCGTCGAACGCGGGCGCCGTCACCGACGACGCCGAGCCCTCGAACAGCACCTGCTCCGGTGAAATCACGGAGACCTGCAACGTGCCAGCCACCGTCGCCTCAGCCCTGGAGCTTCTTGGCGTTGGCGACAACGTCGTCCACGCCTCCAGCCATGAAGAACGCCTGCTCCGGCAACTTGTCAAACTCACCGGCGCAGATGCGCTCGAACGACGAGATCGTCTCTTCGAGCTTCACGTACTTGCCGGGAATACCAGTGAACTGTTCGGCCACGTGGAACGGCTGCGACATGAAGCGCTGCAAACGGCGTGCGCGACCGACGATACGCTTGTCATCTTCCGACAGTTCGTCCATGCCGAGAATGGCGATGATGTCCTGCAGTTCCTTGTAGCGCTGCAGAATGCGCTGCGTGAGCGACGCCACCGCGTAGTGACGCTCGCCGAGATACTGTGCGTCGAGAATGCGCGACGTGGAATCCAGCGGGTCCACGGCGGGATAGATGCCAAGCTCGGTGATCTTGCGATTGAGCACGACCGTGGCGTCAAGATGCGCAAACGCGGCCGCCGGCGCCGGGTCGGTGAGGTCGTCGGCCGGTACGTAGATGGCCTGGACCGACGTGATCGATCCGTCGCGGGTGGACGTAATGCGCTCCTGCAGTTCACCCATCTCGGTGGCCAGCGTGGGCTGGTACCCGACGGCGCTCGGCATACGACCGAGCAGTGCCGACACTTCCGAACCGGCCTGCGTGAAGCGGAAGATGTTGTCGATGAACACGAGCACGTCTGAGCGTTCCACATCGCGGAAGTACTCGGCGACCGTCAGGCCGGCCAGACCGACGCGCAAACGTGCTCCCGGCGGCTCGTTCATCTGACCATAGATCAGCGCGACCTTGTCGAGAATTCCCGCTTCCTGGAACTCGAGATACAGGTCGTTGCCTTCGCGCGTGCGTTCGCCCACGCCGCAGAACACCGACTTGCCACCGTGACCCTTGGCCACGTTGTTGATGAGTTCCTGAATGATGACCGTCTTGCCGACGCCAGCGCCGCCGAAGAGGCCGATCTTGCCACCCTTTACGAACGGGGCGACGAGGTCGATCACCTTGATCCCCGTTTCGAAAACTTCCGTCTTGGGCTCGAGGGCTACGAAGTCGGGGCGCTTGCGGTGAATCGGCCAGCGCAGCGCGTCCTTCGGAATATCTGGGCCATCGTCCACGGGATCGCCGAGCACGTTGAGGATACGACCGAGGGCCGGCGCACCAACGGGCACGGTGATGGCCGCCCCCGTGTCAATCACTTCCATGCCACGCACGACACCGTCGGTGCTCGACATGGCGACGGCACGCACCTGATTGCGGCCGATGTGCTGCTGCACTTCAACCGTCACCTTCACGTGGGAGCCGTCCGGCGCCGTCGTGTCGATGCGGAGCGCGTTGTACAGCTCGGGAAGATGGTCCGCCTCGAATGCAACGTCGATGACGGGTCCGATTACCTGAACGATTTTGCCGACGGCGAGTGTCGGGGCGGCGGTCGTGGCCATGGCTATATCAGCGGAAAGAAGGAAATACGATGTGAGAACGAACGGGCCCGATCACTCGAGCGCCGCAGCGCCGCCAACGATCTCGGCGATTTCCTGCGTGATCTGCGCCTGACGCGCGGAGTTGTACGTGCGACGCAACAACGTGATCATATCACTCGCGTTGTCGGTCGCGTTTTTCATGGCGGTGCGGCGCGCACTCTGCTCGCCGGCCACCGTTTCCACCAGCGCGCGATACACCATGTTGCGCACGTACGCCGGCAACAGCGCTTCCACGATGACTTCGGCGCTCGGCGAGAGCAGGAAATCACGCGGTGCGCCCTGCGTTGCCGGTGGGACCACCGGCACAACCTGTTCCGTGGTCGCCGGCGTGGAGAGTGCCGACACATACTTGGCGTACGTGATGTAGACGCCGTCGAGATCGCCCTTCGCAAAACGCTCCGTCAGCGCATCAACGATCGACGCGGCGTCGGTCGCCGACGGCCGGTCGCCGATGTCGATGCGCTCGGACGAAATCGCGCGTCCCAGATACTTGAAGAAGGCGATGCCCTTCTTGCCCACGATGTGTACGTCAACCTGCGCGCCCTGCTGTTCCATCTCGCTGATCCGCGCGCGGGCTTCGCGAATGAGATTCGTATTGAAAGCTCCGCACAGTCCGCGATTCGCCGTGAGCAACACCAGCGCCACCTTGCGCTTCACGACAGGCTGACGCAACAGCGGAAATTTTTCGGCGATGTCCGGGCGCACGAGACGTGCCAGCACTTCGCCAAGTGCCAGCGCGTACGGTCGCGCTGCCGCCACGCGATCCGTTGCGCGCTTCATTTTGCTGGCCGCCACCATTTCCATCGTGCGCGTGATCTTGCGCGTGTTCTCGACAGATTTGATGCGACCCTTGAGTTCGCGTCCTTTGGCCATGATGTATTGCGTGGAGTCGGGGCGCGTTTTACTTGACGAACTGCTTGTTGTACGCTTCGATGCCGCGCTTGAGATCGGCTTCGGTTTCTTTCGAGAGCGCCTTGCTGGTGCGGATGGTGTCACCCACCTGCGGATACTGGGCACGCATGTACTCGTGGAAGCCCTGCTCCCACTCACGCACCTTGGCCGTGTCGATGGCGTCGAGGAAGCCGTTCGTCACGGCATAAATCGACATAACCTGCGCTTCGACAGAATACGGTGCGTACTGGCCCTGCTTGAGGATTTCCACCGTGCGCGCACCGCGCTCGAGCTGACGCTTCGTGGCTGCGTCAAGGTCGGAGGCAAACGCCGAGAACGCTTCGAGTTCGCGGAACTGCGCGAGGTCGAGACGGAGACGACCGGCCACACCCTTCATCGCCTTCGTCTGCGCGGCACCACCCACACGCGAGACGGAGATGCCAACGTTCACGGCCGGACGCACGCCGGCGTTGAACAAGTCGGTTTCGAGGAAGATCTGACCGTCGGTGATCGAAATAACGTTGGTCGGGATGTACGCCGACACGTCACCGGCCTGCGTTTCGATGATCGGCAGCGCGGTAAGTGAACCACCGGGCTTGAGGATCGTCTTGCCATCCACCACGCCCTCGTCTTCACGCAACTTGGCCGCACGCTCCAACAGGCGTGAGTGAAGGTAGAAGACGTCACCCGGATACGCTTCGCGGCCCGGCGGACGACGCAGCACGAGCGACAGCTGACGATACGCCGCGGCCTGCTTGGACAAGTCGTCATACACGCACAACGTGGGTTGACCTTCGTTGTACATGAAGTACTCGGCCATTGACGCGCCGGAGTAAGGCGCGATGTACAGCATTGGCGCCGGATCCGCTGCACTGGCCGCGACCACGATCGTGTACTCCATGGCGCCCGCCGCCTTCAGTCGATCAACCACACCGGCGATGGTCGACGCCTTCTGACCAATGGCGACGTACACGCAGATGACGCCCTGGCCCTTCTGGTTGATGATCGTGTCAATGGCGATGGCCGTCTTGCCCGTGGCGCGATCACCGATGATGAGCTCGCGCTGACCGCGACCGATCGGGATCATGGAGTCGATGGCCTTGATGCCGGTCTGCATCGGCTCCTTCACGGGCTGTCGCACGATGATACCGGGCGCCTGCGACTCGACCTTGCGGGAGTGCGTGGCGTTGATGTCGCCGAGTCCATCGATGGGACGTCCGAGCGGGTCCACCACGCGCCCGATGAGTTCGGGACCAACTGGTACTTCGAGCACGCGGCCGGTGCGACGTGCTTCGTCTCCCTCTTTCAGCTTGAGGTAGTCGCCAAGAATAACGGCGCCGATGTTGTCTTCTTCGAGATTGAGCGCGAGTCCGGTGATGGACTCTCCGGTTTCGGACGACGTGATCTCGAGCATCTCGCCGGACATTGCCTTGCCGAGCCCGTAAATGCGCGCGATTCCGTCCTTTACTTCGAGCACGGTCCCGACTTCGTCGATATCGAGTTCGTGCAGGTCGGCGGCCTCGATTTCACGAAGCAGAATGTCCTTGATTTCGCCGGGACGGAGAGCGGTCTGGGTGGCCATGAGATCGGGCGGAAAGTGTCACAGGATTAGGGAACAGCGCCGCGCGGCGCGGTGTCTGCGCCAGAAGCTAGCGTGCCGTTTCGGGTACAGCTTGTGAAAAATATCACAAGCCCCGCGGCGGGGCAAGGCGGGAGGACCGGTTGACGGTTGTCGACCATTACGGCCACTCGCCCATGCCGTCCAGATCGCGCTTTCGGTTCACAGTACGAGTTCACGGTGCACGGTTGACGGTGCGAAATCGCGAGACCGTCCACCGTAAACTGTTCACCCGAACCGTAAACTGAAGGCGCGATCTCCACGGTACACGTAGAGGGTGTAATTGGCGGAAAACCGTCAACAGTTAACGGTTTTTGGTAAACGGTTGTCGACCATTACGGCCACTCGCCCATGCCGTCCAGATCGCGCTGTGGAGTTGACCCGTTTTCACGGACACACGGTTGACGGTGCGAAATCGCGAGACCGCCCACCGGGTTGATCGACCAAACATTGGGTCCGAAACAGCCCTACCCCTCAACCTCGTCCACGTCATCCGCGCCACTGGCCTGCGTCTGCGCGAACCGCTCTAACAGATCAACCGTGCGCAGCCGACTCAGACTGCTCGCCTTGGCCCCGACCAATCGCTGCGTGGTCCCCGAGAGGTGTGACGAGCTCGCAAACCCCAGCACCTCGGCCACATCGCGCACATCATACCCCGGATTCTTCGCCAGCTCCGCCGCCGACAGCAATCGCACCAGATCGATCACCCGCTTGAGCGTGGGCGCCGTTCCATTCGCAAAGCTGCGTGAGAGATGCTCGCGCGACACGCCGTGCTCACGCGCCAGCTGATCCGTGCGCACCGGTCGCCCGGCGCGCCGCACCAAACTCCGCCACACCTGCACTTGCAGCGGCGTGCGCAGGCCCAGCGCCGGCGGCGGATCGGCGAGTGCGTGATCAAACCGCTGACTGAAACCGCGCTGATGAATGAGCACCCGCGCGGCGCCGTCGTCGATCCCTTCCACGAGCACTTCGGCCGCCCCGCACTCTACCGCGCGGCCAACCAGTGGCGCATCAGTCGGGAGCAGCGCGGTGACGAAGAAGAACGGCGCCGATGGATAGTCTTCGGCGAGCTGCAACACGCGGCCCACCTCGTCGCCGAATCCGCTATCGAGGATCACTGCATCGATCAGGTGATGCGTCAGCGCGTCGATGAGTTCATCGCGCGACCGCACGGGCACGAGGTGCGCGCGGCGACGCGGAAATGCGGACCGCACGAGTGAACGCGCGCGTTCGCGCTTGAGCATCGTGCAGACGACCGGCACACCCGTGCCAGCGGGATCGAGGGGAGGTCGCACGGCCATATGACTACTGACCGATCGATGCGCCCGACGACGCATCAGCGTCGTCGGACTCACTGATAACCATCGCGTGCGCTCGCGTCAGCACCGCGCGTGCGTTGGCGTACGACACCAATCGTGTGGCTTCGTCGAACGGGGCCCAGCGACACGCGGTGATGCCTTCCTCGCGCTGCGGAATGGTACGCGCGTGCTCGGTGCGCATGAGATAAAAATGACACACCTTGTGTACCAGCTTGCCGCGAAAACGAAAGAACCAATCGATCGTTTCGATTTCGCCCGCGAGGGTCAACCCGGCCAGGCCGGTCTCCTCCTGCACCTCGCGAACCGCGGCGTCGGCGGGAAGTTCTCCAGCTTCGAGGTGGCCCTTGGGAAATCCCCAGTTGCGGTAGCTGTCGCGGATGAGCAGGAAGAGTGCTTCGCCATCGCTCACGCGATACACAATGCCACCCGCCGATGTCTCGCGTTCCGCGCGCGCGAGTCGGGCCGCGATCGCCTCGGGTGTCGCCGTGCTGCTCGTCGAGGGATTCGCGGGTGTGTTCGCGCGCCGAGACGGTGCGGCACGTTTCGTGACCGGTTGGCTCACCGGCGTTGCGGCGACCGGAATGGCAACCGGAGTGGCAACCGCCTCGACACTCGTCTCGGCACTCGCCTCGGCACTCGCCTCGCGGCTGGTGACCGCCGCGCTCTCACCCGCGACTCGCGCCGTCTGCGCACGCTTCAAACGGCCGCGCTTGCGATTGCCACGCCCGGATTTCCGCCGTGTCGTTTCGCGCGGTGATGCACTCGGCGCGGACACGTCGGCGTGCGGCGTGTCGGGAGTCGCCGCAGCCGACGAAGCGGGTTTACGCTTGCGACCACGACCACGCCGGCGGCGACGCCGCGATGCGCCGCTGCCTGCCCCGCCTTCCGGCGGTGTCTCGTCAGACGATGCGCTCATGCCGCCGGTTCGAGCGATGGACGGCCTTCGATGAACTGGCGCACCACCGGGTCGGTGCTGTGCTGGATCTCGTCGACCGTCCCCACTTGTCGCACCGTGCCCTCGTACAACATCGCGATGCGTGTACCCACGCGATACGCGCTGCGCATGTCGTGCGTGATGACGATGCCGGTGACGCCGAGTGTATCGCGCATGCGCACCATCAGTTCGTCGATCACCGCCGAGGTGACCGGATCGAGCCCCGTGGTGGGTTCATCGTACAGGATGTACTTGGGGCGCAGCGCCACCGCACGTGCAATCCCGACGCGTTTGCGCATGCCGCCGGAGAGCTCGGCCGGAAAACGATGCGCCACGTCTTCAAGATCGACGAGATCCAACGATTCGGCTACGCGTACGTCGATTTCCGACTGACTGAGTTCCCCCTGCTTGCGCAGTCCCATCGCCACGTTCTCGCCGATGGACAGGGAATCAAACAGCGCCGCGAACTGGAACACGTAGCCGATCTTTGAGCGCAACTTGACCAGTTCACGACGCGTCAACGTATCCACGCGCACGTTGTCGACCCACACCTCGCCGGCATCAGGCTCAAGCAGACCAACAATGTGCTTGATGGCCACGGACTTGCCGGTGCCGGAGAAGCCAATGATGACCATCGTTTCTCCCTCTTTGACATCGAGGGAGAAACCCTGGAGCACTTTTTTCTCACCAAAGGCCTTGTAGACGTTCTTGAGTTGGATCATGGCGCGGGTGCGGGGATATCACGAATATGGTGTTCGAATCACTGCGCCACCAGCGCCGCGAACAAGGCGCTTCGTATTTGATGCGGTGGCGATCAAACACAAACGCCCGCGATCGTGTGTGATCGCGAGCGTTGTGTTACTGCCAGCGGGAGACCGTTCAGGCCGCGAAGCTACCGAGTGCCCGGCCCACATCGCCTTCGCGCAGACGCTTGAGCGCGCGGTCGCGAAGCTGCCGCACACGCTCACGGGTGACGCCAAGCATGGAGCCGATTTCTTCGAGCGTATGCTCGCGTCCGCCTTCGAGTCCGAAGTAAAGGCGCAGTACTTTGGCGTCGCGCGGCGGCAACGTGGAGAGGGCGGATTCGATTTCGTCGGTGAGGAAGCGATTCATCGCTTCTTCTTCGGCGTCCGGCATCTCGTCGGCGACAAACCGTTCGATGAGCGATCGATCGCCATCGGGGTCCATCGGTGCGTCGAGTCGGACATCGCCCGTGTTGAGGGCAGCGAGTGACTGCACGACATCGACGGAGAGGCCAGTGACCTGCGACAGCTCTTCAGGTGACGGCTCGCGACGCAACTTCTGACGG
>JBBRFQ010000133.1:0-10392 GCA_038224035.1 Gemmatimonadales bacterium
GTGCGCGAAGGCCGACGCGTCGGGAGCCGCGGTCCGTGCACTCACTGGTCGCGCCGCGAATGACCGCTCATATTGCATCGAGATCGCTTCGAAATGCGTGTCCGTCAAGCCCGATCCCGTTTTTCGCGGAGGAACTTGCACATTGTCCGACCAGCCCGATCACACCCGCCCCCTCGGCTTCGAGGACACCATCCTCAGCGAGGGGGAAGCGCTCGCCGTGTGGTCACGCGCGGCGCAGCTGCAGGGCGAGGCGGACACGCCCATTGCCCACGCGGCGGAATACGCGCGTGCTCAGCCGACGGCCGCCGCGGTCGCGTTGGCCGAGGGGACACGGGCGCCCGCTGGCATGTACCTCGTGCGAGAAATCGTCGCGGCGGCGGGTGACGCAGGGATCGCCGAAACGCACGTGCGCGTTGCCCTCGCGGAACACGATGCGCTCGGGCACGAGCTTGCGCTCGCGGTCGAGGCGATAGACGAAGGCGTGCGTGAGCGGCTGATCGGTGTTGGAGCGCGCAGTGTCCGTGCGAATCGCGTGATCCCGGAGTCTCCGGCCACTGTGCTTGAACGCCTGCGCGTGGCCGCCGCCGCAGCGCCGTGGTTGCTTGAGTTTGACACGCTTGTCGGCGAGCACCCGGCGCACGGCGGCGTGCTACGATTCACCGTCCCGGTGATCGGCGGTCGCCACGACGAATCGACTCCTCTGCGCTCGCTGAGCCGTTTTGCCTATCATGCCTCGCGTGTGGGCATGCTGCACGTGCATGTGACCGTCGCGCCGCGCGGCACTGCGTCGCTACCGGGATGCGAGTTGACGATCACCGGTGACCTGCGTTCCGGCGAACGGCGAAGCATCGCAATGTATCGTACGCTCGCGAAGGGGCTGGCGGGGCTCTCGGCGGTTCTGGGCACGATTGTCGGGGCGGAAGTTGCTGGCCCGGCGGGCGCCGTGGCAGGATTCGTGCTCGGCTCAACTGGCGCGTTCGGCTACAACAAAGTGGTCGCCGCCATTGCGCGGTGGGAGCACCGTCTGGCTCATCGTGTGTTGACCGCCGAGCTCGACGCACTGCTGCGCCGGATCCAGCGGCCGTCGGATGAAGCGCGAGCCTTCGGTCCTGAGATGTCCGCGTTCACACCCCGCCTCGTTCGCGGTAGTGACGCGGTCGACTTCAGCCTGCGAGCTACGCTGCTGCCGGTCTGAGCGCCGCCAGCGCTGTTCTCGCACTACTACCGATCAGGAAGAGCGTACCGAAAATGAGTTTGTTGTACCGTGCGAGCCAGAGCGGCAAAGAAATATTGAAGTTGTCCGGCCGCTCCGCGGTGTAGCGCGCAGCAATGCCCGTGAGTGGATACGTCCACCGATTGAAGGCCAGTACGAGAGTTTCAACGGCGACCGCGATTGTCGACCGCTAAGGGACCTCACCTCGCGCCGCTGTCGACGCCCCTCACGCTGACGAGTACCACAGACGTTCGCACGTGGCTGACCACACACGAGCAGCAGCTTCTGGCGGCTCGTGATCGTCGCGGCGTCTTCGTGACGGCGTACCTTACGATCACGAAGGCCGTGGAATCGCAGTGCGACACCGGTGGGTTTTATGATCCGGTGTGGGTGCGCCAGTATCGGGTGGCGTTTGGCTCTCTCTATCGCGATGCGCTGAACCAGGATGTACGCGGGCGCACCGTGGGATCCGCCGGTGCGACGGGACGCATTCCCAAGTCTTGGCGTGTCGCATTCGACGCGGCCTGCGCCGGACGAGGGTGGGTAATACAGCACCTCATGCTGGGGGTGAACGCGCACATCAATCACGATCTCGCTCTCGCGCTCCTGATGGCCGGGATCGAGCGCAATCGCACGATGCGATATGTGGACCATACGGCGGTCAATGAGGTATTGGAACGCTCCACGTTCGCGCTCAAGACGGAGGTGGCCACCAAGTGGGCGCCTGTGCTCGAGCGACTCGATCACGCCGCCGGTACGCTCGATGACGACGTCACGGTGTTCAGCATTTCCAAGGCGCGCGATCATGCGTGGGCGATGGCGGTGGCGATTGATGCTACACGCGGCACGCGCGGCGAAGCGCTCCTGCGTGCCGCACTCGACGAACAGGCGGCGGTGCTCGCGCGTCTGATTCTCGTCCCACCACCAGAGACGCCGGTGATTGCGCGTTCGCAGCCGATGCTCGAGCGGCTTGATCAGGTGGCGCGTGTGGCGTAGCGGGTGGCGACGTTCCGTAGACGAGACGGTGCGAGCGCACGCTAACGCTGCGGGCGCTGGACCTGCGCAGGCTGCGGGAGCACATTATGTCACGCGGCTGACGCGTCGGTCTGCAGCGATCCACGACTTCCGGGGAACTCGACTTGCATCACACACGCCTACGTTGGCTCATGCTGTGGAGCTTCTCGCTGGGGTCGCTGGTGCCGCAGCATGCGCCCGTGATGCACACCGCTAGCGCACGTGAAACGCGCTTTGACTACGCCGAACGACCGGTTCGTGAGTTTCTCAAGCTGCACTTCGCGGGAACGCGCAAGTTCAGCCCCACGGGGCTCGACAAGAAAGAACGTCTGTTCACGCGTCGGTTCAGGCAGGGGCTGTACAAGTTCTTCGATCGCGTCGCCGAGTCAAACACATCACCGCCGCTGGTGATTGACCCGTTTACCGGCAGTCAAGGTGCGACGACTTTTTCGGTAGGTGACCCGAAGGTGCGCTCCGAGAAGGCCTGGGTGCCAGTCGACTTCTCCGATGGCACGAACAGCTGGACGATCACGTATCTCTTGCGCAATGACCAGGAGCGCAACGATGACCGGTGGCGTATCGATGATATCCAGGACGTCCGCGGCATGTTGCTCAGTGAAGTGCTGAAGCGCTAGTTCGCGCGCCTACCGTTTGGGTGCTCTCGCGGCCCCGCACCCGGACGGCAACCCTCGGCCGCCCGGAGACGACACCCAAGCCGGGGACACGTCAGAGAAGTGGCGCGCGAAACTGAATCACGTTGCCCTCCGGATCCGAGCCGTCGGTGTGCCACGTGCCCTCCAGTTCCCACGCCCGCTCGGCAGGCGCGACACCGCCGCCGTGACTGATGGCTACGTGTCGCGCCGTCGTGAGCGACGCGACGGGTAACGACAGTTTGACCGCCGCGTCCTCGCGAGGTTCGGGCGGGCTCGCAACTACGATGGTGGACGCGTATGCCGCCGATATGGCGTGCAGCCACACCCGACCGTCACCGATTGGCAACACCACGTGCGTCTCCGCCGCGTGTACCGGTGCGACGCCGAGGACGCGCTCGTAGAACTCGGTGCCGCACACGCGCGCGACGCGCGCTATCGCCTACGCACGAATGTACTTCTCGAAGATGGCGCTGAAGTCCTTTCGCGTGTGATCGTCACGCACCGCGTCGTTCAACGCGTCGAGCACCGCGCGGTAGTGGCTTACCACCGACGCCGGATCGGTGACGGTGTTGCTGAGCTTCATCATCGTTCCAAGCACCGACGCGGCTGCCATGGCATGCGACCGGCCGACCTCGTCCCGCTTCTGCAGCTTCCCGATGGTATGAAGAGCCTTGTACATATCCTTCAGCGCTTCAAGATGGTTCTTCCGCACATCGATGCTGAACACCTTCTCGCCGATCGTGAACTTGAGTTCGATGTCGAGATCCACGGTGCCGGCGGTCTCAATCGAGACGTTGGCGACGGCGTACTGCGCGAAGTCATAACGCCGGATGACACGCTTGGCGGAAATTGCCGACTCACCGTCGACGTGGATGAGCGCCAGATTCGTGAAGCAGTACTCATCCTTCTTCGACTTGATCAGGAAGTAAATCTTCTCATGATCTTCGTGAAAGAGGTAGTCGTCAGCGTCGACCTTGTCGAAGTCCTTGGATTCAACGATGACGCCTATGTCGCTCAGCCCCAGAGCCTCGGCGGCGAACTTCTTGAACATGCGAACTCCACAAAGAGAGGGTTGTCGGTACGTGCGCACAGCTGCCGCAGCGCGGGGTGAATATAGGACGAATCACTTCGACCCGCTGGACAACCCAGCGGCAATCTTGGCAGGACCCCGGAAGTTTCCCTGCGCTCCCGGCAGCGCGACGAGCGCGAACGGGCCGAGGGAAGGCACGAGGAGTATGGATCGTGTCACGAAGGACGGGCGCACGCCACGCGCGTTTGCGGCGCTCCGGGGTAGATCGGGTAGATCGCACACGAAACGGGGTTCTGACCCGCTTCTGGCTGGTGCGGCGAGCGGGATCACACGCACTTCAAACCAGAGCAGATGAGCGTACTTGGATGGATGACGGCGGTTGGATCACTGCTGCTGCTGATGGCACTGACGTCAGCGTACCTCGAACGACTGCCGATCTCAACATCACTCATCTATCTGCTGGTTGGACTCGGCCTCGGCCCCGTGGGTTTCGGGTTGCTGCAGCTCGACATCGAATCGCAGCGGCAGTGGCTCGAGACGCTGACTGAGATCGCGGTCATCGTTTCACTCTTCGTCGGCGGGCTACGCTTGCGTCTGCCACTGCAGAATCACGGCTGGCGTGTAGCGTTCCGCCTCGCGGGGCCGGTGATGCTCCTGTCGATCATCGGCGTCGCGGCGACGGCTCACTTGCTGCTCGGTGTTCCGGTGGCTGTCTCACTGCTGGTTGGCGCCATCGTCGCGCCCACTGATCCGGTGCTCGCGGCCGAGGTCTCCGTACACGACGCAGAGGATCAGGATCGGGTGCGTTATGCCCTGTCGGGTGAGGCCGGCCTGAATGACGGCGCGGCCTTCCCGTTCGTGATCTTCGGCTTGGAGTTCATGCATGCCGGCGGCGTCGAAGCGTGGGTCGGCGAGTGGTTCCTTGGCCGCGTCGTTTGGGCCGTACCGGCGGGCCTCGCGATCGGCTACTTCCTTGGTACCGGCCTCGGGCAGCTCGCGATGCGCATCCGCACACGCAGCAACCACGCGAGTGCGCCGAACGATTTCCTCGCGTTGGCGTTGATTGCGCTCGCCTACGTTGCCGCTGAGCGTGCGCATGCGTGGGGCTTTCTCTCCGTGTTCGCGGCCGGCGTCGGCTTGCGACACGCGGAGGTACGTGTAGTGCGCGCGACGCCAGATTCCGAACATGCGCACCGGCCCGATCCCGTTGATCAGCCGGCAGACATGCACCCACCAGCGGAAAGCCTCGTCACCGCCCGCAATAGCGCCGAGCCGAACCAGTTGCCCGCCGTAGCGGCCGGGGTACTGATTGCCGAGGCGTTGTCGTTCGGTGATACCTTGGAGCGGATGCTCGAAGTGCTGCTGGTCGTGCTGGTTGGCATCGCCGTTGCCACCGCCTGGACGTGGACCGGTGCGCTCCTGGCAATCGTGCTGTTCGTCATCATCCGCCCCATCGGTACCCAACTCTCACTGATCGGATCGCGCACATCGCGTGCCCAGCGGTGGCTGATCGGCTGGTTCGGCATTCGCGGCATCGGTAGCCTGTACTATCTGAGTTACGCGCTCAATCACGGCGTGCCCAGCCGTGATGCCGCGCAGTTGGTGGGCGTGGTGGTAACGGTGATTGCCTGCAGCATCGTGATCCATGGCATCACGGTTACACCGGTGCTGCAGTGGTATCAACGGTCCGTGGCCACGCGTCAGTGAGTCGTCTGCGCGCGCCGACGGCGTCGACGTGGGGGTAAGGCGGCCCTGCGCACCCTGACGACCCCGCGGCTGCACACTGGAACTTGCTTCCCGTCGGTTGGCTCTCCGGATCTCCCCGAGATGATGCTCAACCGGCGGACTGAGCAACGCGCCCTACACCGTGCGCCTGACGTCGCATGATTTTCTCTGGACACCTGATAAGCCCATGCACGTCACCATGGATGTGCGCGTGGCCGGGATAGAGGAGCCACTGAGGTTGCTGCCGTGCATCGTGAAATAGTCACCACAACGACGGCCGATCCTCCGTGCTGACGTCTTCGATGCACCCCATGAGGCTACTTGATCTGCATGTTGCCGTTGGTCCAGTCTTTGTCCGTGAAGTTGTTGTAGGCACCAGCGATTCTTTCGAGCTTCTGGTGACGACTCCGGCCAAACGTGCGTGGTTGGCTGTCACGAGAAGTCACGTGACGTTGCCATGCACGTTCGCATCGACACTGCTGACGTGAAGGTCAAAGCGACCCTTGACTTCATCGGTGCCGCTATTGGACGCGTGAAACGCGTAGGTCGAGCGACCCTCGGGGACGACGACCGTCCCGCCGCTGCGCGGCCGCATTGCAGTGGCAAAGTCCGCAGCTCCAGCGAAACAGCGGCGCGCCGCGCGGACCATACGTGAGCTTGCTCTTGCCGAGCGGCCTGCGCACCCGCCTTATTGAAATCTTCACCTTTCGTCCCGATACCCGCCATGCGCCTGACTTTCCCTCTGCTTCCGACGGCGCTCGCGGCGCTGTTGACAATCACCGCACCCGTGGCATTGATCGCGCAAGGGTCTCCAGGGCACGCAGAGAGCGAGAAGCGCACGGACGCGGTTTCGTAGCGATGCGCGTTGGCATCACCGGTGGCGCGACGGCGCAGCCCTGCCGAGCGGAGACGCGCGCATGACGATTGGAAGATTGAGTGGGCGTGTAAAGCTCATGCTCAGCCGATTTGGCAAGAAGCTGTTTGTCAAACCGCTGCTGGCATCAGTGCTCTCGGTGGTGGGTGTCTTTGCCGCGAAGGCGGCCGACGGCACTGCCCTCGCCGAGATCGTGCCTGAGATCACCGTCGAATCGATCCAGACGCTGCTGTCCATCATGGCGTCCAGCATGCTCGTGATCGCCTCGCTCGCCGTGGCGTCGATGGTCTCGGCTTTCGCCTCGGCGAGCAATACCGCATCGCCACGCGCGTTTCCGCTCGTCCTGGCCGACGATCGGTCACAGTACGCGCTGTCGGCCTTCGTGGCGACGTTCATCTACAGCATAGTCGGATTGATCGCGTCCAAGAACGAGTACTTCGGACCCGCCGGGCGTTTTGTGCTGTTCTCGTTGACGCTGCTCGTGCTGGCGCTCGTCGTGCTGACGTTCGTCACGTGGATCGACCGCATCGCGCGGCTTGGCCGCATGGGCGTGACGATCGAGCAAGTGGAGTTCGCCGCCGCCAAGTCGCTGCGCACCCGATGGGAGAGGCCGTTCCTCGGAGGTCGCCCGCAGCGCACGCCAACAAGAAGTGGACTGGCCCTCTACGCCGAAGAGGTCGGATTCCTGCAGCGCATCGACATGCGTGGCCTGCAGGAAGCCGCCGCCGAGGCGGACTTGCGCTTCGAGATCGCCGCGCTGCCCGGTACGTTCTTGACGCCTGACCGTGCCATCGCCTATTGCGTGAACACTTCACCGCGCGATGCCGAGCGCCTTCGCGCGACGATCAAGAAGCACTTTGTGATCGGTCGCGATCGGACGTTCGAGGATGATCCGCGCTTCGGTCTCGTCGTGCTATCGCAGATTGCCGGAAAAGCGCTGTCTCCGGCCGTCAACGATCCCGGCACCGCGATCGATGTGATCGGCGTGCTCGTGCGCCTCTTTGTGGACTGGAACGCGACGCATGCTGCGGACAGCGAGGAGCGTATCACCTGCGACCGCATCAGCGTGCCGTCACTTGAGGAGGACGACATGTTCGACGACGCGTTCACGGCCATCGAGCGCGACGGCCTCGGCGCAATCGAAGTGGTCATGCGGTTGCTGAAGGGACTCGAAACGCTGGCATGCATCGGTAATCCGTCCATGCGCGCTGCGGCGCTTCGCCATGCCGCGCGCGTGGTCTCCCTGGCTGAGCGCGAAACACACTTGCCGGCCGACCGCGCAATCATCGCGGAGCGTGCAGCGTTTACTGCGCCTACTTCAAGATGTTGAGCAGGTTGCCGACGAAGCTGAGGCAGCAGCTCACCACCATGCCGCTCCATGTGCCGGTCAACGAAGACAATGCACCCTTCCGGGACGGCCTGAAAGACCGCCGTCACCTCGACAGCCAGACGAACCGCGTGACGGTGCGATGCGAGGAGCTACAGGCCGAGACTCGGTCGCGCGTGGCGGCCCTCGAACCTCAGGGAATCGGCGCTTCCGTATTGACGGTCGGCGTGTCGACGAAAGCCATCATTCGCGCGATGTGTACCGAACGTAGGTTGCTGCAGCGGGCGATCCGCCAGTTTGCCCTCGGCTACCGTACCCAGCGCCTTACGGCCGCCAGGGAGACGCCACGAGAGAGCCGGGTGTACACCTTGATGAGGTCGAGTCCGGCGCGCTGACGCTGCTGCATCTCTGCACGCATCGCCTGCGGGCTATCGATCTCAACGTACGTCGACTGGTACCAGCGTGGCCTTGCCCGTACCGACGGTGCCCGACATCGCGATGCGTGGGGTGCGTGGGTGCAGGGCCTCGCCAACACCTCCAGGCGCGCGATGACCTCGCTACGCGATTCGCTTCCGTGCTGCGCTGCGCGTGGCGCGCCCACGAACTCGTCGACGCGCGCGATGAACGCCGCGCATTGCCCTCGTCGCGCCAGGGCAGCTTGCCCTCGCGCGCGGGCAGCCCGGTGCAGCGCAGCGCGGGTTCGCGGTTGTGCTCTCTTTCACGCAGACGCTACGCGTGCGGCGCCCCGCGCGCTCGGGCGCTTTGGCGGCGGCGCTGGCCCTATGGCATGCGGACGCGTCCGGCGTGGCCGCATTCGGCGTGGCCGCATTCGGCGTGGTCTATCGTTGCATCGAGGCGCTGCTCACCGAAGTGGCCCACGCGACCCAACCGTGGGAGTGTCTGCACGCGCGCCGCGACGCCGTTGCGGCGTGGCACGGCCTCGGGAAATCGGAGTGCGCCGCCGATCGGCTCGGCGCCAGCACGGTGGTGCGCGCCGTACCCGCTGCAGCCGAGGCGAGGGCACTCAGCCGCCTCGCGATGCTCGAGCCCCTTACACCTGCTGAGCCCGTCCATGCAGTCTGGTAGCGCTGCCCGTCGCGCCGCCGGCGCGCGCGATTGCATCGCGCCCCTCGGCCTGTCGCCGGCCGAGCTCGCGCTTGTGCGCACGGCGGCGGCCGGGAAGTACGAGGTCATCGCGCGGCCCGTTGCCGTAGTGGAGGCGAACCGCCACAATGTCGTGCTCGTTGCGGCTCTGCGCTGGTGGGAGATGATGCGCACGAATCCCACCCACGAGACGGCGCTGGCGACGTCACGACGTGCTCTTGCTTCCGGCTGACTCGAACGCCGAGCGCCAGCGCCGAGCTGCGCGGCACGCACCTCGCGCGGAGCTCGTCATCACGGCAAGGTCGGATTCCGTGAAGGCAGTGCACGTGTGCCTTGCTTATGCGCTTTTGGCGGGTGAGTGAACTCGATCCGCTTCGGTGGAACCGCCAGCTCTGTGACGAACGAGGAGTCGTCCTTCGCCCGATCCGGCCGAATATCCCGAACAGGCTATCACGATGGTTCGCAGCAGCGAGTGCCGCTTCGCTCGTCCCGTGCGAGGCGGAGCCTAAGGCTCGGCGGCCAGCGTCCAGCATTGATCCGCGATTCCGGTTCGCCGAGACGTTCCTTGGCGTGGATGTTGCAGCGCAGCCGAACGTCGGAGGTTAGCTGCAGACGATGCTGGTAGTGCGAGCGGAGGGAGCATTCAATAGCGCGGCTGTCTGCTCCAGCGCATGTTCGGCGGCCCGCGATCGAGCGCGTGTTCAGCACGTCCGGTACGACGCGCCTGCCGTGCGCACAAGCCCTGTGGCGTCCAGTCCATCGCGGGCGTCGATCGCGGTTGCGTCGCATCTTGGAGGATGAGCACGACGGAACGCCGCGGGCCCTTGCCGGTCCCGGTGAGCATCATCGGCACTCCGGCCGGCACGAGCACGCCGGAGTCGCCCGCCGCCTGCGTCAGGATGCCCGCCGGGGTTTCGAGACACATGGAGCCTTCGAGGGTGAACCACGCTTCGGCGCCCGCGTGCCGATGTACCACGGAACTCATGCCGGGCTCGAACACGCCTTCCATGTACACGGCGGCGAGGGAGTCAGCGGGCACGAGCGGCAAGGGCCCGATCTGGGCCACACGGGTTCCGAGCACCGACGGCCGCCAGTCGCTGGGAGCAATGGTGAAGAGCCAGACCCGTCCCAGGGATTCCACGACGATCGAGCGAGCAGCCCGTGCGCGGTCGGCAGCGAGTCGCGTGCCGTACGTGTCCAAGTGCCAGTAGAGCGGAGGCTGCGACGGGAGAGGGCCCAGTTCCTGGCGTGCAGTGATGAAACATCCAAAGGAGCGGCTGGCGCGCTCACTCACCGGAATACAGGTCCCGTCGGTCTGCGCACGGAGCGAGTGCCACGGCACCGATGTGGTGGCGACCGCGGCGAGCAGCGCCGCGCGCGTCCACCATCGTGAAGGCGTGCTGCTTGTCATCGCTGCCTTGGAAGAGTGTGATACTTCGTGTCCGCGGAACG
>JBBRFQ010000134.1:0-10330 GCA_038224035.1 Gemmatimonadales bacterium
TACGTGCCGGGGCGCTGTCTCGTCGATACTTTGACCACATGTTACTGCTGCTCCACGGCGCCCTCGGCGACCACACTCAGTTCGATGCACTGCGAGCGCTGCTCGGTGATGCGCAGACGCAGGCGCTGGATTTCGAAGGCCACGGCGGGCGCCCGATGGCGGGCCGCAGCTTCCGGCTCGAGCATTTCGCCGAGAATGTCACCGAGTGGATTGACGCGTACACTGCCGAGCCGGTAGACGTGTTGGGGTACAGTATGGGCGGCTACGTGGCGTTGTTCGTGGCCGCGATGATGCCCGATAAGGTGCGTAGCGTGATGACACTCGGCACGAAGCTGGTGTGGAGCCCGGAGGTGGCCGCCTAGGCGAGTAAGCAACTCGACGCGGACATGATACGCACCAAGGTGCCCGCGTTCGCAGAAACGCTGGCGTTACGGCATCGCGCGACGGGCTGGGAGCACGTGCTCGAACACACCGCGGCGGCCCTGCATGCGCTGGGTGCGCATCCGCTGCTCACCCCGGACGTGCTCGCACGCATCGTGTGTCCCGTACGCCTCGCGGTGGGCGATCGCGACGCTACGCTTCGTGTGGAGGAACTGCGCGATGTATCGCGAACACTCGCCCGCGGCGAATACGAGGTGTTGCCCGGTACACCGCACCCGCTGGAGCGCGTGCCGCTGGAGCGTCTGGGGTGGACGCTCCGTCAGTTCATTAGTTCGGCTTCGGCGTAGTTGAGCCGGTGCCGCGCGATGCAGGAGGCACTAGCGCACTGTCACCCTTGCGTGCAGAGTCTGAGACGAGGCGCGCTGCCGCCGCCTCACGCTTGCGAATCACGGTGCTCAGTCGCTGACGAGGCAGCGTCCACTCCGGCTTCTTCCAGCCACTCTTTTCGATCGGTGAGAGGCCACCGGTTGCCGGGCGAAACGCGCCCTCGAACTCGGCGTACTTTGAGCCTGGGTTCCAGAGTGCCCAGCTCTTGAGCCCGGCGTCGTAGGTGCCTTGAATCTGCTGGCGAATCTCGGCGGCGCCGTACGCGGCACCACGGATGCTCATGGCTTCGAGCCACGGCATGATTTCGCCCACCGGCACCTTCGCGGAATCCTTCACCCACTGCGTGCGCTCCACCGCATCGGCCATGGAGAAGCGAATGATCTGATACGGATTGGCAATCGGCTTGGCCAAACCATACAAGCCGGGCGCGTAATGGGACGGATACGTCATCGGCAGCACGGCGTCGGCCACCGAGATGATCTTCTCCCAGTTCTGCCCGATCTCCACGTCGCCTTCAAGGTGCGTGACGAGACCAAATACATCGGCGGTGACGGGCACCTTGTACTCCGCCAGCTGCTGCTTGGTGTACACAATGAAGTTGCGGATGTTATCAGCCCGCGACACGCTGTCATTGCCCGGATAGCGCATCACGGCGCGCGCGGAGTTGGTGACATCCGGAAAGCGCACGTAGTCCCACTGCAGTTCGGAGAAACCCATCTCCAGCGCTTCGGCGGCGATCGCAATGTTGTAATCCCACACGCGCTTGTCGTATGGATTCACCCACGGTCCGCCCTTGTTGTCCTTCCAGACGCTGCCATTCGCATGACGGATCGCCAGCTCCGGCTTTTTCTCGGCAAGCATGCGGTCCTTGAAGACCACGATGCGTGCGATGGGATAGATGCGGTGCGCGATCAGCGTATCGATCAGCGCGGGCAGCCACTTGGTGGCGGGTCGTTTGTCCGCACCGATCTCGAGCGCCAGCGGGATTTCAGTTTTGTCGTAGGCGAGAAACGTGTCTGACTCCTTGATGTCGATGATGAACGCGTTGATTTCCGTTTCATCGGCAATGCGAATCAGGTTTTCCATGCGCGAGCGCGATCCGGACGCCCAGGCGTTCACGTACAGCGCGCGGATGGAATCCGGCTTGGGTACTCGCCGTGCGAGACGTGCGCTGCGCGATGTGTCTGGCGCGGCCGACATGGTGTTCGCCGAGCCGATAGTGTCGGCCGCCAGCGTATCGGCGCTCGAGCCCTGTCCGTTTGATGCATCCGCCAGCGCGATGCTGGTGGAGTCGGTGCCGCGGGCATCGGAGTTCTGTGCCTCACGCGTTCCACCGCAGCCCGTGATGAGGAGCGCCGTCATCGCGCTGAGAAGTCCTGCTGTGCGGCCTCGACGCCGCGATCCTGAACCCGTTTCAACCAACGCCACCGAAAGTGCTCCGTACTTGAATGTTGTGATGCGACGATCTTGCGAACGCGCGCCGTACCCGTGTACAAGCTAGTGGCGATGCCGATCGATTGCGATCCGCCTGGGTGGGAGTATTGCAAAGCAGCTTTGCGCCGAATCACGCATTCGTCAACCGCAGCAACGCGGAGTGGCCGACTCCGCACGCGTGGGCTGATCAGCGATCTTTCAACCAGACCGACACGAATCGCACGCGTCCCTTGGCGGTCTGGCCGCGCTGCGGAGTGAAGCTTGGGACACCGCATTCGGCGCCTGGTGGCCAGCGCCTTGCCAGCGTGTTGGACCAGTCAGAGCCGGCGGGATACGCGTCGATGAATTCCACGTCTTCCACCCACACCGCATCAATCGGAAATCCCGGCTTGGCGCGTCCGTTCACAAACACGCACGCGTCGCGCCCGATCACGAGATTCTTGCGTCGCCCACCCGGCGTTTCAATGAGCGCGTCGAGGACGCTGCGTGCACCGGTCTTCTGCAACTCCTCGCGTCCCACCATGACGGCAAAGGCGCCCGCCCAGCCAAGGCGCAGCTCAAGATCCTTGACGTCCATGTAATCCTTGGGTGCCGGATTGGCCGTGTCGAGCGGAATGTCCAGCTCGACATACCGACCGTCGTCTATCGCGACGCTGCGCAGCACCGGAAGAAATCCCGGCCGTTCCACACGAACAAGCGCGGTCTGGCCGCGCGGCAGTTCAATGGCGAAGGCGCCGTCTGTGTCCGTGGAGTCCACCAGCTTGGAGCCCATGACGGTCACACGTGCGTCGCGCAGCGGGGAGAAGTTGCGCGCGTCGTACGTGATGCCGCGCACACCGGTCCAACGCGCGGAGACGAGCACCGAATCGATCGTGCGTGTGCGCGCTTCGAGCACGAGGTCACGCGCGACCCCGTCGACCGCGATGGTGATTTCGGTCACGAAGGGTGTGTACCCGATGCGCTGCGCCGAGAGTGTCCACACGCCATCGGACAGTCCGTTGAAGCGCTAGCGACCGTTGGCGCCGGTGGTGAAGAGCTGCGTCGTTGCATCGCGCGTGACGCGCACCGTGACATCACCAAGCGGGGCGCCCGCGCCATCGCGCACCAAGCCGATCACGGCGCGGCTTTGCGCGTGTGCATCGGAGGCGCAAAGAAGGCAGGCCGAAACCGCAGCCACGAGTAACTCTCGGCCAAGCCTTGAGCAAAGGAGTGGCATACGCAGGTGGCTGATCATTGAGGAAAGGCGATATTTTAGACTACCCGGACGTAAGTGTGCGGTTCCTCACACAATGCTGCGCGGCGCGTCGCACCGACCGACCCCCACCCCTCATCGCGTGACGCGTCATCGGTCAACACCAAGAAAACCCGACAGTCGCTCAATCTCGTCCTCCAGCGCGGCGCGGAATTGCGCGTCGCGCGGCGCTCGGCCGGTCACGAAACCGGTCTGCACTTTCAGCCGCCCGTCGGACAACGCAGCATTGGCCCAGCCGATCACCTGCTCGCGCCAGAGCAATGGCAGTGCGTAGTAGCCGAGCAGACGTTTCACGGCCGGCGTGTAGGCCTCGAATCGGTAGGCCCAGCCCCAGAACGCTTCGAAGCGCCGGCGGTCCCAGACAACCGGGTCGAAGGGCGTGAGCAGTCGCACCTTGTCGGGAATCACATGACGGCGGCTCGCGGGGTTCTCGTCGGCGGGCCAGAACCAACGTTGGCCATCGATCTCCGCCGACGGCAGTCTCAATTTCGCACGCGCGAGCGCGGCGCCACGCAGCGCGTGCCACTGCGGCGTCGCCGTTTGGCCGATCCACATCACGAAGCGGCCCAACGTTGGCGCCGGCAGTGGTGCGTACTTGGCAACAACCACATCGATCAGCGCGTCGAGCGCCGCTGCTGGATCGGCGGCCTCGCGATCGTGCGCGTCGTGCGCGGCGTAGAGTCGCACGCCGCGTTCGCGTCGCGCCACACGCAGCAGGCCGCGGTAGTGCATGCCGTCCAATAGCTGCGTGCTGGCATTGCTGGTACCGCCGAACCAGTTCGTGGTCTTGCCGTGTGCGAACGCTTCGTCGACCTCGCGCGGGTGCGCGACGCCAAGCTCGCGCACGAATGCCTGCACGTCGTGCGCCTGCGCCCAGCGCGCCTTCGTCCAGGCCGTGCGCGCCTCACGCGGGTGCATGAGCGCATGCAGCTCGCGCGGCACGAAGCCGTAGTTGACGAACATGTCCTCCTCGACCGCCAATGTCGCATAGCGTCGCTCCAGGTCACCGGCGCGGTAGTCGCGCACTCGATGGCGCAGCGTCAGGTCCTGCGCACGCGCCGGCGCGCGAATGGGATCGGCCTGCACGAAGCCCAGTCTGACAATCGCGCGCGACAGCGTGGTTGGCGTGAAGAGGCTGCGCGATACGGCGTAGTGGCGCAGGTGGGCGAGGGTGGGTGTGGTCATGGCTTGGCCTCCGGATCAAACCATGCGGCGGCGACGTCCGCAAGAGCCTCGCCTCGCGCCTCCCTTACCGCCCCAGCCAGTAACTCGCTTTGATGAGGAACACGTTCTCGGGACGGCGCGCGAAGATGCGAGAGAACCCCTGTGTGGCGCCGTAGGTGTCGGGATCGGTGTCGCTCGCATCGCGCCCCTGCGTCCACACGAAGAAGAGTACCGAACCCGGGCGGTACTCCCAGCGCACCACGTTATTGGTGCGCAGCTGGCCAAACCGGAACCCCTGGGGCTCACCGCGTTCACTGTACTGACGGAAGCGTTCATCGCGCTGAGACGCACGGCCGTTGTCGAGCGCACGCCAGTCGGTAAACTCGCCGGTGCTCACGAACGGTTGGAGGTAACTCTCCACGCTGAGCGTCGGCGTAATGGTGTAGTTGAGTCGCGTGGTGATCGCACTCGTGCGCTGATACAGGCGCGCGAATGTGTACGAGGTCACGCCGTTGTCCACGAAGTTTCCGTTCCACTGCTGATCATCGATGTTGCGCGAGTAACTGACGTTTAGGCTGCCGTTGAAACGCGAGCCCACGCGCACGTTCGCGCCGGCGCGCACATTCCAGCTGCTGCCGAGTCCATCGAGACGACGACCGGCGCTGCCGCCAATGCTGGGCGCCACATCGCGCCGACCGTCGCCGTTGAGGTTGAACCACGTGTTCAGCCGGGCCGGGCGGAAGACAGCCGGACCGCCGCGCGCATCGCGGTCGGAATACGCCGCGACGAGATCGTTTGTCCCAAGGCCACCGTTCACGCTCCAGAAGCTTGCGAGTTCGCCCCATCCATTCACGTTGCCGCCGTTGCCCAGCAGCATACCAGACGTGTTCGCCAAGCCCCATGCGTTCGTGTTGAGCTGCGCCCGGCGGAAGATGCCGACCGGCTTCACGGGTCGCAGGGCAAACCAAAGCGAACCACCGGCTTCGTCGCTGCGCGTGCGAAATCCGAGGTCGTTGATCTCGAAGCCCGGCGTCATGTACCAGGTGCTCGCATTGAAGCGCGTGATGCCGCCGCCTTGTTTCTCGATCGACGCTTGGCCCAGCATGCCGGAGAGGCGCGTGCGCGTGCTGTCAAACGTCACGTGATCCGCATCGGGTCGTTGATACAAATGTACGTTGGAACGCTGCGTGAGCGCGATCGCGCGCGCCGAACCGGTCACGTACGATCCGGCGACTTGTCCGGAAACCTGCCAGCGATTGTCACTGAACCGATGTCGTGCATCGAGTCCGCCGGTCCACGCATTGTTGCGCAGAATGTCGCGTGTCCACTCGTCGGTCTGGCGGGCGGTGTTCGTGAGCATCAAGCCGACGCCGCTATTGCCGCCGCGCAGGTCTTGTTGCAGTCGCAGCACGGCGTAGTTGGTTTGCGGCTCGATGGTGCGCAGTTGTGGTCCGGACTCACGCTGCGTGACCGCGTCGATGAAGCCGACAGACAGCCCATTGCCGAGTCGGCCCGTGATTTTGGCCGCGCCCAGAATGCGCGACTGCAGCGGCGACGCGGCGTCGCCGAAACGGCCGCGCAACTGCGGTGAGCGACCAATGCGACGCGAGTACAAGAGTCCGGTACACTGCCCATCGTTACAGTCGATGTTGTACTGGAAGATGCCCACGCCTTCGAGGAAGAACGGGCGTTGCTCAGCGAAAAACTGCTCGAACGCCGAAAGATTAAGCACACCCGGATCGGCTTCCACCTGACCGAAGTCCGGGTTCACCGCGGCGTCGAGCGTGATGTTCGACGTGAGTCCAATCTTGAGGTCGGCCCCGAGCTGCGTGGCTGCAGCGTTGCGCGGGGAACCGTCCCCGCGCGGACTCGCACCGTACTTGGCCACACTGTACGGCATGAGCTCGATGCGACGCGGCGCCGGCAGTTCGGAAAAGCCCGGCATCGACGCCCACTGACTCACCATGCCGGTTTTCGAGCGACGGAACAGCGGCCACGACACGCGCTCGCCACGTCGTGCGATGCGACGCATCACCAGAATGCCGAACGTGTTGTCGCCCTGCGGCACGTACCGCAGTTGACTCAAGGGAATGCGAAACTCGGCGGTCCATCCCAGCGAATCGATGCGTGCGGCTCCCTCCCATACCGCATTCCAGCCCCAGTCTTCATTGCCGTCGTTGAACATGTAACCGTCAGACATCGTGCCGGCTGGCGTGAGCCGGAACATGTACCCTGTACGCTTGTCGTGATACGAATCAATGCCAATGATCACGTCGTCGGAGAGTGCATTGCCGTCGCGGCGCTGCAGCACCGACAAGAGACTGTCTGGATTGGGATCGTAGCTGCGCACCAACACGTAGAGATTGCGCGTGTCGTATGCGATGCGAGCTTCGGTGCGGAATGCCGGATCGCCATCTTCGGTCGGCTCGAACTGCCGGAAGCCGGTAATGGGCGCAGCCATGCGCCACGTGTCGTCGTCACCGCGCCCATCGATGCGTGGTGCGCGCACGGCACGATCCGGATTGAGCGGCGTGGCGCCAACCAGGAGTGGTGCCGGTATGCTACGCGCGTGCTCGGCCGGTGTAGCCGGCGACGTCGGGTTGGCTGCAGCGATCTGCAGCAGCATGGCGGCGTACCGCATGTGCGGGCGGGATGGAGGAAGCGGAAACCTTTCGGAACACAGGTTCGACGCCACCAACAGGCGAAACGGTTTGATGCAGTTTCGAAGTGCGCCAGCGTGTGTTGCGCGGCGTCGAACCGCGATGACGCTGGGCCCCGTCTAGCGCGCTTTGTCTCCTCGTCCCTTCCCGTAACGCTTCGGCCTCATTGTTACGAAACAGGGCCGTGCGTCGAAAGACACACGGCCCTGTTTCCCGCAAGAAGCCGCTGACTACGCCGCTACATCCGCGGCGCCGGTCCGATCGCGCGATCCAGTTCCGTCTTCGCGGCATCGAGTTCCTTGCGAAGCACGGCGAGACGGTCGATGGCATCACGGCCGACCTTTTGGTCTACGCGGGTGGTCATGCCGGCCAGATAGGAAATGTGCGCCTGCAGTCCCGGCTTGCCGTAGCGCACCGGCGCCGTGAGCAGCTGCTGATTCACCGCGACCACCTTCGCCAGCGTATCGGCGGCGGCACCACCTGCCACCTTGAGGCGCGTTTCCGCGGCACGCGCGCGCGCGACGACGGCATTCACTTCCGCCACCATGTCGCGCAGGCGTGTATTGTGCGCGAACTGCTCCTGTAGATCTTCGGCTGTAAATCCTTCGGCCGCCAGACGTGGATCAATGAGCACGGTGAGCGGGACCGTCTGCTTCTCCGCGCCAAGCGAGACCGTCACCGTGTATGCGCCAGGCGGCGCACCGAATCCGTTCTGGTGCTGCACGCCCCACGTGAAGCGATTGAAACCCTTGGTCGCGGTGACGAGGTTGAGCACTGGCGAGAACGCCGTGGGTGTCGCGCCATCACGTCCTTCGTTCATCGCGGCATCCGGATCTTCCGGATCGGCGCGGCGTTGACGCGCCGGCGCGGCCGGACGCACACCACTCTTGTACGTGTTGACAACGGTACCCTTCGCGTCGCGAATCTCAATACGCACCGTATCGGAGGTTGCCGCACCGAGGTGATAGTCAATCTGCGGGCCGAGGTAGAGGCCGCCTGTATTGGTGCGGTAGCCACCGCGCGGCTTGTACACGTGCAGCGACGACGCAGCGGTACCAGCCCCCACCTGGTGCAGCGCCGACACGTTGTCGATGATCCAGTTGCCGCGCCCTTGCGTGGCGACAATGAGATCGTTCTTGTGCACCAGAATCTGCTGGATGGGCACGTTCGGAAGATTGAGCTGGAACGGCTGCCAGTTTTTGCCGTTGTCGAACGAGATGTGCATGCCGAACTCGGTGCCGGCGTACAGCAGCCCCTCGCGATCCGGATCTTCACGCACCACGCGCGTGGGGTGATCGGCAGGAATCCCGTTCTTGCCGTCCGTGAGTTTGGTCCACGTTTTGCCGTAGTCATCAGTACGATAGAGGTACGGCGCGTAGTCACCAAGCAGGTAGCGATACACCGCGTAGTAGGCCGAACCGGCGCGATGCGGCGACGCATCGATCCACGCCACGCGTCCGCCCGTTGGCAAATCCTTGGGCGTGATGTTGGTCCACGACTTGCCGTCGTCGCGCGTGATGTAGAACGGGCCGTCGTTCGAGCCGGTCCAGATGACACCCTTCTCGAGCGCTGACTCCGTAATCGCGTACAGCGTGCTGTAGAACTCTTCGCCGGTGACATCGCGCGTGATCGGTTCACCGCTGGCGCCCTGACAGCACGGCGGGAACGCGGTGAGGTCGGGCGACATCTTCTCCCACGTGACGCCCTTGTCGCGCGTACGATGCAAGTACTGCGTGCCGTAGTAGAGCACACTCGGATCGTGCGGAGAATACGCCATCGGCGCGACGCGCTGAATGCGATAGATCAGATCCTGGCCGGCGTTGCCATACAGGGACTGACCGCCAATCCAGTAGTTGCGCGACTGACGCGTATCGGTGTTCATCACCGCAAACTGTCCTTTGCACGACCCGTAAATGACGTTCTGCTCAGTCGGATGCGGCATGATCGGGCCCGTCTCACAACCGGGGCCCGTGCGCACCGAGGCCACGTCGAACGGATTGCCCACGCTCGACATGATGTACGTGCTGTTGTCCTGCTGCGCCGAGTAGAGGTTGTACGGGAAGTTGTTGTCGGGCACCACGCCATAGAACTCAGCGGTGGGCTGATTGCTTTGTGTGCTCCACGTCCGTCCGCCGTCGTAGCTCACGTTGGCGCCGCCATCGTTGGCCTGCACCATCGCCTGCGAATCGTTCGGGTTCACCCAGATGTCGTGATTGTCGCCGTGCGGCGTGCGGAACGGCACCACGGTCTTGCCACCGTCCGTCGACTTGTAAAGTGTTTCTGCACCGGCCCACACCACATCGGCATTGGACGGATCGGTGCCGAGCGTGGTGTAGTAGAACGGACGCGTGATGAGTCCGGCGGTGCTGTTCATGAGCTGCCACGTCGCGCCCGTGTCGTCGGAGCGATAGAGCCCGCCGCCCGGCAGCGCTTCCACGAGCAGATACAACCGATTGGGATTCGCGGCGGTGACGCCGATATTGCCCTTGCCCGTGAGCGCACTCGGCAAGCCAACGCCGCCCTTCTTCCACGTGTTGCCGCCGTCGGTGCTCTTGTAGAACCCGCCTTCGCGCGATCCACTGATGATCGTCCACGGCTTGCGTTCAATACGCGCGATCCAGGCGTATACCACATCCGGATTGCCGGGCATCAGTTCCACGTCAGACGCGCCAGTACTGTCGTTCAGGAACAAGGTTTTCTTCCACGTCTTGCCGCCGTCGACCGTTTTGAACACGCCACGATCGGTGTTGCGCTTGAAGACGTCGCCGTTGGCGGCCACCCACACGATATCGGGATTGCTGGGGTGAATGCGCAGGGCGCCAATCTGTCCCACATTGTACAAGCCGGCGAACGACCAGGTATCGCCCGCGTCGTTGCTGCGATACACCCCGCGGCCGGTGGACACATTGCTGCGCACGCCGTCAGCCCCCGTGCCCGCATAGACAATCTTCGGATCGGAGTCGGCCACTTTGATATCGCCGATCGAGCCCAGCGGGATCTGGCCGTCACTGATCGGCTGCCAGCTCTCGCCGCCGTCGCGCGTGCGGAAAAT
>JBBRFQ010000135.1:0-10293 GCA_038224035.1 Gemmatimonadales bacterium
CCGATTCTCACGCACATGCTCGATGGGCTGCCGGCCGATCCCCCACCACTGTTCGGCTCGGCGGCGATTGACCCGGCCGAACCGGTCGTGGTCTACGAAGACGAGCACCTGCTGGTGGTGAACAAGCCCAGCGGGCTGCTCACTGTGCCGGGTCGCAGTGCGCTGCTGCAGGACTGCGTGGTGACGCGCCTTCGTGTGCGCTATCCCGACGCTACGGGCCCGCTGGTGGTGCATCGCCTTGATCTCGACACGTCAGGGTTGCTCCTCGTCGCGAAAAACCACACCACGGCGTCGGCGCTGCAGCGGCTCTTCTCACTGCGCGCGATCGACAAGCGGTACATCGCCTGGCTGGACGGCGACGTGGCGGCCGATCACGGGCACATCACGTTGCCACTGCGCGTGGACGTAGACGACCGGCCGCGGCAGATCCACGACCCCGTGTTCGGCAAGCCCGCACACACCGAGTGGCGCGTCATCTCGCGCGAGCACGGGTGCACGCGGGTGCGGTTCACACCCCTCACCGGTCGCACGCACCAACTGCGTGTGCACGCGGCACACGCGCAGGGGCTCGACGCGCCGATCGTTGGTGATCGGCTGTACGGGCGCACAGAGCCGCGCGACGACGAACGGCTCCAGCTGCACGCCGAACGGCTGGCGTTTGTGCATCCGGTGTCGGGAGCGGCGCTGGTGGTGGAGCAGCCCGCGCCGTTTTGAGCGGACTTTGCATGACACCGCGCGCGCTTGCTGGTAGCGTACTACATGCTCGAGTCCCCAATGACCCCAACACCGTGTACCGCCGATGCGGCGTTGACCACCTCCGAGTGGCAGGCGCGCGCTAGAGCGCATCTCGAACGCGTGCAGCAGTGGACTCGGCCACGTCGAGAGCGGCGTTCCCGTCGGGAGGTGCATCCGGTCTACGACTTTCTGTTTCAGTACTACTCCTATTCGGGTGGGAAGTTGGAGACATGGCACCCCGCACCGAACGAGCAGCTTGTTGACACGCCGGAGGCCCGCGAGCGCTTTACCGGGCCGGAGTATCAGGCGGCACACGGCGTGATCCGGAGGAATCCGAGCGCGCTCTCGTCGGCGGAGCGTGAGACGCTCACCGACGTGCTGCACGTGCTGCGCACAACACACGATCGACCCGCCAATTTTGGCTGCTTCGGGATGCACGAGTGGGCGATGGTGTATGGTGGACACGACGTGCGTCACGCGGAGATCGCGCCGCTTCGCCTGTCGCAGCGCGAGGTGAACGCGTTTGTAGAGAGTCGCCCCGTTGCCTGCAGCCACTTCGACGCCTTCCGTTTCTTCGCACCCGCCGCGAAGCCGATGAACCGCGTCCCGCTGACGTGGTCCACGCGCCACGACATGGAGCAGCCCGGCTGTATCCACGCCAACATGGACCTCTACCGATGGGCGTACACATCGATGCCGTGGATTGGCAGCGATCTGCTCTGGCAGTGTTTCGAGCTCGCGGTGGAGCTGCGGGTACTCGACATGCAGGCCGGTCCCTATGATCTCCGGGCCATGGGGTTCGAGCCAGTGCGGGTGGAGACGCCTGAGGGGAGAGACGAATACCAGCGGCGGCAGCGGGAAATGAGCGGCCGCGCGAGCGTGCTGCGGGCAAGGCTGATTGAAGCAGTGGGCGCGACCAGCGGCCGTGACGCGCGCACCCAGGACGTTTCGCACGGGATGTCGCTGCCGCTTGTGACAGACGGCGGCCACCGCGGATTGCCCGCGTACGCACCGTCATGACGGCCGCACAAACGCGGCGCACTCTCGCGCTGTGGCCCACGATCGCGTGACGGCAGCCGCCGAGTCAGGATTCGCGATCGCGGCGCGCCGTCTGCTGCCGCTGCTCTTCGTAAGCTACATCGTGGCCTTTCTGGACCGCGTGAACGTCGGATTCGCCAAGCTGCAGATGGCGTCGGCGCTTGGCTTCTCCGATGCCGTGTACGGTTTCGGTGCGGGTATTTTTTTTCTCGGATACTTTCTGTTCGAAGTGCCGAGCAACCTGCTGCTGGAGAAATTCGGCGCGCGGCGCTGGATCGCGCGCATCATGTTCACGTGGGCGATCGTGTCCGGCGCCTTCGCCTTCGTGGACCTGATTCCGTGGGGGCCGCTCCCTGCGCTGTTCGGCGTGGCGCGCCCCGAGTTCGGATTCTACGCGCTGCGTTTTTTGCTGGGCGTCGCCGAAGCGGGCTTCTTCCCCGGTATCATTCTCTATCTCACGTATTGGTTTCCCGCCGCGCGTCGCGCGCGCACGGTGGCACTGTTCATGACCGCCGTGGCCGCCGCGAACGTGATCGGCGCACCGGTGTCGGGCGCCATCCTGCAATACGCCGACGGCTTGGGTGGTTGGGACGGCTGGCGCTGGTTGTTTGTGCTCGAGGCGATTCCGTCAATGATCGCCGGCGTCGCGATCTGGATGCTGCTCCCCGATCGTCCGGCGCAGGCCACATGGCTGACACCCGAGCAGCGCCGCGCCATCACCGCGCAGCTCGCACAGGAAGAGATGGCAGCGCACGGCGTTCGCGTGGAATCCGCACACCGCGCCGGACACAGTGCGGCACGCCGGGCGGCACACAGTGCGACGCAGGTGCTGCGCAGTGGCCGCGTGTGGGTGCTGGCGATGGTCTACCTGGCCGGCACGTTTTCGCTGTATGGCGTGAGCTTTTGGATGCCGACCATCGTACAGGAACTTGGTATCGGGAAAACGGAGTACCTCCAGATCGGACTGCTCAGCATGATTCCCTGGGGCACCGCCGGTGTGGTCATGGTATGGGCTGGCGCACGCAGCGACCGCACCGGTGAACGGCGCCAGCATGTGGCGGGTTCGCTGTTCGTGGCGGCCACGGGGCTCGTGGCACTCGTGCTGGTCGGCGCACACGTGGTCCCGGCGCTGATCTCGCTCTGTTTCGTGACTGCGGGGGTGCTGTCATTCTTCGCCACCTTCTGGTCGCTTCCGACGGCATTTCTCCGGCAAACGGCCGCCGCCGCCGGCATCGCGTGGATCAACGCCGTCGGGAATCTCGGCGGACATTTCGGTCCGGATCTCATCGGCCGCATCCGCACCGCCACCGGCAGCGCGAACTACGCGTTTCTTTTTCTGGCCGCGCTGGCGGTGATTGGTGCGCTGATCACACTCTTCGGAACGGGCGCGCGAGAGCGAATCATCACGACACACGACGCGTGACGATGCGGATACGGAGGGTCTGACTACGCTGAGGCGCAGGATCACGCTATTCGCGTTGGCGGAATTATGCTTTTCACGGCAGTCGGATTGCGTCCCACAGTAGACTTCAGCAATTCTCTCACTCCGCCGCCCATGACGACTCCCGCTGTCACTCGTTCCGCGCCTGCCCGTCTCGCGTCGGTCCAGGCCGTGTCCCCAGTGTGCGCGGCTGCCGCAGCTCGCGCTCGCGGGGAAACCGGCGCGGCCGTGGGTCACGTTCCGTATCGCCTGGTGCTCGTCATCGGCATGCTGCTCGTCGCGGCAAGCGTTGTCGTTGCCACCACTTCAGCGCCCACGGAAACGATGGACGCATCGTACGTCCGCCTCATGCGCGGTATGGCGATGATCAAGGCTTTTATGGTTTCCATCGCTGCCGCCGTGCTGTGGTGGCTGACGATCACGTCGCGGGCGGCAGCACGTGGATCGGGGTGTACGATCGGTGTAGCGCGAACGGGATGCGTACGCCAGAACAGGTCTGCCGCTGATTCGTTTCTTAAGCCGCTCTTGCGGTGGGAGAGGAATTTCAATTGGGGTGTGGAAAGTGCGTCGCGTGTTGGCGTTGAGGCCGGACCACCGCGTGCCCCCGCCGCTGACCGCCGCGCGACACGATCGTCTCCGGCGTCGGTGCGCGGGGAATGGAATCGGCCGACGACAACGTCTGCTCTTTGGGACTGTTGTTGGGGCGACTCCGCCCGATCTGTACTCACAGAAAGACGACGCCGACAGCTACCGGCGCATTCACATGTGGCGACTCACTATCGCGCGGTAGTCTTGGCCGGGATGTAGCAGGCAGCGACGCGGCGGTACGCGCCTACCGATCGGTGTTCAGCAGGCCGAGCTTGAGCGCCAGCTTCACGTAATCCGTGCGATGCGTGATATGCAGCTTTTCGTTGATGCGCTGCTTGTACGTATCCACGGTTTTCGGACTGATCGACAACCGCTCACCGATCTCCGGTGCGGTGTAGCCTTCCGCGAACAATTTGAGCACCACCTGCTCGCGGTCGGTGAGACGATCAAAGCGTGAGCGGTCGTCGGCGTGTTCTTCCTTGCGCGCCAATCCGCGGGCCAGCGCACGCGCCGCCGAGGGCTGCACGTAGATGTCGCCCGCAGCCACGGTGCGCACCGCGTCGACGAGTTCGCGTTCGGCCACCGTCTTCAGCAGATAGCCGGCGGCGCCAGCCTCGAGCAGCGCGACGAGATGCTCGTCTTCGCTGTGCATGGTGAGCATGAGCACACGGCGCGTGGACGGGCTGTCATCATCCGTTTTGCGCGCTGCGTTCGCTTTGACCAGCTCGCGTGTCGCCGCCAGCCCATCCATCTCGGGCATCGACAAGTCCATGACTATGACGTGCGGATCGAGCCGTTCGCCGAGGGTCAGCGCGTCGCGACCGGTGGACCCCTCGCCCACAACCATGATGTCTTTGGCCGTGGCCAGAACGGCCTTGAGTCCTGCGCGCACGATCGCGTGATCGTCAATGAGCACTACGCGAATGAGGTCTGGACGCATCTGAACAATGTTGCCCGCCCGAGACGATGCAGCAAGGCTGCGTGTCTGCTCGCGCCCAATCGCGAGCCGTTCAGCTCAGGAATTCAGACGCTCAAACGCCGTTTCACGACGCTTGAACACACGAAAGAGATAGACGAACGAGGGCAGCAGAATCACCGTGCCCACACCGAGCACGACCAGTACGAGCTGCTGCGTGATGCGCGGCGCGGCCAGCTCGGTGATGGTGTGCGACGGGGGCACCATCCAGGGGAACTGCGACCACGCCCAGCCCCATACCAGAAACGAGGCCTGGGCAGCGGCGGCGATCACCGCCGCCAGCCACCGACGGCGCCACAACGACACGATGCCACCGAGTCCGGCGATGGCCGTCACCAGATGCATGCCGAGCGCTACTCGGCCTGAGGTGAGCCCTTCGTAGACGAGCGGCGCGTTGTCACGCGAGAACACAATGGTGAGCGTACCGGCGATGAACACACACACTGCGGCGTGCATCGCCCGCTCGCGGAAGTCGTTCCTGAGTTCCGCATCACTGCTCTCCCACGCCAGATACACCGCTGCCAGATGCGCGAACAGTGCCAGCGTGAGCACGCCAACCGACAGCGTGAACGCGTTCAGCCACGGGAGCAGATAGAGTTCGGCGAAGGTGCGTGTGGCGTCGCGCGGAACGATGGGCACGTTCCCGCTGGCCACCGCGCCGAGGCACACGCCGAGCAGCACTGGCGTGGCCACGCTGGACATCGCGAACACGCGTCCCCAACGTCGCTGCACGGAATCGGCTTTGCTGTCGTAACTGCGAAAGGTGAACGCGGAACCACGGAGTACGATGCCGATGAGCATCAATGTGATGGGCACGTGCAGCGCCGTCGACAAGTGCGCATACGCCCGCGGAAAGCAGGTGAAGAGCAACACGATCACCAGAATGAGCCAGACATGGTTCGCTTCCCAGATCGGACCGATCGCATCGGCAACGGCTGATCGTTGCAGATCACGCCGCGGACCGCTGGCCAGTAGATCCCACACCCCGCCGCCGAAATCGGCGCCGGCGAGCAACACGTAGGCATGGAGCGAGAACACCATCACACCGGCGACCGCGTGCGGCAGCGTGAGCAGCGGCTCCGGCGCGATCATGCGCGCACCGGGATGGGCAGCTCTTCGGTGACGCCGGCAAACGGCGTTGTAGCGACTCCGGTTTTGATGATCTGGCGGTACAACAGCCACACCACCGCAACCGACAATCCGATGTACAACAGCGTGAAGGCCACAAACGGGACCACCAGCCCCGGAACGGGCGAGACGGCGTCTGCAGTCCGCATGAAGCCCTGCACAATCCATGGCTGTCGCCCTACCTCGGTCACTGTCCAGCCCGCCTCAACGGCGATAAATCCCAGCGGTGCACAAAGCGCGAGCGCGCGCAGAAACGGCGTATCACTCGGCAGCGAGCGGCCAAGACCGCGACGTCGTCGCCAGATGCGCACGATCGTCCACAGTCCCACCAGTCCCATCGCGACGCCACAGGCAATCATGATCTGGAACGCGATGTGCACAATCGCCACGGGCGGCCGGTCGCTCACGGGCACGGCGTCGAGCCCCGGAATGCTGGTGCCGGCGTTGCCCGACATCACGAGCGACACGGCACCTGGGATTTCGATCGCGAAGCTGTTCGTACCGGTGGTGACATCGGGCCATCCGCCAATCACAAAGGGCATCGGGCCGGTGTGATGGTGCGCTTCCATCGCCGCGAACTTGACGGGCTGATATTCCGCAACATGTCGTGCTGACAGATCACCTGAGAGCGGTTGCAACAACGCGGCTGGGACACCGACGAGCAGGCCGATCTGGAGTGCGTTGCGATGAAATGCGGGGTGTTGCGTCTTGCGCAACAACGCGATGGCGTGAATGCCGGCCGTGGCGAAGCCTGTCGCGGCATACGCCGCGAGTGTCATGTGCAGCACCTGCGAGAACGCCGCTGGATTCAGCATTGCCGCGATCGGATCCACGTTGCCGATTACACCATCAATCACCGTGAACCCGGTGGGCGCGTTCATCCACGCGTTGGCGGTGACCACGAATGCACCCGAGAGTGCGCCGCTGATGGCGACCACGACTCCGGCCGCGAGATGCGCGCGTGCGGAGATGCGATCCCACGCGTACAAGTAGATGCCGAGAAAAATTGCTTCAGTGAAGAACGCCAGCCCTTCGAGCGAGAACGGCATGCCGATGATGCCACCGGCGTGCTCCATGAATGTGGGCCATAGCAGGCCAAGCTCAAACGACAACACCGTGCCGGAGACGGCCCCGACCGCAAACAGAATCGCCGTGCCCTTGGCCCAGCGCTTGGCCAGCTCCTTGAGCGTGGGGTCGCCGGTTTTTTGATACCGGTACTCGGCGATTACCATCAGCGCCGGCATACCGATACCGACAACAGCGAACAGAATGTGAAAGCCGAGCGACATCGCCATCTGGCTGCGCGCGGCGAGCAAGTCGGACATAGGGATGAATCGGGAAATCGGAGTGGCAATTGTGCCACAGAGCGTCGTGCCCACAGCGCTTGTATGAATAGTCTGACGCCGCGCCACCGCCAACACTCGACGAGCGCCTTGCCGAGTTGACCGTGCGTGGCGTGCTGCTCCGGCCGCAGCCATCCACACGCAGTGCGCTCGCGTACCCCGTGGGCGCGAGAAAGCCGCGCGTGCTTGAAGCGGGCGATGTACGAGGTGCCGATGGTTGGCATCTCGCCCCGGCTTGTATGTCGCGCCCGAGCCATCCGAGCTGGCGTTCCTCACGCTCGATCTGGCGCAGCGCAAGGTGGCCAGGGCGCTTGGGTTCCAGGTGTGATTCAGGTGATCAGCTCAGCCCGCCAGGCGAAGTTGCAATACCGGGTGGACTTGGTGCGCCGCGTACTGAATCTCCGTCCGAGCGTGTCACGTAGTTGTGCTACATGCGACGCTCATCCGCTCCCTCCGCGTTGGTGGTCCCCGCGATCATCGCAACAGTGACACTGTCTGGTGCCTCGTGCCGGCCCGCCGCGGTCGTCCGTACGCTACCGCATGCCGCGGCAATCGATTCGCTGGCCCGTACGTTGATGCAGGGCGAGCAGGTGCAGGGGCTCGCGCTTGCGGTCATCGATGCCGGCCGGATCACACACGTTGCGGCCTACGGCCGTCGTTCGGCCGATGGAGCGCCGCTCACGACGGGCACGGTGATGTACGGCGCGTCGCTCACCAAGACGGCCGTGGCGTATCTCGTGATGCAGCTCGTGGACGAAGGACGGCTTTCCCTGGATGCACCGCTGCGCACGCTCTTGCCCAAGCCACTGCCCGAGTATCCCGACTACGCGGAGCTCGCCACCGACGCGCGGTGGGGCGACATCACGCCGCGTATGATGCTCAATCACAGCACGGGATTTTCCAACTTCCGGTGGTTGGAGCCTGACGGGCGTCTGCGCTTTCACCACGATCCCGGCACGCGGTATGGTTATTCGGGCGAGGGGTTCTACCTGCTACAGATGATTCTTGAGAGCGGGCTTGGCTTGGATCTCGCCGCCGAGATGCAGCGTCGTGTGTTCGCACGATTCGGCATGACGAACACCAGCATGCAATGGCGTCCGGCGTTTCGCGAAAATCTTGCCGATGGATTTCGTGCAGATGGATCGGTCGAACCGCATGACGAACGCAGTCGGGCCAGCGCGGCGGGTTCGATGGATACCAGTATCGAGGATCAGGCGAACATGTGGAGCGGTATCGTACGCGGCGACGGACTCTCGGCGGCGGCGCGCCGCGAACTGGTGCGACCGCAGTTCCCTATCACATCGCGCCATCAGTTCCCGACCCTCGACACTGCCGCGGGCAGCATGAATGGGGCGGTCGCGTTATCGGCCGGCGCAGGGCTCGTGACATTTGAAAGCACGAGCGGTCCCGCGTGGTTCAAGGGCGGTCACAACGAGTCCACCGGCAACATGGTCATTTGCCTCGAGCGGGAGCGCCGGTGCGTGGTGCTTCTCGCGAACGATGTGCGGGCAGAGCGGATTTATCCGGCGTTGGCGCGCGGCATCCTTGGGGAGCTCGCCATGCCGTGGTCGTGGGAGTACGGTTGGTTTGCGAAGTAGAGGCATGGTGCGACCGCCGTCGGCCAAGCTCACGGGATACAGCGACGGAGGATGACTCCCGGTGACGTAGCGGGACCGACCAATCGTACGTTGGCGAAATCGGTGTCCGGCGTGACTCGCCTTGCTCACGCCGTTCACGCGAATGATAGAATATGTCTAAAAACTATGGCGTTTATTATAGGACAGGAAACGTTTTTTAGACAACAATGCTATATTTTGCGGAAACACCATCGCACTCGCGGATGCGCGCCAAACGCGCCAAACGCGCCAGACACTCCGCCGCCGAACGGGGGCTTGTAGGCGATACGCTGTTTCTATCATCAGGACACATCAGCTCGATCCGAATGACACGGTCGCATTGCTTGCAAGCACACGCAAATACCTGTCGAACCTGACACTTCGTCCCCTGAATATTCCGGACAACGAGTTTCGCCTGAACACCCATTACACGCTGCTGACGGACGTCGAGTCGGATTCATCCAAGGCGATTGTAGCAAAGAAGAAAATCGAAGATGATCCCGAGACCAGCATTTTCTGGAAAGACCTCAGACAGAGAGGCGCGGTCGGCTTGTCGGGGATCCAGCCCAAGCTGCCAGTGTCGTTCACGATGGAGTCGGGCAGCCCCACGGTGCGCATCGGCGACCTCAGAACGTCATGCACGCATATCCTGAAGTTCCAATCTCCACACTACCCGTCGCTCGTCGAGAACGAGTGGGCGACGATGGAGCTTGCACGTCGCGCAGGACTGCGCGTAGCCCCTGTTCGCATCATCACGTTTGAATCAGGAAGTCCGTTTCAGGGAAACTCCCTGATCGTGGAGCGATACGACATGCGCGAGGGATGTGGCGACTGTTTGATCATGTCGCGTTTTCATGGCTGGCGGGAAACGGAGACTTGCACGCCAAGAACATTTCCGCGGTTCGGTTAATTCGGGCGGGCGAACTTGGAGGACTACCGATGCTCAGAGCGATCGAGTACTCGCCCTTGTACGATTTGCTCAACACGACGGTCGCCATTCAAGACGACGACTTCGCGATACCGGTCAACGGCAATCGAAACAAACTTCGTCCACGCGACATCGCAAGCGTCGCGGAACGATGGAAGGGCCAGAAGCGAGTTGCAGAAGCGCTCGTTCAGCAGCTGGCAAGCAATGTGCGGCTGCACCTCCACGATGTCCTGTCCAGCTCCCACATGCCTGAGCAGTTGTCTGAGCGATACTTCCGGCTCGTTGATTCACGGCTGCGAGATTTTGGTGTCTAAACTCATGAACTCATGGCGAGTTATTTTCAATGATGACCAAGCGTGCTACGAGGCCCGAGCCGCCGCGAACCGCGGGCGCGCTGCTCGATGCCCGCACGGCGCTACCGCCTGTGGACGAAGCGGTGCTCGACCGGCTTGAGGAAGCCTGGAGCGACGACCATGTGCCTACGCCGACCGCAGCGCCAT
>JBBRFQ010000136.1:0-10268 GCA_038224035.1 Gemmatimonadales bacterium
GTGGAGCGCGCCAAATGCGCCCAAACATTTTGAACTGAAAAGCGCAGCGTTTCACGGAGCAAAAGGCACGAGCGCGCCGATGGCGGCCGACAATGCTCCCCGAACTGTTTCGTCGGCCTCGACCGCCAAGCGGTCTCGCAACGCGGACAAGGCTGAAGGGGACGCAATCCGCACCAATGCCCAGACTGCGTGCGACCGCACTATCGGCTCTGAGTCTGCGAGCGCCGCGACGAGTGCAGGAATGTCGTCTGCGTCGCCTATGTTGCCGAGCGAGACCGCGGCGTTGCGCTTCAACCCGACCAGCTTGGCGCGCTTCATTGCCGATCCCTTGAACGCGACCGAGAATTCCGATTGCGACAACGCGAGCAGCTCGGACGCCAACGTTCGTACGTCCTTGCCAGAAAGCGCGGAACGGGGGGCGAAGGCGGGCTCGGCGACCTCTCGGGCAAACTTATGGTTCCACGGACACACCTCCTGGCACACGTCGCACCCATACACATGCTCACCCATCAACGTGCGCAATGACTCCGGAATCTCCCCGCGCAACTCGATCGTGAGATAGCTGATGCACTTGGTCGCGTCGAGCACGTGCGGCGCCACAAACGCATCGGTCGGGCACGCATCGAGACAGCGGGTGCACGTGCCGCACCGATCGGCGTCAAACGGCGCGTCAATCGGCAACGCGATATCCACCACCAGCGCACCGATGAAAAACCACGAACCCTGACGCGGATTGATCAGCATCGTGTTCTTGCCGAACCAGCCGAGTCCGGCGCGGCGCGCGAGATCGCGTTCGAGCAGGGGGCCACTGTCCACGTAGGGACGGGCATCGATCGCAACTCCGAGTTCCGCACTCAGCCACGCATGCAACTCGCGAAGTCGCGCCCGCATGACTTCGTGGTAGTCATCGCCGCGGGCATACCGCGCCACGGGGCCATCAGGCGTCCCGCCGCCGTAGTGCATGCCTACGACGATGGCATGTGTCGCACCCGGATGAGGTCTTCTTGCGTCACGGCGGAGCTCGGCACCGCGCTCCATGTAGTCCATCTCTCCGTGATAGCCTGCGGCCAGCCACGCGTCGAAGTGCTCAACCGAATCGGGCGTTCCGAGTTCGGTTATGCCGACAAGGTCGAAGCCGAGTCCGTAGGCCTGCCCCTGGAGCCGTGTACGGAATCCGTCGGGCACACGCGGCACGGCGGCGAGGGCGTCGTCGACCAACGGCAGAACACTCACGCGATGTTCACGGCTGTCGGCCGGTCCAGCGCGCGTAGGCAATCACATCGCGAACCGGAGGGACGGCGCGTTCGTCGCCATACGCCGTGTACATGCGCCATCGCACATAGCGCAGCGACGGCAGTGGAAGAAACGGAAACCGGTGCCACCAGCCTCGAATCCGAAAGCGCCACGCGACGCGCAACAGGTCAACGGCCAGCGCCGGATTGAGTACGGCGCGCAGGGTCAGCGCGAAGACGAGTGAGAGCCACGGCATATACGATAAGCCTAGCAGCCCGGCGGGTTATTCGGCTATTCGAGCCACGGCGCGACCTGACCATCTGTCGATTCCCCTCTTGCCGAACTCCAGAACGGGCGCGAATATCGCCCTCACCACGGGACTGTCACAATTCGGACACATTTGCTGGTTGTTTCGGCCCGCTCGCGGTTACAGCAACATATCGAACCTCGCGATCCACCCATCCCCACAGGAGCGCACGTGCGCACACGCGTACAATGGCAGGCAGGCCTGGGCACCGTGTTTTTACTGTTCATGGTGCCGGCGATCCTGACCGCCCAGGATCGGAGAATCTCCGGCCGAGTTGTGAAGAGTGGTTCCGATTCCCCTATTGCCGATGCCGTCATCTCGGTGATCGGCTCCCCGCAAACGGGCGTGGCCCGCACCGAAGCAGACGGTCGCTACTCCATCACCGCTCCAGCAGGCGCGGTGCGGCTGCAGGCTCGAGCGGTCGGCTACGCCCGCACGGAAGTGGCGGTCGCGGCGGGCGTGACCACGATGGATATCTCGATGCAGCAGGACGTGTTCAAAATGAGCGAAGTCGTGGTCACGGGTCAGGCCACCACGATCGAGCGACGCAGTGCCACCACGTCCATCGCGTTTGTGTCCGGTGAAGACGTGTCCCGCGTGACGTCGCCCACCGCGCTCAATGCACTCGCCGGCAAGATCACGGGCGTGAATCTCCAGACGAACTCTGGCGCACCCGGTGGTGGTATCCAGATGCAGATTCGCGGCAATACCACGGTCCTCGGCGGCTTTGAGCCACTGTTCGTGGTGGACGGCGTGATCTATTCGAATGCCAGCATTCCCAGCGGTCGCGGGCTCGCCAACGCGGCGGCCAACGCCACCACGGAAGCGGATGCCGTCAACCGCATCGCGGACCTCAACCCGAGCGATATCGCGTCAATCGAAGTGCTGAAAGGCGCGGCCGCCTCGTCGATCTATGGCTCCAAGGCCTCCAATGGAGTGGTCGTGATCACGACGATTCGCGGACAAGCCGGTACGCCCAAGGTCAACGTCACACAGCGCTTTGGTCTCAACACGCCGCTGAATCTGCTGGATTCACGACGCTGGACGCAGGACTCCGCCGTCGCGCGCTTCGGTGCCGGCGCGGCGCCATTCTTCGCTGACAATCCGAACCCGTATTTCGACCAGTACGGACAGGTCTACTCACAAAAGAATCTGTCCTACGAGACCATTGCCGATTTGAGTGGCGGAACGGCCACCACGCGTTACTTCCTGTCGGCCAACAACCGGCGCGAAGAAGGCACAGAAATCAACACTGGCGCGAGCCGCCAGTCGCTGCGCGTGAATGTGGACCAGGAGCTGGGGTCCAAGTTCGACGTCAAGGTGTCAAGCGTGTACGCGCGCAACGCGAACGAGCGTGGCTGGAACAACAACTGCAACAACTTCGGCTGCCACGGTTACGCCATCTCGTACATCCCGAGTTTCATCAATTTCGATCGCCGCAATGAGGACGGCACGTTTGTCGCCCCAACCATCGGCGTACTATCCAACCCGTTGCAGCTGGTCGAACTCGGCGTGAACAGCGAGGAGACGAATCGCTTCACCGGCGGTGCGACGCTGGGCTGGGACACGTGGTCGACGGAACGGCAAACTCTGCGGCTGATCGCTGCCGGTGGGTTGGACGTATTCAATCAGGCCAACGATGTGTGGACGCCGAACGACCTGTTCTTCGAGCGGCCACAGGCACTGCCGGGCGAGTCGATCGAAAGTGGTGGACGCAGCCGGTTCTTTAACTGGAATCTCAACGGTGTGCACTCGTTGCGCTCCGGTGGATGGGGCGCGACGACGTCGTTCGGCATGCAATACGAAGACCGTCGGCTCAACACGTTCCAGATTCGCACGCAGAACCTGCTGCCGGGCCAGCGCAACGTGAATCAGGGCACGAACATCACGGCGGCCGAGGCGCTGAACGAAGAACGCACGCTGGCTTTCTATGCGCAGGAAGAGATTCGCCTGCTGGACGAGCGCCTCCTGCTGCAGGCCGGTCTGCGCGCCGAACGCAGCAGTGTGAACGGCGACATCGACAAGTACTACGTGTTCCCGAAGCTCGCCGGCTCCTATCGCTTCCTTGACCTGCTTGGTGATGGCAGCGAAGTGAAGTTCCGTCTGGCCTACGGAGAAACCGGCAACCAGCCGCTCTTCGGCCAGAAGTTCACCACGCTCGGCACCCCGCAACTGGGTGGCCAGCAGGGGGTCACGGTGGGCACCGCGGCCGGCTTCGCCGGTGTCGCACCAGAGCGGCTCAAGGAAATCGAAGGTGGTATTGATGGATCGGCGCTGAACAACCGGATCAACTGGGAGTTCACGCTGTTCGATCGCAACACGACCAACCTGTTGCTCTCGCGTGTGCCCTCGCCCTCATCGGGTTTTTCGAGTGAGGTGTTCAACGGGGGCCAGCTGAACAACCGTGGTATCGAGACGATGCTCGGCTACTCACTGATTCAGTCCGGCAGCACGTCGTGGATCACGCGTGCCACGTTCACGAAGTACACCAACAAAGTGGTCGATCTTGCTGGCCTGCCCGCATTCTTCCCAGTCCAGTCCGGCTTCGGCAACCTCGGACGTACGCGCATCGAAGTGGGCCAGCCGATCACGCAACTCGTCGGGTTCGCGTTGAATGACGACGGCACACGCGGCACCACGCTCGTGCAGCTCGGCAACACCAATCCTGACTTCCGCATGGGATTTGTGAATGACATCACCTGGAAGCGCGTCACGTTCAACATGGTGCTGGATTGGCAGAGTGGCAGCGACATCATCAATCTCACGCGCTACCTGCAGGATGATGCACGCACCTCCGCCGATTGGGGCACACCGGAAGGCGTAGCGCGCTACCGGGGCTACACGAGCGGCTCGATTGAGCCGTACATCGAGGACGGCAGTTTCGTAAAGCTGCGCGAAATCAATCTCGGGGTGGACGTGCCGCAGCGCCTGTTGGGGCAGTTGCTCCGCACCGGCGTGGAATCGATGCGCCTCAGCCTCTCGGGACGCAATCTCTGGATGTGGACGAACTACAGTGGCCTCGATCCCGAAGTGGCCAACTTCGGTGCCGCTGCCATCCGTAACAACCTCGATATCGGTGCCTATCCGCCAAGTCGCAGTTTCTTCTTCAACGTTACCCTGGGTTTCTGATGACACCGACGACAGAGGTGACCCGAATGACGGGTTCGCGAATCCGCGTGTTGCTCGGCTCGGTCGCAGTCGCCGGCGCGCTGTCCCTGGGCGGCTGCGGGGAGTTCGACGTATTGAATACCAATGCACCAACGGTGGAGACGCTTACCGGTGCACCAACGCGTACGATTCTCTCGCGCGCGGCGACCGGGATTTTTTCGCAGGCTTTCTCGGATATCGGTACCGAGATTCAGTTCTACGCGCTGTATGGCCGCGAGGGATACAACCTGCTCGGCAACGATCCGCGCGAAACCGGTGAACAGATTCGTGGACCCGGCGACCCAACGGGTCGGCACTCCGGCATCTGGAATGGTCCGTTCGCGGCGATTCGCACCATCAACACGTATCTCACGGCGCTTCCGATTGCCTCGGGCATGACGGAAGCCGAGGTGAAAGCATCAGAAGGCTTCGCGAAAACGATCAAGGCGTGGCACATTCATCGCCTCGCGGTGCGTAGCGGCCAGCTCGGCATTCCGCTCGACGTGGACCGGCCGATCACTGCCGAACCCGCGCCGTTCGTGGGATTTTCGCAGGCGATGGAAGCGGCATCTGCACTCATGAACGAGGCGGCCGCCGATCTTGCCGCCGCGGGCGCCACACCGTTCCCGTTCACGGTACCGCCCGGGTATACCGGCTTCAACACACCGGCAACCTTCGTACGCTTCAACCGCGCACTCGCGGCCAAGATCCTGGTGCATCGTGCCACGTTCGTGAACTGTGCCGCCTGCTGGGCTGAAGCCAGCACGGCAATGAACGCGTCGTTTGTCACGACCGCCGGTTTGCCAGGCGCGCTCTCGACGGGCGTGAACTACGCGTTCTCTGCGACGGCCGGTGAGCCAGCGAATCCCGTCTCGGAGCCGCTCACGAACAACCGTCTGTGGGTACACCCCAGCCTGCTCTCGGGCGCGCAGCGCAAGGCCAACAACGATCCTGATGATCGACTCACCCGCAAGGTCACGGCGGCGGGACGGACGATCAATCTCAATGACCTGATCGGCACGCAGAAGCCCACGTTGTACAACGCGGCGGGCAATCCGGCGGCGGCCAATCTTGGTGCGCCGATCCCGTGGATCAACAACGAGGAGCTCTTGTTGCTGCGCGCTGAGATCCGCTGGAATACGGCGGCTCGTCAGGGGGCGATCGACGACATCAACCTGGTTCGACAGAACTCCGGCGGATTGGCGGCGACATCGCTCACGGCGGCCAGTGCCAACGATGCGTTTATCACTGAGTTGCTGTACAATCGACTGTACTCACTCATGTGGGCGCAGGGTACACGGTGGATTGACGCACGTCGGTACGGACGCACGCAGAGCCTGCCGCAGGATCGGGCTGGTGATACGCGGTTCGAGAACATGTTGATTCCGGCCGGTGAATGCACGGCGCGCGGTCTGCCTGCGCCCTGCACACCGCTTTGATCTGAGTGATTGAGTGCGGCAAACGGCCACCTCGTGTTGAGGTGGCCGTTTGTTGTGCTCCCCCGCAATGATACCAAGCGCACCGCCGTGCGGTCGACGATGCCAAGGGCGGCGTCTCGGTACACGTACATGTAGATTTCTGTCATGAACTTCACCGACTACCAGTCCCTCGCCGCGCGCACGCTCGGACGCGACCGCACGCATGAACAGCAACTCGCCAACGCCGCGCTCGGTCTCACCGGCGAAGCCGGCGAAACCGCTGAGATGATCAAGAAGCATCTCTTCCACGCGACGCCGCTCGACCGCGACGCCATGATCAAGGAGCTCGGCGATTGTCTCTGGTACATCGCCGCTTTTGCCACGGTCCTTGATATTCCGATGAGCGATATCGCCGATCGCAACATCGAGAAGTTGCGTCGACGTTATCCCGACGGATTCGATCCGCAGCGCAGTATCAATCGTTCCGAGTAACCGTGCGGCTCAGCGAATCCAGCTCACGCCATCGAGCCCGTCGGGTACGCTAAGGCCAAGTCGCACGAGCGCGCTGGGCATCACATCGGCGGTGCGTCGTGGCGTGCCAACCGGCGGGTTGTCCACAATGAGCGGCACCATCATTTGCTCCCGGTGCAGCGCACCGTGCGTCGAGAGATGCGGCGTGGGTTCGTATTTGTCGCGCAAATCCCATCCGACGGAGGCGGAAAGCAGAATGTCTCCGCCGCGCAGCGACGGCGTGACATCCGCGAGCTGCACGATCGCGTCGGGGTAGTCGGTTTGCGCGCACACGTCATGGGCTTCGCCGCTGCTGAGCGAAGCCGCATCGAGGCCCACGCCAAGCGGATCACCGGTGACGCACTGGTAGCTCCAGCGCGACACTGCAGCATCGCGAGTAATCAGGGCCGACCCTCGCGTCGCGTGGCTCACGCGCACGGTGTGATCGTTGATCGCGACGGCGGCCAAATCCACACTCTCGCGTGCCAGGAGTGCGTCATGCAGCGACTCCCATCGATCTGCCAACGACGGCCACCACGGACGCGTACGATGGTGCGGCTCGACGTAGACATGGGCCATCGCGTTGCCGCCCACCATCACCGCCACGTCAGGATTGCGCATGAAAATTTTCGGATGCGCGAGCACGCGATGGCCAAGCTCGCGAACCGCGTCGGCCAATTCATCGTGCTGCGTGACATCCGCGTGACCATGATCGGCTACCAGCCATACATGCAGCCGTGAGGCCCAACCGCCACGTTGTGCAATGTCTTCGGCTTCGCCGATGAACGCGTCCACGTCGAGCAACGATCGGCGCACCTCGGCCGATTGCGCGCCGAAGGCGTGCGCGAACTTGTCAGGCGTGAGAAAGGTCATCACCGCGAACTGCGGCCGGTCTTTTCGCAGATGGCCGAGTACGCGATCAACGACTTGTTGCTCCACGCGCCGCCATCCATTCAGGTCACCCCGAAAATGCGGCAGAAACGCACGGGCGGCCCAGAGCCAGCCTCGCCCCGGGTGGCGCCCCCCCCGCGCGCCGCGTCCCAGCAGCGTGGATCCCGCCACGCTCGACGTGGCGAGTTCGAGCAGGGTCCGTGGAATCAGGTCGAGATCATCGTCGAGCAACCGAATCTCGGGCCCCACATAGCTCCGCGCGTACGACGGCCACGAGGCGGTTTTGCGACTGCGATCAAACCAGCGCAGCCCCGGCAACCCAATGCGTCCGGGAAACCGCCCCATCAAAAACGGCGCGTACGCCGGCCCCGTGACCGACGGGAAGCAACTGGACACTTGCGTCGACGCTCCCCGTGCGGCGCGAGCGGCGAGGCGTGGCATCTCGCCCGCGTCCATCGCCGTCTGCAGCACATCGGGGCGCACGCCGTCGGCGACCACGAGCAGGAGCGTGTCGTGCGGTGCACTCATGCGGCGTACCGGTGGCGTGTGCACCGATCTGCGGCGTAACTTGAAAGATTCCTTCGGTTTGCCCGGAGCATGGCTCCTCTTACCCCCTTGTCATGGCGCGATCGAGCAGTCGAACCACGGTGCGAACCAAGTCCGGCACGAAGAGTGCGGCGCCGACACCGCGAAAGGTCGCCGCCGCGGCGACGACAGTGCGCAAGGCCGCCGCGAAGCCCGTCAAATCCACCGCGGGCCGGAAGAAGGACAAGAAGCTCGGCCCCACGACCATCACCGGCAAGCCGGCCACGCCCGCGGTGCGCGCGAAAGCGGAGGCGAACTCGGTCGAGCAGTACCAGCGCCGCACCGAAGAGGGGCACCGCATGGCCGGTCGCGATCCCGAGATCGCGCCGCTCGTCTCGAAGGGACAACGCGCTGAACGACGTCCGCGACGCGCGTTGAGCGATGTGGATGTGTCGATTCGCAATATTCCGCAGCTTACGGAAGACGAGAAGCTGTTGCACAGTTCCGACGCGATCGACGGCTTTACGCAAACCGACCCGTGGCGCGCCATGCGCATCTTCAGTGAGGTCATTGAAGGCTTTGACGCGCTCGCACACGTGTCCAAGGGCGTGTCGATTTTCGGCAGTGCGCGCACCAGTCCCGACGATCCACAGTATCTGCAAGCCCGCGAAGTCGCGCGTTTGCTCGCCGACCAAGGCTTCGCGATCATCACAGGCGCCGGCCCGGGCATCATGGAAGCGGCCAATCGCGGCGCCAAGGATGCGGGCGGGCAGAGCATCGGCTGCAACATCGAGTTGCCCTTCGAGCAGGGCGCGAATCCGTACGTCGATACGCTGGTGAACTTCCGCTACTTCTTTGTACGCAAGACGATGTTCGTGAAGTACTCCAACGCGTTTATCATCTTCCCGGGTGGGTTCGGCACACTCGACGAGCTGTTCGAAGCGCTGACGCTCATTCAGTGCGGCAAGATTTATCAGTTTCCCATCATCCTCTTTGGCCGGCACTACTGGGCCGGCCTCATGCGCTGGCTGCACTCGCGCGTTGCCGGCGAAGGCAAGATCTCGCCGGGTGACCTCGATCTGGTCATGCTCACCGATGATCCGCAGGAAGCCGCGCAAGCGGTGATCGACGCGCACGCTGCCCAGAAGGCGTCCGCCGATGTCTGACTGCCGGTTGTCCGTTCGCTCTTCCACGTCGAGGTCCGAGATGGTGTCAGTAGTCGATGGTTGCACGCGCTCATCGCGCGCATTGCTGCTCACGGGAGCGATCCTGCTGGCGAGCGCCACGGGCTCTCGCGCCGCCGCCGCATCGCCGGTGGTCGCACATCCCGTCGCTTCGTCAATCCCCACGCAGGACGAAGCGTTCCTGCGCGTTCGGGTAGACGAAGCCCGAAACAAGCTGTTCCTCGAGATCCCGGTGGGGCAACTCGGCCGGGATTTCCTCTACCAGAATACACTGGCGACCGGTCTGGGCACGGGTTCGCTCGACCGCGGACAGCTCGGCGCGAATTTCGTCGTGCGGCTCGAGCGCCGCGGCGCGCGCATTCTCATGGTGCGTGACAACGAAGGTATTCGTGCGATCGGCGCCAACGACGCCGGTCTGCGGGCGGCCACTGAGGCGTTTCCGCGTTCGGTGATCGCGTCGTTCACTATCGACGGCGAGACCGGTGGTGTGGTGACGATCGATGCGACCACGTTCTTCCTGTCGGACGTGTACGGTGTGGCCGACGGTCTGCGCGGCGGGCAAGGGGCCGGCACGTACCGGGTGGACGCCACACGCAGCTGGTTTGACGCCGACCGTACGAAGAGCTTCCCGAAGAACGCCGAAGTGCACGCCGTGCTCACATTCACGTCCGATGCGCCTTCTGCGGCCGCACGCCGAGTCGCGCCGGACGCGCGGGCCCTCACGTTTGAGCAGCATCACTCGCTGGTTGTGCTGCCTGAAGACACCGGGTTCACACCACGCGCGTTTGATCCGCGGGTTGGTTTTTTTGGTACGCAGTTCAGCGATCTCGCGCAGGGGTTTGATCAGAACTACCGCGACGGTTTCATCAATCGCTGGCGTCTCGTGCCCAAGGATCCGGCGGCCTACGCGCGCGGCGAACTCGTGGAGCCGGTGACGCCGATCATCTACTATCTGGATCCGGGCATTCCTTCGCCGTATCGTGAAGCGTTCCGTGAAGGGGGCAACTGGTGGGCGAAGGTGTTTGAAGCCGCCGGATTCAGGAACGCCTTCGC
>JBBRFQ010000137.1:0-10139 GCA_038224035.1 Gemmatimonadales bacterium
GCGCTACCGGATTCCGCCGCGCGCACGAACTCGCGGTGCGCCAGGTGGCGCGGCCGCTTTGTGGTGGCAGGCCAGAATCCCAGCGGGGAGACGGCGCGCACGAAGGCCACCGTCGATTCCGGAGACGGCGTACGACCGAACAGGGCGCTGTGCAACATCACCGCCGCACTCGCGGATGAAATGACGATGAGCTGCAACTCGTACCGCTGGAACGCCACCAGCACCGCTCCAATCGCAAACAGCAGCACGGCCGTGCCTGTGATTGCCCCTTGTGCCGTGGCACTGAGCTGCGGATTCACACGCGGCGTCACATCACTGACGAAGTACGACACGCCCCAGTTGAAGTGCGTGTCGATGGTACTCATGAACGCGGCGAGCAAACTCACGACCAGCACGCCGAAAATACCCGGCGGCAGCAGGTGAATCATCAGCGCGGGATACGCCAGCTCACGATCACCAGCCACCAGTGCGCCAAGCGAGTCGCCGAGTTCGTCCTCCTCTCCCTACGCCGAACGCACGCCGTCGAGTACACCGCGTTTTCCGTCCGCCGCCGACCACGAGACGACGGCCAGCCAGATGCTGCCGATCAACCCGAGAGCGAACTGGAGCAGGTCGGCGCCTATCACGTCGCGCCAAAGCCGCCGAGCGACAAATACACGGCCACCAGCAGCACGAGGGAAATTACCGTGACGGCCTCCGAGGGACCGCCCAATGCCGACTGCCTCGGTACGATGGGTGACGCGGCGCTGACGAGCCACGGCGCCCACTCCTCTCATCGAACCAGCGTTTGCACGATTTGTCCCATCGCGCGCAGCACCCAGCCCAAAATGATCACGTTGTAGACGAGACCGTAGTGGACCGCGCGAAAGCTCCGCAAACAGCCCGACGCGGGACCGTCGTGGCGCAGCGCACTGAACCCGGCGTCGGTGACCACGCCGGCCCACCACCACGGCAACGACCGATCGGCGATGCAATAGCTCGTCCGGCTCTCGCTGGCCCGCTCGCGCGCGGCCACTCCGACGTACAGCGCTAAGAGCAGATACGCACCAATGACCAGCCAATCGACGACCGTCAGCACGCCACTGACAGCCGTTCAGCGCACGCTCACCAACATGAACAGTCACGCGTTGCACGTCCGCAGCACACTCGCGCACTTGAACAAAACACACCTACACAATCGACTATTCGGACGCGATCGACGCCACCACAAACGAATCCTCAGCAGTTGGCAACTGCGCGGCACTGACCTGCACCCGATAAGCGCCTTCGGGAAGCGGCGGCGCCTCTCCGACGAACCATCCTTCCCGCTGCTCGGTGAGCCGCACGTCGAGAGTCGTTTCGTCGGGCATATAGATCGTCGCCGTTGGTACCACGCCCGGCTTCGCACCCTGCAATCGCACCCGCACGCTCACCGGTTCGTCATCGAGGAACAGATCCTCAACCTCCAGCGACAGCGCGCGATCGCCAGCGTCGCGAAACTCGGTGAGGTCAATCGTCAGCCCTGTGATCAAACCGAGCAGTTGCAGCAGCATCCCGTCATCGTTCTGCAGGGAGCCATGCTGCGTCGCGGCATACGTCTCCCGATCCTGCCGGGATTCATCCAGTGGCGATGCCGATGGCCGCGGTACCGTGCCGTCGCCCTTCAATGCGCGTCCTTTGTGCGTGGTCAGCATGTCGGCGCCGGATGACGTCTGCACCGCCGATTGCAATGTGTCCTGACCTATGCCCACAATCGGATGCAAGCGGTACGGCGCCTCAAGATACGCCGCCTGTGATTCGTGCACGGCAACAGCATCACGAATCTCGTCGTGAAAACGCAGCGCATCAACCGCGCGTTTGACCTCGATATTCGGAATGTCTGTGAGCTCGGCGACGCGACGCAACGTTCCGTCTCCACTATCGAAGCATTCGTACGTTGGCAGCAACTGATACATTGACGTGAACGAGCGTGTGAGTGCCGAAAGATCAAGAAAACCGAACGGACCCTTCTTCACTCCGTTGGCGAGTCCGTCCACGGCGTTCAGTGAACCCCGGTGTGGAGTGCCAAAGGTGATCAACGCGCGCGTATCCTTCCAGCCGTCGAGCACTTCCAGAAAGTAGCGCGACACGAGTCCACCCATGGAATGCGCCACCAGAATCAGCTTGGCTTTGGGATTCGTGCTCGCCCGATAGCTTGCCAGCCACCCGTGCGCCGCGCGTGCGAGCCGCCTGGCGTTCACTCGGTTGTCGCGCCGCCAATCGTAGGCAAACTCGAAGAAATTCACACCGTCAGTCACCGCAAAGTCGCGGCGGATGGCGAACGCCACCTTGCCGTACCCGTCGATCTTCCAGATGCCGGGCATGAGATGAATGTCCGGCATCAGTCGCGTCGCCGTGATGCCATCGACGTCGACGTCCGGATCGGAGGGATCGTCGCGCAGCATGAGTTCTTGCGAAATTTTCCCTCCGCGCGAAAACAGCGCGCTGCCGATCGTGCCCGCTTTGAATCCCCAGAGCGTCTTGTCACCCCGTGCCAACTCCGACCCCATGATGCCGGGGATCAGGACGATTACATCACTCATGTCGTGGCGTGTCATGGAAGCTCCGCAGCGCAGGGGGAGGGGACGACAGGGGACGCCCGGGTCGTCGCTGGACATAAACCTTGACGTCAGCGAGATTCTACCTTCAGGGTCACGCCGCGTCCACCGCGCGAAACACGGTGGCGGCCGTGAACGCATGTTGCAGCTCACCGTCCGAGCGAACAATCCGCGCGTCCGAAGGGTACGTACAGCAGGTCCGTTCGACTTGTCCGATCCTCTCACCTACCGAGGAGTCAATGCGCGACGTGTTATTGATGCGGTCGACCGCGGGCTGTTCCCGCGTTGGCCGAACGACTGCGGTCGCTGCCTCGCTCCTTCTATTGTTCGGTTGCGCCTCCATTCCGCCCGCGACCGGCGCACCGCGTGCAACTGCGTCGACGCTCCCGCTTGACGCTGGGGCCGCATGGGGAGCCATTGACGAAGACGAAGCCACGCCTGTTGTCCAGGTGCGCGACTTCACGCGCGCGCGAACGGTCTCGATACTTGGTTTCTTCCTGGAAAATGCCACGTACGGATTGCGCGCCGAAGTGCGACACGATGGGCAACTCGTCACGAGCCGGAGACTCGGCGATCACCGCTTGTACATCAATCGAGCCGTCGTTTCGGCCAACGGCGGCTTTCGTCTTGCTTCAATCATGACCAGTGAGCTGCCGCTCGATGTCGGATACATGCGGGACGTCAACTCGTGCATCCAGGGACCACCCTGTTCGCCGTACGAGAGCGTCACCCTCGGTATTCCCGACTCGGTGCTGCGCAACAATCGCGACGGTCTGGTCGTCACGTTTGATCGTGTCGCGCCCTCACAGTGGACGATCGCGCTTTCGCCCGGGATGATTGCCGCGTATCTGAGCTCGGTTGACTCGGTGATTGCCATGCGTCGTACGAACTGACGTTTTTCCGCAGCGCTGCTGCTGCCGGGCACGTCCGACGCGGCTCGTGGTCGGCAGGACCGATTCCCTACGCGAGTGACAGTCGCTCGCGATATGTCCGCCCGCGTGCATCAACCGCCTGCACCACGATGTTTCGCGCAGTCGGCGACGGATTGGCGTAGAACAGATGCGTGGTGGGCACCGGATCGACCCACGTGCGCAGCGGCGGCTTGTCCGGACCCTCATGCAACTGCACTGCCAACGGATCGCGCCCGTTCCGGCGTGACATCAGCCCGCGAGGCTGGCCGTCCTCGAACCAGGTCACGCGCCAGCTGTCATCCCACGCCCAGACGTTGGCCACGATTTCGTCAGGCGCGGAGAGGTCTGCGCCCCGCGCATACACGCGCAGTTGATGCTCAGCGGGTTTGCCAGTGCTTTGGTAGCGCCAGGTCACGGATGAATCGTCACCGTCGAGCACGAGATAGCCATTCGGCGTTCCATCGTAGCAGATCGGGCCGCTCCACCAGGCCCCGCACACGGCGCCGGCCACCACGTGCGTGGGACCGCCCTCGTGTACATGCTCCAGCTCGTGCTGATGCCCTGACACGATGTATGCCGTGTACGGCTCCAACAGTCGATACAGCGCCTCGCGGTTCATCGTGGAGTTGCCGGTATTCGGTCGTTTCGCGTTGGTCGTTCGCATGTCGAATGTGCTGAGCGCGGGGATGTGCTGTAGTACAACCACGGTGTTCCCCCGCTCAACGGTAGCCAGATCAGCGGTTATCCAGTTGAGCTGCGCGCCGTCAACGTACCCGAGATAACCAGCGCCGTGCCAGAACACATTGTCGATCACGATGTAGTGCACTGCGCCGATGTCCATGGAATAGGCGGTTGGCCCGAAATGCCGGCGATACGTTTCGCTGGCGCCCTCCGTGGTGCGCGATGCAAAGTCGAGATCGTGGTTGCCGATGACCTGATAGAACGGCACGCCCATGCGCTGCACGGCGCGTTCCCACTCGGGGTAGAGTGACAGGTCGTCGAACATGATGTCACCGCAGGCCACACCGACTACGGCGCGATCGCCGAGCGCATCGACAGTCTTGAGGACATCAGGCACTGTCTGTGCATGCAGCAGATCGGTCTCGCGGCGATTTTCCGTTTGTGGGTCCGCGAGCACCAGCAGCGAGTGCTTGTTGTCAGCAGAGCGCGGCACGAGTGCAAAATCTGCGATTTGTTCTTCGCTCCCGGACGTGATCGGCAGATAGAAGCGCGCGGTACCAGACGCGTTGCGTGCCGGTTGCCAGCCGGCGGGGGTACTCACAAACACAAATGGCTGCGCATTGTCCGCGAGCAGCGTGTAGGATCCGTCGGCCGCCGTCTGCACCACGCTGCGCCCATCGGACACGCGCACTCTGGGCAGGCCACGACCGCCGCCGGTAACGTGGCCTCGCACGCGGACTGGCGAAGAGAATCGTGGCAGTGACGGGAGCGGCGCGTACGGATCGGCGCTCAGCCGTTCGGGGATCGCCAGAGCGCCAAGGGACAGACCGGTACGCAGGAGAAAATCGCGACGTTGCATGAGCGTTGGGCGAGAGGAGAACCCAAGGATGCGCACAGAGTGTGCACGACGCCGCACGGGTCGGTAACGCCGACGTCACGATACGCCCAACGTATACAGTTCGCATCCGCTCGCCTTCCCGTCAGACTACGGCAGTTGAAACGTCATACGCACCGTCGGGCGCTTCTCGGGGTCAGTTGACAGAACGACCGTGCCGCCACGGACGCGCACCGTGTCTGTCCCGTTGTTGCGGATGATGGTGGCATGAAGCCACACCGGCTGCGCGCTCGGAAAATAGATTTCCGTCCGAAACTCGCCGCGGCTGTCCGTCACCGCGCCCCGTCCCGACGTGAGTACCAGGCGCGGGGGCTCCGCGTCAGGCATTGGATACACATAGATGGTGACGCCTGCTACCGGTGAGCCCGTGCCGTTCACAACGGTGCCTGCCAGCCACGCCATCGGCGGCGGCGGAGAGCAGGCACACACCTCCGTCGTGAGGAAGCATCCGGTCACGACCGCCACACGTGATGGCGCGCCGGGTTGTGCGTACGCATCACTTGCCGTGCGACACAACGCGCGGGCCCATGGAATCGATGTCGCTCGTCCTGCTCGACGATTCGATCCCCACCGTGATCGCCTGCGAGGTACAAACCCGCCACGGCTGATAGTGGCGGGTTTTATATCCGAGAGGATATATTTGATTATGAACTCGATCCGCCGACTCCGGGAGGCCAGCGGTCTGACGCAGCAGCAGTTGGCACACGCGGCCGGTACGTCACAGCCAACTATTGCGGCCTACGAAGGTGGCGTCAAGAGCCCAACGCTGCGTACGCTCGAGCGTCTTGCCGACGGCGCGGGTTTTCTTGTCCACGTCGAGTATGTGCCGCCACTCACGCGCGAGGACCGTCGCTCGTTGGCGCTGCACGCCGCTATCGCTGTTCGCCTGCGCGACAATCCGGTGCCGGTTCTGCTCAGAGCTCGAGCGTCTCTGGCCCGCATGCGTACCCTGCATCCCGGAGCGCGGCCGTTGCTTGACGAGTGGCGCGTGCTGCTGCGGCGCCCCCTCAGTGCGCTCCTGCCCGTGCTCCGCGACCCGTCGCCGTGGGCACGGGAGTTGCGACAGGTCACTCCGTTTACAGGCGTGCTCTCCGCGGCGGAGCGTACGCGTGTCTATCGCGACTTTGCACACGCTGAACGGGCTGAGCAAACGCACCGTTCCGGTGCGATGCGGAACGCGTCATGACGCGCGAACAGTTTGAGCACGCGGTGCGGGCGGCTGGCGGCGTGCTTGGTGTCTCGGAGTTGCCCGTCATCGGAAGCCAGGCGGTGCATGGCAGCATTGAGGACGAGCTGCCGTGGGAAGCAGCGCGATACGAAACGACGGCGCGACTGCCCGTGGGGTGGCCGGAGCGACTCGTGCGTTTTGAGACACCCGCGACGCGTGGCGTGACGGCGTGGTCTTTGGAGTCGCACGATCTCTGGGTGTCAAAGGCGGTGGCCGGTAGGGAGACGGACCGCGAGTTCTGCGGCGCACTGCTCCAACGCGGCATGGTTGCACCGGACGTGCTGCGCAGCAGGCTGGCCGCGATTCCGGACGTCGTTGAACGTGTGTTGGCTGTCGCCAGCAGCTGGATTCCCTCGTGAGCCAGGAGTCCACAACCCGTCGCCTCGCCGCGGCCCTCGCCGACCGTTACCGCCTGGGCGGCGAACTCGGTACCGGCGGTATGGCCACCGTCTACCGTGCGCGTGACCTCAAGCACGAGCGCGACGTGGCCATCAAGGTGATGCGACCGGAGGTGAGCCTGGCGCTCGCCGCTGATCGGTTTCTGCTCGAGATTCGAACGACGGCCAACCTGCAGCATCCGCACATTGTGCCCGTATTCGACTCTGGCGCAGTGCACATCGACGAGGAGACACGGCTGTTCTTCGTGATGCCGCTCGTGGAAGGCGAGGCGCTGCGCGCACGTCTCGATCGCGAGGGGCCGCTGCCGGTACACGACGCACTGCTGCTCATTCGGGAAATCGCCGGTGCGCTTGATTATGCGCACGAACAGGGCGTGCTGCATCGCGATCTCAAACCCGAGAATATTCTGCTCAGCCGCGGGCATGCACTGCTGGCCGATTTCGGTATTGCTCGTGCCATGCGCGATCCGTCGCTGGAGCGGCTTACACAAACGGGAACGTCACTCGGAACGCCCGCGTACATAAGCCCCGAACAGGCCACCGGTGAGCAGACACTCACGCCGGCCTCCGACGTATACGGCCTTGGCGCGATTCTCTACGAGCTGCTCATTGGTGAGCCGCCATTCACAGGGGCCACGTTCGAAGCGATCCTGGTGAAGCGATTCACGCAGGACGCACCATGGCTGCGCAGCCGACGCACCGACACACCGAGCGCGTGCGACACCGCTGTAGGCAAAGCGTTGTCGCGTGACCCGGCCGCGCGATTCGCGAGTGCGCGGGAGTTCGCCGCCGCGCTCGGCCCCGTGATATCGCCGTCAGTCGACGCAGCCCGAGACCGTCGCGAGTACGCAGTCGCCGTGCTGCCGTTTGCCAACATCAGTGCTGACGCCGATAACGCGTACTTCGCCGACGGACTCACGGAGGAAGTGATCACCACGCTTTCCAAGGTGGGGACACTGCGCGTGATCTCACGCACCACGATGATGCAGTACCGCGATCGCACACAGTCAATCGGTGACGTGGCGCGCGCACTCGACGTCACGCACGTGCTCGAAGGTAGCGTACGCAAATCGGGGGATCGCCTGCGCATCTCGGCGTCCCTCGTGGCCGCCGACAACGATGCATCACTGTGGTCCGATCGCTTCGACGGTGTGCTCGCCGATGTGTTCGACATGCAGGACCGCGTCGCGGCGTCAATCGTGCGGGCGCTTGACGTTGTGCTCACGCCACAAGAGGCCCGACGTCTCGCGGAGCGTCCGCTCGACAACGCCGAGGCGTATGATCACTTCCTGCGTGCGCGGCAGGCGCTTCACGAGATGTCACTGAGCGGTGTGCAGCGGGCCTTCGGGCACCTCGAAGCTGCGCTTGCGTTGGCACCCACGAACGTGATCCTGCTGCGCGGGCTTGGGCTCGCCTGCTACTACGCCGCAAACACCGGCGAACGTGCGGATCGGGAGGAGCTGATCGTCCGTGCGTTTGGATACGCCGACCAGATCGAGCAGCATGAGCCCGCCAGCCCATACAGAGCCGAGATCCGTGGACTGGTGGCGACGCTGCAGGGCAACGTAGCGGAAGCGGTGCGGCAGCTCGCCGTGGCCTATGAGCAGTTGCCGGAAGATCTCGACGTCGCGTCGTGGTACTCGTTTCTGCTCTCATTCACCGGGCAATATTCGGCCGCAGTTGCGACCTCACGCGCGATCATTCGCGCCGCGCCCGATCATGCACTGGGCTGGGGCGGCGAGAGCCTGGCACTGCTGCATTCTGGTCAACATGCGGCCGCCGTCTCGCGATTGGCGACAGTGCCGAAGAGCGCTCCGGCCGCTGTCGTTCTGCTCTTCACCGGACTGGCGCATGCGGCTGCCGGTGATCGCGCGCGCGCGGTTGACGTCTTTGATCGGTCAGCAGCGCTCGACCCAGATGTGTTCACGATCATGAGCGGATTTCTCGCCCATTCCGTACGAGGTGATGTCGCGTCGGCGCGCCGCGTACTCGTGCCGGGCGTCGTCGAGGGCCTCTGGAAGGACTGGCAATACGCCGAGTATGTCGCGCAGGGCTTTGCGCTGCTCCGTGAGCTGGACGAGTCGGCCCGGTGGCTTGAGCGATCGGTACAGCTCGGTCTCGGCATCCACGATGCCATCACTCAGCATAGTTCCGTGTGGCGTCCGTTGCTCGAGCATCCCCTGTTCGTGCCCATCCTTGAGGCGCTCCAGCAGAACGCGGAGCGGTACGCGCACATTCCGGTGGCACCGCGAGCGCTTGCCATGGTGTAGTCGACGCGTCTGACGTTCACGAACGCCGCACGCTCAGCGCCCGCGACTCTCCGCTTCAAGGCGCTTGAGTCTCTCACGCGCCTCCGTGACCTCGCGCTGCAACTGCTGTTCCGCCTTCTCTCGCATGGCGATGAAGTGCCGCAGCGCAACTCCCGCAACCCATTCAGGTGCTTCGGATCCGCACTACCCTTCGACTGCTCGACAACCCGCCGCTGGCGTTCGCCCAGCGCGTCGGCAAACACTCGTAGCGCTTCTACTGTGTGGCGGGAAGCTTTCCGAGCAACTGATTCACCTTCTTCGGATCCGCACTGCCCTTCGATTTTTTCATCACCGCCCCCACCAGCACGCCCTGCAGCTTCTTCTCGCCGGCCAGGAATCGCGCCGCTTCGTCCGGCAGCTCCGCCAGCACCTCCTCGATCCACTGCACGAGCGCGCCGTCATCCGACACCTGCAGCAGCCCCTCACGCTCGGCCAACGCGCGCGGTTCCGCGTCTTCCGTTTCCAGCATCGCAAAGATCTGCTTGGCGGCGGTGTTCGACACCGCGCCTTCGACTTCAAGCGTGATCAGCGCACCGAGCCGCTGCGGTGACACCGGATGCGATGTCACATCGCCCCCGCGCACGTTCACGGCCGCGAGCACCGTGCCCAACATCCAGTTCGCGGCACGTTTGGCATCACCGCCCGCCTTCGCGACCTGTTCAAAGCGGTCCGCCAGAATAACCGTGGCCGTCAGCTGATCAACATCGTGATTGCTCAACCGATACTGCGACACAAATCGCGCACGCTTTGCGGCCGGCAACTCTACCAGGGCATCGCGCTGCTCCTGAATCCACGCCGCGTCCAGAACGAGCGGCGGAAGATCGGGCTCGGGAAAATAGCGATAGTCATGACTGCCTTCCTTCGCGCGCGCCGGACGCACTTCACCCTTGTGCCCGTCCCACAACATCGTGCGCTGCTCAATCACGCCACCCGCCCAAAGCACCCCGCACTGCCGCGCAAACTCAATCTCGATCGACCGCTCCACCCCGCTGAACGAATTGAGGTTCTTGATCTCCGTACGCGTCCCAAGCGCAACCTGGCCCACGGGACGCGCGGAAATGTTGACGTCGACACGCAGCGACCCTTCTTCCATGCTCGCGTCGCTCACCTCGGTGTACTCAATGATCTGCTTGAGCGCGCG
>JBBRFQ010000138.1:0-10080 GCA_038224035.1 Gemmatimonadales bacterium
GTGATGGTGAGTGGCACCATCACCGATGCCAGCGGTCGCACACTGAGCGGCCAAACCGCCGAGGCGTTCTGGTACGCGGTATCGGGTGCGAAGCTGCTCAGCGTTGGTCTCAATTGCGCGCTCGGTGCTGATCAACTGCGCGCGCACGTGTCTGAGCTGTCGCGTCTGGCCGATGTGTACGTGAGTGCACATCCCAACGCGGGTTTGCCCAACGCCTTTGGCGGATACGATGAATCCGCTGAAATCATGGCGGAACAGATTGCGGAATGGGCGCGCAGCGGATTGATCAACATCGTGGGCGGCTGCTGCGGCACCACGCCCGAACATGTGGCGGCCATCGCGCAGGCAGTGCAGGGAGTGGCGCCGAGGCAGCGTGCGACGGTGGAGCCACACTTGCGCCTGAGCGGTCTCGAGCCGGTGGTGATCACCCCCGACACGAACTTCGTGAACATCGGTGAGCGCACCAACGTCACCGGCAGCGCGCGCTTCTCCAAGCTTATTCTCGCCGGTGACTACAACACGGCACTCGAGGTGGCCCGCCATCAGGTGGAGAACGGCGCGCAGCTCATCGACATCAACATGGACGAAGGGCTGCTCGACGCCGAGCACGCCATGCCGACGTTTCTGAACCTGCTCGCCGCTGAACCTGATATTTCGCGCGTGCCCGTGGTCATCGACTCCAGCAAATGGAGTGTGATCGAGGTCGGGCTGCGCTGTGTGCAGGGCAAAGGCATTGTGAACTCCATCTCGCTGAAAGAGGGCGAGGATGAGTTCCGCCGGCAGGCGCGTCTGGTGCGGCAATACGGCGCGGCAGTGATCGTGATGGCCTTCGACGAAAACGGTCAGGCCGACACCGTGGAGCGACGCATCAAGATCGGTGAACGCGCGTACAACATCCTCGTGAACGAAGTGGGGTTTGCGCCGCAGGATGTGATCATCGATCCCAACATCTTTGCCATCGGCACCGGCATCGAAGAACACGCACGCTATGCGCTCGACTTTTTTGACGCCACACGCGAACTGAAAGCCCGTCTGCCACACGTGCGCATTTCCGGTGGTGTGAGCAACGTGTCGTTCTCGTTCCGTGGCAACAATCCGCTGCGCGAGGCCATTCACGCCGTGTTCCTGTATCACGCCATCAAAGCTGGCATGGACATGGGCATCGTGAATGCCGGTCAGCTCGTGCCCTACGAAGACATCCCGGCCGATCTGCGCGAACGCGTGGAAGATCTGGTGCTCGCGCGCCGCGCCGACGCCACCGAACGGCTCATGGAAGTAGCCGATCAGGTGCAGGGCAAAGCCAAAGCCGCCACTGAAGATCTGGCCTGGCGCGCGCTGCCGGTCGAAGACCGTCTGGCGCACGCGCTCGTGCATGGCATCGACGCACACGTGGTCGCCGACGCCGAAGAAGCTCGCCAGGCCTCGTCACATCCAATCGAAGTAATTGAAGGCCCGCTCATGCGTGGCATGAACGTGGTGGGCGATCTCTTCGGCGCCGGCAAGCTGTTCCTGCCGCAGGTGGTCAAGAGTGCGCGTGTCATGAAAAAAGCGGTGGCGCATCTCATTCCGTACATCGAAGCGGCCAAAACCAAAAACAGCAAAGCCGCCGGCCGCGTGCTCATGGCCACGGTCAAGGGCGACGTACACGATATCGGCAAGAACATCGTGGGCGTGGTGCTGCAGTGTAACGGCTACGAAGTGATCGATATGGGCGTCATGCAGTCGTGCGCGGCCATTCTCGAACGCGCCAAGCTGGAGGGGGTGGATGTGATCGGACTCTCCGGCCTCATCACGCCCTCACTCGAAGAAATGCGCTTTGTGGCCAGCGAAATGGAGCGACTCGGCTTCACCATTCCCCTGCTCATTGGCGGTGCCACCACCAGCAAGGCGCATACCGCCATCAAGTTGGAGCCCGCCTACAGCGGCCCTGTGGTGCACGTGCTCGATGCCTCGCGCGCCGTGGGCGTCACCAGCGCGCTGCTGAGTGATGAGAAGCGCGAGCCGTACATGGCCAAGCTGCGCATCGAGTATGACGCCATCCGCGTGGCGCGCGAGGACAAGGGCCGTCAGGCTCGGCTGCTCTCCCTCGCCGCTGCCCGGGCCAACAAGGCCGCGATCGATCTGGCCACGCCCGTGCCCGTGCCCACGTTCACCGGTGCACGCACCTACAAAGGCTGGCCGCTCGACGACCTTGCCAGCCGCATTGACTGGACACCGTTCTTCCAGACATGGGAACTGGCCGGCCACTATCCAGCCATCCTCGAAGATCCCGTGGTGGGCAGTGCCGCCCGGTCGCTCTATGCCGACGCGAAGGAAATGCTGCACCGCATTGTGAGCGGCAACCTGCTCGAAGCGCGGGCCGCCGTTGGTTTCTGGCCCGCCAACTCCCGCGGTGACGACATTGTGTTGTGGTCCGATGTCGACAGTTCTCCCGGAAGTGTTGCGGCCGTGCTGCACATGCACCGACAGCAATTTGCCAAAGGAGCGGGTCGCGCGAACCGATGTCTGGCCGACTATGTCGCGCCGCAAGACAGTGGCGTGCTCGATTACATGGGTGCGTTTGCCGTCACCACCGGTCACGGCCTCGAGCTGCTCACCGCCGAGTACGAGGCCGCGCACGACGATTACAGCAGCATCATGGCCAAGGCACTGGCCGATCGGCTGGCCGAAGCGTTCGCCGAGCGGCTGCACGAGGAGGCGCGCCGAGTGTTGTGGGGGTACGCGCCGAACGAGCAGCTCGACAATCAGGCCCTCGTGCGCGAGCAGTACCAGGGAATCCGGCCCGCGCCCGGTTATCCCGCGTGCCCGGATCACACCGAAAAGGGCACGATTTTCAGGTTGCTCGATGCGCCCGGTCGGGCCGGTATGTCACTCACTGAGAGCTTCGCCATGCTGCCGGCGGCGAGTGTGAGCGGCTGGTACTTCTGGCGGCCTGAAGCCGAGTATTTCGGTGTGGGAATGCTGGGAGCCGATCAGGAGGCAGACTACGCCGAGCGCAAGTCGCGGGTCATGGCCTCCGTTTAAACCCAGCGGTTGTTGCAGTTGATGTAGTTGCCGTTCCTCCGAGTCGCACCCCACAAATAAAGAAAGCCCCCAGTGCTCTCAGGCACCGGGGGCTTCTTTCAACCTACCGTCAAACTTACGCGTTGTTCCGACGACGCCGCGCGAAGCCAGCCAGTCCAACCAGCCCCATCGCCATCATGGCGTACGTGGACGGCTCGGGGACAACGATATTCGGATCGGGAAAACGAACTCCCAGCGTCTGGTTCCGGCCGTTATGCAGGATGAACCAGTTGCCGCCACCGGTGAACGCTCCGTTTCCGCCCGCCGCCCCAGTGTTGAAGATATCCCAGGTGCTCTGCTGCGTAGCGTTGTTGGCGGCGCCCGAAACCCACGTGGCGTTGTCCGCCTGATTCTGGAAACCCTGCAGGTTCGACGCGATACGGGTCATGTCGTCGAGATCTGGGTCGGAGTTGAAAGGCACGCCCGAGCCCAAGCCGGTCGCCGCAAATCCGCTGAGCGTGTACAGACTGTACGTGTAGTTGCCACCGTTCGGGTCGACATTGCGCGTGTTGTCAATGCACCACACAACGAACTGCGCGAAATTGATCGGCGCGCCGGCGTTGGGCGTGAACACGAAGGAAGAGGTCGAGAATCCGCCGCCGTTGAGTGCCTGGTACGGGTACCCGCTGAGCGTGAGGTTCACCGAACCAATCTGAGCATGTGCGGCGATAGGAGCCAACACCATCGCAGCAACCGCGAGCGATTTGTAGAGACTTTTCATAAAACGATTACCTCTGAAAAAGTGTGCTCACAGGTGGGGACCTCGTATTAGGCCCGCTGCGGCATGATGCGCTCGCCGCTAACTGCGACTTCGCCTTGACCCCATAAATAGCAATCGGTGTGCCGTGTGTCGGCCTGAAGCATTCGGCCCATCCCAGAACCAGTTGTTCACTCGTCAACAGTATGCCGAATAACGTCTTAGAACGCAAGATCTACTCCGGAAACCAGGTCTGTCTCGCCCTCTCATCCGGTAAGGTATCTCGAAAGGTGTTGCGCGAACTCAGCAGTTGCTGTTGCGATACCGCACACGTCAGTAGAGTGTCGCAGCTCACACTTCATCACCGCCGACCTCTTCCATGTCGCTCAGCCACCCAACGTCGTTCACGGTTTGCGCCGCCGACGCCTCCACCGACGCCGAGTGGGACGACTTCGTTGCACGACATCCCTACCGGGCTCTGCCGCACCTCCGCGCGGCTCGGAGCCTCCAGACGGGATGGAGAGCCGACGAGGACAAGAGCTTCCTGATCAAGGATTCGCTGGGCCACGTGGTCGCCGTCTGTCCGCTCTTCCTCCTCGATCAACCGGTGTTGCGATGGTTCCGCGACCGACGGCTTGCTTCGTCCACCATCTCCGGCAACGGCCCCCTCATCGACCTCGATCTTCCCAGGCGATTGCAGGCCGACGTGCTCGCGTTCATCGAGCGGGAGATGCGGCGCATCGCCCGGGACATAGACGCCTCGGTGGTTTCGGTCGTCTTGCCGGTTTTCGCCGGCGAGCGCTCGGTACTCTCGCGGTACCGGCATCACCCGCTGCTGCCGTTCGGGTACGCCGAAGAGCTGCTCCCGATGATCGTGCTCGATCTCGACCGTCCCGAGGCCGAGATCTTTGCCGGCTTTCGAAAATCATCGCGTCCGCTGATTCGGCAAGCGGAGCGCAATGGCGTGAACGCACGCCCGGTGGCCACGCGTGAAGAATGGCTGGGCTTTGACGAGGCCAATCAGTGGACGCAGGCAGACGCGGCGCTGCCGCGATCGGCGATGGAGCGCGCGTGGGACGAGCTCATTGCGCCCGGGCACGCGATCGCGCTCGCCGTGGAGCATGATGGAAAACCCGTCTCCGTGATTGTGGTGACAATCGTGAACCGGGTCGCGCACTATCTCCTGTCCTTCAACAGTCCCCGCGCCTACGAGCTGGCGGCCAATCATGTCGCCGTCTGGGAGGGCATTTGCGAAGCCCGGCGTCGTGGCGCGCGTTGGTTTGAATTGGGGCCGCTCGACTACGGTGTACAAAAAGACGCGCAAATCGCCCACTTCAAAATGGGCTTTGGAGGCATCGTGTGGTATCAGTCGCGCGCCAGCCTTCAGCTCAACCCATTCCGGTCCGCCACGCGCGAGCTCGCCGTTCAGAGCTATCGGGCACTCAAGCAGCGTTGGCGGGGCGCCGAGACCGCCGGTCGTAGCTAGAGCACGCGCCCTCGGCGTTTCACGAAGGCGATCACGCTCGCGATCATGTCTGTGGTGGCCGTCTCCCGCGGGCGCTCACACCATTCGGCCACCGGACTCATCACCACCGTGCCACCGAACTGCTGCTTGAAGTCGCTGATGCGCGCCGATTTCGAGAGGCCAAAATCACGCGAACCAAGTTGGAACCAGCGCGCACCGCGGGCCTTGGCGCCACGAATCGCCTGCCACAGCGCGAGTCGATTTGCATTCAGGGCCAGCCCTGGCTCCGTATTCAGCGCCAGAAAATAGTAACTGGTGCCATTCGATTCGCAGGTTACCACGCAGCTCAGCGGTTCGGCGTCGCTCAGCACAATGGTTGCATGCGCCAGCGTTTTCGAGCCATCCGGGGGCGCGATGAGCAACTCGTGCACCGCCTCCAAGACCACGCTCGCGGCCGCCCGGTGGCCGAAGGCCGAGTTGGCGGCGTGCGAAAACTGTTGCCACTCCGCTCGTGATCGCAGGCCGCGAGACTCCAGCCCTTCTCGCACGCTTTTGCGGATCAGGTTGCGCGTGGTGGCACTCATCTCCGCAAACAACGCATCCTCGGAGCGGGACAGATCGAGTACCGACGACGGAACCGTGCGAAGCGTGCAGCCCATGGAAAGCATCGGGAACGGACGTTCGGCGGTAAGAGTGCTGGAGTCGCCCGACATGGATGACAGCGAGTAGCGAAGCCAAGTCGCTCTATAACCAGCCGTTTGTCGACGAATCGCGGCGATGAGCCCGGTGAGCACGGCGGCGCGTCTCTGGGGCGCGAGCGACGCGTCCACCAACGGACCCGATGCCACAAGGCTTCCACCGCCCACCAGGCGCGAGCGCCACACCACGAACTGCTTCGACTCTATAAGGAAAGCCGGTGCATAGCCCACAATATTCCCATCGAGCAGCGCGATCACCGACAGTTCACGGTTGCCGAACACGGCCTCCAGCTTCGCAAACTGGCGGCGGTGACCGGGACCATGGCCCGGATGCGCTCGGATGAACGCATCGAGTGCACGTTCGTCATCGGACGTCACGTTCCGTACGGCAACGACGGCCGCGGCGCCGGCCGGATTCCCCGGTCGGACGGTGCGAGCCGAAAGTCTTGCTGATGAGTCTGCCACGTGTGTCGTTCGCGCCACTGTTGTTGGACGGCCGCCGCAGCCGGTGTTAAACTATTGCCATTCAATCTGGCGACGGAGCCTTCGGCCGCCGGCCGGCTGCGAGCGGAGCATTGCGGCTGACCCAGTCGCGGCGCGCTGGTCCAGGATGTGCAATGTTGTTCCACCACAGTGACCGCAGCAGGCAGCGCCTCGTCTTCACCATGTGACGAGCCAGACCATCTCACGTCTCGCACTCCCGCCGTCCACACCGTCCTCCTCCCGATGAACTCTGATCTCGATTCCATGCGCGCCACCCGATTCGCCTATCCGGTTGGCCTTTTGCTGATGATCGCGCCGCTGCTCGAACTGGCGGGCCGAGTCTGGCCACTGCAGTGGTACCTCATCCAGTGGCGCTTCCAGTCCGAAATCGCCGTCATCAATGCGGCGCCGGTGCTGATGCTCGGGGCCATTCTCGTGGGCATCATCGCCTGGATGAACGAATCCCCGGGTGTGCTCAAGACCATGGGGCTGCTCGCGGGTGTCTTTGGGGTATTGCTGTTGCCCCTGCTGGTCATGCTCGCGCTCGATGCCATTCAGATCCGGCAGATGGCGCGGTCGGAACTGCGTGGTCAGATCCGCAATAACGCGATTGTATCGGTCACGCGCGGCGTGCTGGCGGCGATTGCGTCCCTGTCGCTGGCGGTTGGCTTCTTCAAGGCCGCGGCCACATTCAGTGCGCCGGCCAAAAAACGGCGTGCGTCCGCGCGAGCCGAAGCGGATCAGAACGAAGGCGGACTGCTTATCATGAATGGCGGCAACGAGTGAGATGATGATGCACCATCACATCAACAACGCGTAGAGGCACGTCGTGGCTACCACTGTTCCTGCGGAATCCACCGCACCAACGCGGGCGTTTGCCTTGCCACCGACGCAGGTGCTGGTGCCGGCTGCCCTTACGGTGATAACGTTTGTGGCGCTGTTCGCGCACCCGGCCAAGCTGCTCGCGCTCGACTGGTGGAATAATCCGGAGGCCGGACACGGCCTCCTGTTGTTCCCGGTCTCGCTCTGGTTCGGTTACAAGGCGGGTATTCGCAAAGACGCCGCGCCAAACATGTGGCTCGGCATCGCAATCGTTCTGGCGGCGGTACTGTTCCGGTACGCAGCCGACCTCGCGTCCGAACTGTTCGTGATGCGCGGATCCATGCTCATCGGATTGGCCGGACTGGTTGTGTTCGCCTACGGCTTTCGTCAGGTGCTGCATTGGTGGTTGCCGTTTACGCTCACGGCGCTGTCCATTCCCATTCCTGACGTCCTGCTCGGCGCCATGGCGTTGCCGCTGCAGTTTACCGCTTCAAAGATCGGTGCAGCCCTGCTTGAGTGGCGCCAGATTCCGGTGCTGCTCACCGGCAATGTCATTCGCATCCCCGGTCAGGAGCTGTTTGTCGCCGAAGCGTGCAGCGGTTTGCGCTCGCTCACCGCGCTCATTTCTCTGGGTGTGCTCATGGGCGCGATGCTACTGCGCCACCCCGCGAGTCGTGTGCTGCTCATTGCCCTGACCATTCCGATCGCCGTGGCCATCAACGGCGTGCGCATTTTTCTCACCGGTTTTCTGGTGCTGTTCATCAGCCCCGAGTTCGGCGAGGGTTTCATGCACACGAGCGAAGGCATGATCATGTTTGCCATCGCCTTCGGCATTGTTGGCGCGGTGGCGTGGGTGCTCGGCCGGGGTGAAGGCTGGATCTACTCCAAAGCGGAACGCCGCTCCAACAATCCCAAGCCGCCGGTTCCTCCCTCGCCGGTCGCGGTCTCGCCTCAGGTTTCCGGAGTGTCTCATGCATAAGGCCATGATGTTCGTGCCCGCCGTATTGCTCGGCGCGGGCGTGTTGCTCATCAACGGGATTCGCGAGCAGAGCATTGTACCGCCTCTTGCGCCAATGGTCACGCTGCCGGACACGTACGAGAATATTGTCGGAACACCGCTCGTTGTCTCCGAGGACGAACAGCGCGTGGCGGGCATGAGCGACTATGTGATGCGTGTGTTCGGTCCCGACAGCATGTACAAGTTCAGTGTGTATGTGGGCTATTACGATCATCAGGTGCAGGGCAAAACCATTCACTCGCCCAAGAACTGCCTGCCTGGCGCCGGGTGGGAGATCATGGAGAATGAGAAGGTGCCGCTCTCGGCGGCCGGCATGACGGGCCAGGCAACTCGCGTGATCCTCGGCAATCAAGGAACACGCGCCCTTGTCTACTACTGGTATCAGGGGCGCGACCGCATCGAAGCCAGCGAGTACAAAGTGAAGTGGGATCTGCTTCGTGATGCGGCGTTGTACGGTCGTACTGAGGAGGCGCTGGTTCGCATCGTGGTGCCCATGGTGCCTGATCCGGCGAATCCCAAGTCGCTGATTGAAATGAAGGATGAGGCGGCCAAGCTGGCGCAGTCTGTTGCCGAGAAGCTGGCGGCGGATGTGCAGACCGTGATGCCAAAGTTGCGGGGTGTTTGAGCAGGCAACGAAGAAGCGATCCGAAGCGAGGCGCGTGCTCATCGTCGCGCCTTCGCTGCGCTTTCTCGGTGGACAGGCAGTTCAGGCACGTCGACTGCTCGCACGCTTCGAGCAGGAGCGTTTTCTTGTTGTTGACCTGCTCGATGTCGATCCACCGCTGCCCGGTCCACTGGCTGCACTGCAGCGCATCAAATACGTGCGCACCGTCGTCACGAGCGCGGCCTACTGGCTGCATCTGCTCTCCCGCGTACCGCGCGCAGACGTAATCCACGCCTTCTCAGCCAGCTATTGGAGCTTCCTGCTCGCGCCGGTGCCGGCGATGCTTGTGGGCAGGCTTTTTGGAAAACGAGTGATTCTCAACTACCGAAGCGGCGAAGCGCGCGATCATCTCACGCGCTTCAAGCACGCTGTGCCGCTCATGAAACTCGCACACAGCATCGTGACGCCCAGCGGCTACCTGCGTGATGTCTTCAGCGAGTTCGGCCTGACGGCCACCGTCATCGAGAACTTCGTGGAAGTGGAGCGGCTGCCCTACCGAGAACGCACCTCGCTCGCGCCGAGTTTCCTGTCCAACCGCAACTTCGAAGCACACTACGACGTGGCCACTGTGCTGCGTGCGTTCGCCCGCATCCAGGCGGTGATTCCGGAGGCGCAGCTCACCGTGGTGGGAGACGGTCCGCTGCGCGCCGAGCTCCATGCCCTGGCGGCTGAACTCGCGCTCAGGCAGGTCACCTTTACCGGCGCGGTGCCCCCTGAGCACATGCCGGCGTTGTACGATGCGGCGAGCATCTACCTGAACAGCCCGGTCATCGACAACATGCCGAACTCGGTTATCGAAGCCTTCGCCTGCGGCTTGCCGGTGGTGACCAGCGATGCCGGTGGCATTCCTTATATCGTGCGTGACAATGAGAATGGCCGAATGGTGCCGGCTGGTGCCCCGGAGAAGCTTGCCGCCGCCGCGCTTGATCTCTACAACAACCCCGCGCTTGCATTACGCCTCGCCAGCGCTGCACGTACCGAGTGCCTCGCACGCTACACGTGGGATGCCGTGCGAGATCGATGGCTCGACGTGTACGGCGCTGCCGAACATGCGGTGCGCGATGAGCACCACGTCGCCACCGCTGCACACTGACAGCGTGCCACGACGCATTCCGGGACCGATTGAAATTGCCGGTCGTGTTCGTATGCTCACCATGGCAGCAGCCGATC
>JBBRFQ010000139.1:0-10080 GCA_038224035.1 Gemmatimonadales bacterium
AGCGTCTTGTACTCCATGTTGGGAATCTTGCCGTCGTAGCGAAACGCCATCGTCGACAATCCGCCGGCCGTGTGGAACGCCTCGAGCGTGCCCACCGGCTCGGGAAACTGCACCTGCTCGATTTCGGACAACGCCGCGCGCGTGGTACGACGACCGTCACGGACGACCAGTGATTCGGTGGTGTAATAGTCGACGACGCCTTCGAGCGAGTACACAATCTGATAGTTGAGCGGTGGCTCCGGGTTCTGCGGCAGTCCGCCCACGTACAGCTTGACACTGTGCACCGTGTCGAGCTGCGAAATGCCGTATTGCGCGAGAATATTCACCATGCCCGGCGCGAGGCCGGTATCTGGCACGACGCTTACACCCTTGGCCTCGGCGTCCGCTTCGAGCCCCTTCTGCTGCAGCACGATCTCGGTGTTACCGCCGAGGTCGGTGAAGTGCACACCGCACTCCACGGCCAACTGCGCGAGCGGGAAGTTGAAGTAGTACGGAATCGCACTGCACACTGCAGTGGAATCACGCATCAGCGCACGCACGGCATCGTGATTCCGCACATCGACTTCAGTGGTGATCAGTCGTTTGCCGACGTGGGGCTGCAGAAACGCCGGCAGCGCGCCGATGCGAACATCAGCGAGCACGACACGTTCAACAGCGGGGTTACGCAGCAGATCAAAGGCACACGCCGAACCTTGCAGCCCGGCGCCAAGTACAAGCATCCGCATGGAGGAGTCTCCGAACGGGGAATCGTGTGATGGGGAGTGTGCTCCAAGCTAACCGGGGTGCGTACGCTCCGGAGGCTCGCGCCTAGCGCCGCACGCGGTCGCGGCCGTCCGCTTTGGCCCGATAGAGGGCCGCATCGGCCTGTGCGAAGAGGTCTTCCACGGTTTCGATGCGAGCGGCGGGAAACGTGGCCACGCCGATACTCGCCGTGATCGAAATGCCTTCCTCGCGCGGACGAGACGAAAACGTATGCGTCGCGACTGCCTCTCGCACACGCTCGGCGAAAGAGTCAGCGCCCACGTCGTCCGTCTCCGGCAGCAGGATCAGAAACTCTTCGCCGCCGTACCGAGCGACCACGTCGTTGCCACGCACCAGCGCGGTCAACAACGACGCAATATCGCGCAGCACATCGTCCCCGATGAGATGCCCATACGTATCATTCACGCGCTTGAAGTGATCCAGGTCGATCATGAGCAGGGCGAGCGACGAGTCGTAGCGCGTCGCGCGCTCCATCTCCGCCGTGATCGTTTCCGCGAGCGCGCGACGGTTGAGCAGCTGCGTGAGTGGATCGGTCTGGGCCAACTGCTCCAGTCGCGCATTGTCGGCCATCGTGTGCTCGACCATGCGCGCCCGTTGGATCACGGCCACCGCCGCCGTGATCACCGCTTCCGCAAACTCCAGATCTGCCGGACCGAGCGGCGCCTGTTCACGCGTGCGCCGCACGAGAAAAACGCCGTAGGCGCCGCGATCGACGGTGAACGGCAGGGCAATCACCGATCGGATGTTGACCTCGATGCCCTCAAGGCCCCACACCTGCCGCACGCCCTCGTACAGCGGGTGGGTCGCGATGTCTTCCACGAGCACCGGTTGGCCCGTCTCGAGCGCCGCTTCGAGCTCGGGATACCGATCGAGCGACACTTCGAGGTTGGTAATTTTCGGGTTCTCCACGGCCGCGACGACGGTCGCCGTGCGCGTCCCGACCTTGGCGAGAATCACCGAGCAGTGTGACACGCCGAGCGCACGCGCCGCGCGCCCCACCAACAGTTGATAGAGCTCCGAAACGGAGAGGTCGCCGGTGACTTCATGCAGGATATCAACGAGCTTCCGACGACTCTCAGCATCTTCCTGCGCGCGATGCAGGGCCAGCTCCGTGCGCTGCAAGGCATCGCGCGTCGCACGAAAGACGGCGCCGTGGCGCAGGTGCGCCTGGACGCGCGCCAGCAGCTCCTTGGGCCGATACGGCTTGCGAATGAAATCAACGGCCCCCAGTCCGAGCGCACGCACCGACGCCTCTTCCGGTGGCAACGATGAGAGCATGAGCACCGGCAGATCACGCCATCGTTCCTCGGACTTGATGCGCTCGAGCAGTTGGTACCCTTCGGTGTCCGGCAGCAGGATATCGAGCAGCAACAGATCCGGCGCACGCTCGTCCATCTGCTCCAGACACGACTGCCCGCCCGTGGCCCGGGCGACCTCGTAGCCATTTTCTTTGAGCAGCCACCCGATCGACTCCAATACGGCCGGATCGTCGTCGGCGATCAGGATGCGTGCCGAGGGTGCCATCAGTGCCCGACCGACGACATCGCCCGCGTATGCAGTCCGCTGTCAGCGCTCACGGTACCGCCTGCCAGCGAGGAGCGCAGCATCAACTGAATGCGGCATGACACCGTGGCCTGGGTCGAGGCGAAGTCAATTGCGAAGCGCAACGGAAGCACTGACGAGGGAAGCCGTGAATCAGGAAGCACGCGGGGGAGGAACATCGAAACTTAGGCGATGCCACCACGGTGGGCTACCTCCTCCGAAACGAGCCCGGAGGTGGAGGGTCGCCAGTGCACGGTACAGACCGGGAACCGTTCACCGCGCAGCGAGCGCCCCCCGGGAAACCCGAGGAGCGCCCGCAAACCAACCAACCGTGACCTCGCCCGCGTTAGTTGGTCAGCCCGAGCTCACCATCGGGCGTGACATCGACATCCCCGTTGTCACCGTCCGTCCCGTTTTCCCCGTCTTTGTCATCGTCCGGCACCACGCGTGCCACGGCCGTGACCATATCACCGGCGTCGAGTGACACGAACTTCACGCCCTGCGTGTTCCGACCGACCACACGCACCTTGCTCATCGACGAGCGGATGGAGATGCCGCCGCGGGTGATCAGCATGATCTCTTCGTCGGCCGACACTTCCATCAGTGCGACAATGTGGCCGGTGCGCTCGGTACGCTTGAGTGTGAGAATGCCCTTGCCACCGCGCTTCTGAATGCGGTAATCGTCGAGCGACGTGCACTTGCCAAGTCCGAACTCCGTGCACACCAGCAGCGTGGCTTCGTTGCGACGGATCACCACCATGCCCACCACAGAATCACCCGCGGCCAGTGTGATGCCCTTCACACCCGTGGTATCACGCCCCATTTCGCGCACGTCCTGCTCGTGGAAGCGCACCGACATGCCTTGACGTGTGCCCAGAATCACGTCGCTCGTTCCCGTGGTGACCTGCACATCGATCAGCTCATCGCCCTCTTCGATCTTGATGGCTTTCACACCGTTCGCGCGCACGTTGGAGTACTGCGACAGCGCCGTCTTCTTGACGGTGCCCAACTTGGTGCCGAACAGCAGGTATTCGTCGTCACGGAACTCGCGCACCGGCACGATCGCACGAATGCGCGTGTCGGGGGTGACGTTGATCAGGTTGACGATGGGCTTGCCGCGTGTGGCACGTCCCGCCTGCGGCAACTCGTGCACCTTGAGCCAGTAGCAGCGCCCGTCGTCGGTGAAGATCAGGATGTAGTGGTGCGTCGACGTGACGTACATCTGCTCCATGAAGTCACCGTCTTTCAGATCGGCGCCGATCTTGCCGCGACCGCCGCGTCCCTGCTTGTTGAACAGCGACACGGCCGTGCGCTTGATGTAGCCCTGACGCGAGATGGTCACCATCATCTCTTCTTCGGCGATGAGGTCTTCCACCGAAAACTCGCCTTCGTCGCTCACGATTTCCGTGCGACGATCGTCGCCGAACGTTTCGCGCACCTTGAGCAACTCGCCCTTCATGATCTCCATGCGGCGTTCACGCGAATCGAGAATGCTGCGCAGTTCGGTAATGAACACGCGCACCTCGGCAAGCTCCTCCTCCAGCTTCTCGCGCTCGAGACCGGTGAGCTTGGCGAGACGCATGTTGAGAATTGCTTCCGCCTGCCGCTCGCTGAGGCCAAACCGGGACTGCAGCTGCGCACTGGCCGTGGGCGTGTCTTCGGCCGCACGAATGAGCGCGATCACTTCGTCGATATTGTCGACGGCGATCTTGAGTCCTTCGAGGAGGTGCTCGCGCTCGACGGCCTTGTCGAGATCGAACTGCGTGCGGCGCACAATGACTTCGTGGCGATGCTTGAGATAATGCTCAAGCACCTGACGCAGACTCAGCACACGCGGGATCAGTCGGCCCGTGTCATCCGGCACCAGCGCGAGCATGATCACACCAAAGGTGCTCTGCATCGCCGTATGTTTGTACAGCTGGTTGAGCACCACGCGCGGAATCGCATCGCGCTTGAGTTCGACCACCACACGAATGCCATCGCGATCGGATTCGTCGCGCAGCGCCGAGATGCCAGTGAGCTTTCCATCGCGCACCAGGTCAGCGATGTCCTTCACCAGTTTTGCCTTGTTCACCTGGTACGGCACCTCGGTGATCACAATCTGCGATTTTCCGCTCGACTCGCGCTCCTCGATCACAGCACGGGCGCGCATGACAATCCGGCCGCGGCCCGTAGTCTGGTAGTCGGCAATGCCGGCGCGGCCGTAGATGTAGCCACCCGTGGGGAAGTCAGGGCCTTTCACGATCGCGCGCAGCGCATCAGTGTCGATGTCGGGATGGTCGATGAGCGCAATGCTCGCGTCCACGACTTCGCGCAGGTTGTGCGGCGGAATGTTCGTGGCCATGCCCACCGCAATTCCTGACGAACCGTTGATGAGCAGATTGGGCGCGCCGGCGGGAAGCACGCGCGGCTCTTGCAGGCGATCGTCGAAGTTGGGCGCGAAATCGACGGTATTTTTGTCGATGTCCGTGAGCATCTCGACCGCCAGACGCGTGAGCCGAGCCTCGGTGTAGCGATACGCAGCCGCCGAGTCGCCGTCGATGGAACCGAAGTTGCCCTGCGGATCAACGAGCAGGTAGCGCAACGAAAAAGTCTGCGCCATGCGCACGAGCGCGTCGTACACCGAACTGTCGCCGTGCGGGTGATATTTGCCGAGCACGTCACCGACGACGGTCGCGCACTTCTTGAACGGGCGACCCGGTACCAGGCCAAGTTCGTTCATCGCGTACAGCACGCGCCGGTGCACGGGCTTGAGTCCGTCTCGCACATCCGGGAGCGCGCGGGAGACGATCACGCTCATGGAATAGTTGATGAACGATTCCTTGATTTCCTCGTCGATCAACCGCGGCAGAATGCGCTCGCGGGCGTTGGGAGCGGTCATGGACAGTGCGTAGGATGGCGGAAACGGGCCGCGGCGAAAGAGTCGCGCAGGAGTTACGCGTAATCGGGGCCAACTCTGTAAATCTAGTGGAACGCACGCCCGAAATCAACTTCGCCAAGATCTCGCAAGTCGTTGCGCTGCAACGGTTTCAGGGCGCCGTATCGGTCGAGTTGGTGAGAACGGTGCCAGCGTCCGCGTCTCGCGAGGCGACGGCCACCGCAGGAACCGCATACTCCTCGGTCTCCGGAAAATCCTCCGCTTCCTCGGCCGCGGCTTCACGCTCCACCGCCTCCCGCTCAGCGCGATACCGCTCGTACCACGCCCGCGTGATTTCGCCGGCCAGATCGCGATTGCCGAGGCCGAACGAAAGCCCGAGCGCCAGGGCCACCGCGCCGAACAGAATGCCGAACGCAATCGTGACGATGTTCGTGGCAACACCGATTTCCTGCAGCGCCATGAAGACTGCCAGGACGATGACGCTGCCGCGCCCGATGCGGGCGAGCGCTGCCGCACCGTGCACCGCGCCGGCCGCCGCCCGAATCAGCCCCTCAACGAACCCGCCCAGCACAATGCCGACGATCACGATCACCAGCGCAGCGATGATGCCGGGGATGTATGACAGCAACTCGCTGAACACACCGGCCAGCGATTCGAGCCCGATCGCATTCGCGGCTATTAGCAGCACCGAGAACATCACGCCCCAAAACAGGAACGACGCGACGACACGGGACGGATTGATCGGCGTTCCGGAGCGTGCCACCGCTTCGAGCACGCCGCCGCGGTCGAGGACGTCGTTGAACCGCACGCGGCGCAGCACCCGGTGCGCACCTTTCTCGATCAGCTTGGCCGCGAGATACCCGGCGAACAGGATCACCAGGGCACCAAAGAGCGCCGGCACGAACTCGGCGATCAGCGTAAAGCTGTACTCGAGGCGCTCCGTGAAGCTGTCGGGGAGCGGCGACGTCTGCGCCGCCGATACCAAAAAGCCGGCCGGGCCGGCAATGATGCTGAACATGGCTGCCAATCTAGTGATGGCGGCAAGGGTTCACCGAGGGAGCTGCGTCACCGACGGACGGTTAAGTGCGAGTGCCCCGCTGGGCGTCGAACAGCACGCTGCGTCGGCAGGTCGGACAGAGCAGCCACTCCCGACGACGTGAGTAACCGAGCCCGAAGGAGCCGCCACCCAGAGCGCGGTGGGTGAGCGCCACGGCACATAGCGGACAGATCGCGGGCTCGCCCCGCCCGTACGTCGCGCGCAGCTCACGCTCTTCGGTCGGCGAGTACGACGCGGATTCGGTCATGCTGCAGGATGATGACCCACCGACAGCCAACGCAAGGGCGAATGTCGACGTGCATTACGGCGTGATCCGAACTACGGCGTGATCCGCACCACCACTTTACCGAACTGCTCTCCGGACGCGAGGCGCGCATACGCCTCGTGTCCGGACGCGAGTGAAAACACGGAATCCACCGGCGGCCACAACCGCCCGGCGCGAAACTCGCTCGCAATCGCGGTGAACTCCGCATCACTGCCCATGGTGGAACCCATCAGCGTCCACTGATTCCAGAACATGCGACGCACGTCGGTTTGCACCATCGGCCCCGAGGTGCCACCGCAGGTGACCAGACGGCCTCGCTTGCCGAGTGCAATCAGTGACTGCGTCCAGGTGGCTTCGCCAACGCTGTCAATCACCACGTCCATGCCGCGTTTGTTGGTGGCGAGCCGCACCTGCTTGCCCGCATCACCCGCGCGATGATTGATCACGTGATCTGCGCCAAGCGCCTGTGCACGCGCAAGTTTTTCATCGCTGCCGGAGGTCACCCACACCTCGGCACCGAGCGCTTTGCAGATTTGCAGGGCGGCGAGCGCGACACCGCCGCCGATTCCCCAGATGAGCACGCGATCGCCGGCTCGCACACGTGCGCGCGTCACGACCATGCGCCATGCCGTCAGTGTCGCCAGAGGAAACGCGGCGGCGACGTCCCACGACACATCGTCTGCGATGCGTTCCACGTTGGCGTCAGGCACGACAATGTATTCGGCGAGCGTACCGGGGCGATGTTCACCGAGCACGCCGTAGGTGAGACACAGCGGCTGATCACCGTCGCGGCAATACTCGCACTGACAGGTGCGATCGACGACGCCCGGATTGAGCACGACGCGATCCCCCACCCGCACACGCGTTACACCGTCTTCCACGGCGTCCACGACACCGGCTCCGTCAGAGCCCACGATCCACGGGGGCACAATGGTTACGCCCGGAATACCGCCGAGCACCCACAGATCGAGCCGGTTGAGGGCCGCGGCGTGCAGTCGCACGCGGACGTCGTTCGGTGACACAAGCTGCGGCACGGGCACCTCGCGCACGTGGAGCTGCGAGAGGTCGCCGTGCGCTGAGATCGTGAGGGCGCGCATGTGCTGCGGGCTCATGGAATGCGGTGCACGTTCACGTACTCCAGGTCGTCTTCGTCCTTGGTGACGACGTACACAACGCCGGTACCGGCGGCGAGCAATCGCGAACGTTTGGGCAGGCGAAAGCGCGCCACCGTGTCGCCCGGCAGCAGCAGCAGCTGGCCAGCGGTCCGGTACTCAAGCGGGCCGGAGCCGGTGCGTCCGACCACACGTCCGCTTCCCGTGCGGTTGTCGAGATACACGACGGTCATGTCCGACCCATCGGATTCCAGCATCGAACCACTCTTGAGCGGCTGCACGAACAGAGCGTTGGTGAACTCGTGGTCAAACGTGCGCGTGGCGGCGGGGAGCGGGCGTTCGGCGATCGGCTGCGCGGACACTGTCGCACTCGGTGCGCCCGCGACCAGCGCGACGCCCAGCGCGATGCCCAGTGCGACGCCCAGCGTGAACCAACTCATTCGACGACGGCGATGCGGCACGGACAGCCTTGGCGATGGGTGAACGTGTAAACTAGGAGGTCAACCGGACATCGGACCAGCGTGGTCCGCACTCTATATTTCGCGAAATCCCCTATTCCACGCCGGGTCGCCGTGCCGCGCCCGTCGCATCCCACTGTCCCGTCTTTGCCATGGCGTCCTTCCAAGTTCCCCCGCTCGGTGAATCCATCGTCGAAGCGACCGTGTCCCGCTGGCTCAAGCAGGTCGGCGAAGTCGTCGCCCCGGGCGACACGCTGGTCGAACTCGAAACGGACAAGATCACGGTGGAGGTACCAGCGCTTGAGGCCGGCACAATCACGGCGCATCTGAAAAACGAGGGCGATGTGGTGAACGTGGGCGACGTGCTCGGTGAGCTCACGCCCGGTGCCGCGGGCGCCGGGGCTGCACCGTCGGCGCCAGCGGCGAGTGCTCCGGCTCGGGCTGTGGCCAGCGCCGTGGGACAGGCCGCGGCCAGCCCGCCGGCGGATTCGGCCGCTCCGGTGTCCACCTCGGGAAGCGACGATCTCAAAGCCTCACCCGCCGCGAGGCGACTCGCGGCCGAGCAGGGCACGGATCTCGCGCAGGTCGCGGGCACGGGACGCGGTGGTGTGGTCGCCAAGGCCGACGTAATCGCGGCCGGCAAGAGCACGCCTGCCGCGCCTGCCGCACCGGCGCCCAGCGAGCCGAAGGCACCGGCCCCGCCCGTCCCCGCCATGGCGCGCACGCGCCGCGACGACGAGCCGCGTGAGACACGCGAGAAAATGTCTACGCGTCGCAAGCGCATCGCACAAAACCTGCTGCAATCGCAGCAGAACACGGCGCACCTGACCACGTTCAACGAGATCGACATGACGGCGGTCTCGGCGCTGCGCGACCGCCTGCGCGAGCGAGTGGAGAAAGACCACGGTCTTCGCCTGTCGTACATGCCGTTCTTCGCCAAAGCCGCGTGTCTCGCCCTCGAAGCCTTCCCCACGGTGAATGCGCAGATCGATGGCGACCATTTTGTCTACCATCACTACGTCAATCTTGGCATCGCGGTGGCCAGTGACGCCGGTCTCGTGGTGCCGAATGTGAAAGACGCGCACACGCGCTCACTCATCGAACTCGGACATGACATCGGCGCCGTGGCGAAGAAGGCGCGTGACGGCAAGTTGGGCATGGACGATCTCACAGGCGGCACGTTCACCCTCACCAACGGTGGTGTGTTCGGCTCTCTCGTCTCCACGCCGATCATCAACTATCCTCAGGTCGGCATTCTGGGGCTGCACAAAATCCAGGACCGCCCCGTGGCCGAAAAGGGGCAGGTGGTCGTTCGCCCGATGATGTACATCGCGCTCTCGTACGATCATCGCATCATCGACGGACAGCAGGCCGTGTTGTTCCTCGTGCGCGTGAAAGAGCTGATGGAAGATCCGGCTTCGATGATGCTGTACTAAGCCAGTCGCGCCAGACAGTTGGTGCGCGGCTGAACCAGGCTGCATATCTGAGAGAGCAAAAAAAGACGTCCTGCACGGAAAACCGTGCAGGACGTCGAGCCGCTTACTGACGTTACCGTACGAGGACGGGCTCCGTGTTGGGCGGTTTGGGAGAGCAGCAGTGATTGCTCACGCGACTCACTGCGGTAAGGACGCCTGAATCGTACACCCGTAACGTATAGCGACGGCCCCGCAAAATGATATAGGGCATTTGCCCAATACCAATTCGTGACGATTCCGACCCCGCATTATCTTGAGTCAATGATAACTCCCCAGACCTTCGACGTCCTCGTGCTCGGCGGCGGACCAGGCGGCTACGTCGCCAGCATTCGCGCCGCACAACTCGGCTTTTCCGTTGCCTGCGTCGAGGCCGACGCGACGCTCGGCGGCACGTGTGTGAACGTCGGATGCATCCCGTCCAAGGCGCTGCTCAGCTCCTCGGAACACTTCGAGTGGTTGCGCCTGCACGCGGCCGAACACGGCATCGCTGCGGACAACGTGCGCGTCGACCTCGCCACCATGCAGCAACGC
>JBBRFQ010000140.1:0-9917 GCA_038224035.1 Gemmatimonadales bacterium
TTGTGCCAGTTGCGTGTCGGTCGCGAGTACGCTGCAGAGTTGCCGCGCATGATCGCGCTCGGCTTCGCTGGCCCGCAGACTGAGTGTGTCACGCTCGCAGCGCTCGTCGCAATCACGAAGCCGTGACACCAGTGCGCGCCAGGCGAGACGCTCCGCATCTGTCGGCACGTGTTCTGGGAACAACTCGCCCATTACTCGCGCCGCGTCATCTCGCTGGCGGGTGACGCGGGCGCGATCACTCGCCAGTTGGCGCCACTGCACGAGCAACGACTCGGCGTCGGCAACCTCGCGCCCCGTGAGCGCGCCGACGCCGGAGGGAAGTGTGTTGAGCTCACGCTCTGCCGCGAGCGTACGGGCGTCGGCGTCACGCCATCGCAGGGCCGCCTCGAGCCGTGCGATGTCAGTGCGCGCCAGGTCAGCATCATCACGCGCACGTTCGAGCTCGGCGAGCTGCTCCGCCTCGCGGTGCAGCGCCGCTGCCTGATGATGCGCGTGGTCGAGCGCGACACGACTCGCATCCCAATCGCTGCGTGCCTGCAGCCGCGTAGGCGGTTTGTTGTTATAACCCAACGTGCTCGCGGCGCCGGCCAGATCGAGCCCTCCCACTGAGGCGCGCGCTATCGCCGCCGCAAACCCGCCGTCGCCCACCTCCGAGCCCAGGAGATCGTGCAGCGACAGCCGGTAGCGATGACGAAACTCGGGCGACGGCAATGCAAGTGCGCTGACGGGCGAACCGTTGCGCAGCGCGCGCGTGCTGTCAGCGTCCGCGCGAACGTGCCACGCATCGCCCCCGAGGTGAAATCGCGCCGATATGGTCACGAGCGGCCGCTTGTTCGCCGACGGCCAAAGTACCGCCTCAATCGCGCGAATGAGGCTGCTCTTCCCGGACGCGTTCGGACCGAAAACCAGATTGACGCCGGGCGAGAGCGACGTCACCGCGAACGGTTCATCGATCCCGGCCAGGCGCAGGATATGAACCTCCTCGAGCAGCAGCGGCTGTGTCACGGTGCCTGTGCTCGTTGGCGGAGCAGGGTGTCGAGCAAGTGGTCCGCTTGCACGGCGAGTGACTCGCGAACCGTCGCTTCGGACAGTGCGTCGGTTCGCACCGCGCCGGCGAATACGCGTGCGTCGCTCACGGCCGAAGGGAGCAGACGCAATCGCTCTTCGAGAGCCGGATCAATCGCGTTTCCGCTCTGCAGCGACAGCAACAGTCTCGCCAGTACACCGATTGGATCACGACTGGCGGAAAGCATTGAAAGATTGCGTTCGGCACTCGTCGCGACGTCTACGTGCGTCACGGACACGGTCGCGCCCGCGCCCACAGGCGACGTGACACCAGGATCACGCACCTCGCGCACCAACGTGGAAAGCGAGTGCAGCCGTCCATGCAACGGCGTGCGGCCGCACAGGCGAACGCGCAGCGCAATGTGCAGAAGCTCCGGCGACTGCGTGCACACGCCCCGAAGCCAGGTGCGAAGCGTTGCGGTGGTCTCGTCTCGCGCCTCACTCTCGGTATGGCACGAGGACAGGTCGACGTCGACTCCATCGTACCGTACGGTAGCGATGGCCTCGAGACGTGTGCTGACTGTGCCATCGGGTTCCACGTCGAGTAGCCACACGCCGTGCGCGCCGGGTTCGCCAGGGTCCAGCGGCTGCGGCGAACCGGGATACAACACCGGCGCATCACCGTCACGGTGCCGCAGGCCACCGCGGTGCACGTGGCCGAGAACCCAGGCCTGCACTGGCACGCGGCGCAGTGACTCCAGGGAAAGCGGCGCATACACACTCTGCAGCACATTGAGATCGCCGTGCACGAGCCCGATCACCGGAACGCCATCGGTGGGGGGCGCGGCATACTGCGAGAGTGGATCATGTTGCACGGAACGTGCCGGAAACGACCAGCCGTCTATGTGGACACGTTCACCGTGCGCGTTTTCGATGGTGTGTCGTTCCCACACGCCGCCCACGCCGAGCAGGTGCAACAGGCCGTCGGGCAGTGACCGTGCGAGCCCCGGCAACACGTCAAAATCGTGATTGCCCGCCACCGCGACGACCGGAATACCCGCCTCGCGCAGACGGAACAGGCCACGCTCGAGCGGTCCGATGGCTTCGAAGAATCGATTGTCCTGATCGACCACGTCTCCGCTGAGCAGGACCGCGTCGACGCGTCCGGTAATCGCGTGCGTGACAATGCGCGCCCACGCATCCGCGGCCGATGCATCGGGAAGGTCAACCGGAACTCGACTGGATCGGCGACCAATGTGCAGGTCGCCGCTGCAAAGCAGGCGCATGGGCGGGATCGGCTGGGAAAGTAAACCAGACCACAGCATAGCACCCCTCGCTGACATTCACACGTTCGCGCACCACCGACGATATCAGCGCATCACGTGTGTGTCATTCGGCGGGACGCCCGTTCCCGTTGTCACCGGGCGAAATCCGTCATCCCGACCCCGTGCATTTGTCAGACCGGGGGCGCATACTCCGGCCATGGCCTCCAACCAAAAACTGCTTCGGTGGTTCGATCTGCTCGCTGCGCTCCTGCGAATGCGCTATCCTGTGTCGTTCACGTCTCTCGCCCGGGACGTACCCGCGTACGCCACCGGGCAGGCGGAGCCCGAGACCATCATGCGGATGTTCGAGCGTGACAAGGACGAGCTGCGTCGCGCCGGCATCGCCATCGACACCGTGCTCTCGTCGGACGATGAATCGAGCGAGTATCAGTTGCGTACGGAATCGTTCTATTTGCCGTATCTGGTGCTCGCCGACGCGGAGCAGCGAGCCACAGCGAGCGCACGTGCCCTGCCGCCTGCCGGATACCGCGGGCTTCCTACGCTTTCCCTGCTCCCCGAACAAGCGGTGATGTTACGCCGCGCTGCCGAACGTGTGCGCATGCTCGGCGAACCGGAGCTCACGCACGACGCAAACCAGGCGCTGCGCAAGCTGCGACACGATCTGCCCGATGAGTTTCCCGCTGACCCCACGCCCGCCGCCGATCCCACGGGATTTGCCGTGCTCCTCGACGCCGTCCAGCGGCACAAATCGGTCACTTTCTCGTACTTCAGCATCGGGCGCGGCGACACGGCTGACCGGACGGTACATCCGTTCGGTCTGGTGTTCGTGACCGGCCATTGGTATCTGGTGGCCTACGAACCCGCCGTTGATGGAGTGCGTCGCTTTCGCACCTCACGAATGCAGCGAGTTCACGTGAACACGAGGCACCCGGCCACGCCCGACTTCGTCACGCCAGCCGGGTTCGATCTCAAGTCGCACGCGAAATCACGGCAATCCTGGGAGCTTGGCGACGGCGATACCGAAGAAATCGATGTGCGCTTTGTGAATCGTGGCGGTGACGTCACCGCCGCCGCGCGCCATGGTGAACAGATTCTCACCGACGCGTCGCGCGAGCGCACGCACCACGCAGACGATCCCGACCTCGTCGTACTTCGATTCCGGGTGCGACGACGCGACACCTTCCTGCGGTGGTTGCTCGCGTTCGCGGGCGCGGCCGTGCCCGTGTCGCCGCCGGCGGTCGTCAATGATTGGCTGCGCCTCGTGCAGGACACGTTGCACGCACATCGCACGATGGGAGACACCACATGAGCGTACGCGCGCAAGACCAACTCGAGCGTCTGCTGTTGGCGCTCCCGCATCTCGAAGAAGACACGGCGCTGGCGTTCAGCGAACTCGCACGCCGTGTCGGTACCGATGAGCGCACGTTGCTCGCCGACCTGCAGGCGCTCGGCGACCGCGACCGGGATGTGGCGGGATTCAACGAGTCAATCGAACTGCATCTCGGCCCCGATGGCGTGGGGGCGCGCACGGATTTTTTCAAGCGTCCCATGCGTCTCACGCGACCGGAGCTCGCGGCACTCGATCTGGGTCTCGGCATGCTGTTGCTTGAACGGTCGCTTGAAGAACGCGCGACGATTGAAGAGACGCGCGCCAAGGTTCGCCGCGCGGCCGTACCATTACCGAAGAGTGTGGTGGCCGGTGTGCCCACGGTGACCACGGTTGATCCGCCCAACGCCGTGGCGGCGGAGGCAGCCCCGCTGGAGTTGGTGCAGCACTTCGGCGTGCTGTGGCAGGCCCGAGACGAGCAGCGCGCCGTACGCATCGGGTACCGCTCCCTCGATGCTGACACGTCCGAGGAGCGCACCGTGCATCCATGGGCGGTGGTGCGAGCGCACCAGCATCTGTACGTGGTGGGCTGGTGCACGTCGGTAACGGATGTGCGCGTCTTCCGTCTCGACCGCATCGCGTCGGTAGCGTTCGATGGGACGCACTTTGTCGTGCCGCCCAGTTTTGATGTACACGCGATCGTTCGCGACGGGCGCGTGTTCTCAGGCGAGCTACCGGAAGACGAGTTGGTGGTGCGCTACTCACCACGCATCTCACGCTGGGTTGCCGAGCGCGAGCAGGTACCGGTTGAGGACGACGGGTCGGTAACCGTGAGCTGGCCGCTCGCTGACGACGAGTGGGCGGTACGTCACGTGTTGCAATACGGCGCCGATGCGACGGTTCTGGCGCCGGTACGCGTGCGCGACGCGATCGTGCAGCGGCTCGAATCCCTGCAACACACGGCGTCATGAGGTGGCCCGGTCGGCTCACATGAGCCTTGACAAAGCGCCCGGTCTTCCACAAACTCAATTATGCGCTCAACCGCCAGCAGCTATCCCTATTTTTATTTTACGCCGTCCCTCACGGGCCCCGGCGTCGGGATTTGCTGCGCGTAACGCGCTCCACCTGACGACTCGCGAGGCCCGTGCTCACTGCACGGGCCTTTTGTTTTCCGGCCCGGCAGTCAGTCAGACGCCACGCGGATCCCCACACCTCCTATGGGACCGCCATGATCATCGTGACCAGCATCGGAATTTCTGATATCGCGCTCGATCAGATCGTCGAGCATGTGGAACGCGCAGGGCTGCGCGTCAACGTCAGTCGCGGGGAAGAGCGCACCATCATCGGCTGTATCGGTGATCACGACAAGTTGATCGCCGCCAACCTCACAACGCTGGCAGGCGTCGAACAGGTGCTCAAGGTGGGCAAGCCGTACAAGCTGGCGTCGCGCGCCTTTGCCTCCGGCCCCACGACCGTCGCGCTGGGCGATGCGGCCGGCACCGTGGTGGGTGCACGTGAACTCCTGGTGATTGCCGGACCGTGCTCTGTGGAGGGACGCACCATGCTGCAGGATACGGCGCGCTCCGTGCAGGCCTCCGGGGCACGCGCCCTGCGCGGTGGCGCGTTCAAACCGCGTTCGTCGCCGTATGCCTTTCAGGGCATGGGACGCGAGGGGCTCGAGTTGCTCGCCGAAGTTCGCCGAGAGACTGGGCTGCCGATTGTCACCGAGGTGCTGGATCCGCGTCAGGTGGAGCTCGTCGCGGAATACGCGGATGTGTTGCAAGTCGGGGCGCGCAACATGCAGAACTTCGCGTTGCTCACGGAAATCGGGCGCGTGCATCGCCCGGTGCTGCTCAAGCGTGGACTCTCGGCCACCATCACGGAGCTGCTCATGGCGGCGGAGTACATTCTCGCGCAGGGCAACTCGCAGGTGATGCTGTGCGAGCGCGGCATTCGCACGTATGAAACGGCCACACGCAACACGCTCGATATCGCGGCGATTCCGGTCCTCAAGCGTGAAACGCATCTGCCTGTGATAGTGGATCCGAGCCACGCGGCGGGTCAGGCGGGGTTGGTGACGCCGCTCGCGATGGCGGCGATTGCCGCTGGTGCTGACGGATTGATCGTGGAAGTGCATCCGGACCCAACGTGCGCACAATCCGACGGCGAACAGTCGCTCACCTTTGCGGCGTTCAACGAAATGATGCGGCAGGCGCGCGCGGTCGCAGGCGCGGTGGGACGCACGATCGCCGCGCCGAGTGGCAAGACGGTCGAGGCGAACGTCTGATGCGTGCCGCGCGGAGCACCGTGCTGACCCGTGATGTCTCGACGAGTACGGCGCTCGCGTCGCGCGCTGTCCCAGACGAGTTGACGGTATTGCGCGAAGCGATCGAGCGTGTGGATGACGCGCTCATCACGCTGCTGGCCGAACGACAAACGCTCGCGAAACGCGTTGGTGAGACCAAGCGAGCGGCGGGTCTCGCGGTGGCGGATCCGGCGCGCGAGGCCAGTGTGGTGCGCCGTGCCGCAGAGCGCGCGCGCAGTGCCGGGCTACCACCCGACGCCGTGCGCGAGCTATTCCGTCGTTTGATTGCGTTGTCACGGGAGCAGCAGCTGGGTTGAGGCGCCGCCGCAGCTGCCCGCGCGTGCCGGATGAGAAGTCGCACACCGGCGACGCCGCGCCATTCAGGCGCGCGCGAGCACGAGGAAGCGCGTCCAGTTGTGCGGGACGTCCTGCACGCCACGCACCAGCACCTCCAGCCCATAGCGCTCAGCCGCAAGCTCACTGGCAATGGCGGCGATCGCCGGGTCACCGAGCTCACCAACTTCGCGCGCGGCACCGGCCGTGTCGGCGTGTACTTCCGCAGCCAGCCACGGATGGCGCGCGGCGAAAATCCGGCATTGGGCCAGGGCCACCGGGTGGCTCCACACACGCTGCACCGAGGGCAGCATCGCCCCCGGCACGCCCAGCATGCACAAGACGATCACCAGCCGATGCTCATTGACCTGCACGAGTTGGTCGCCCACAGCACGCATTGCCTCGAGCGTGACATGGACCCGACCCGCAATCGCGTTTTCCACCGGAATCATCGCCAGATCGCAGTCGCCACTCACCACGGCCTGCAGCGCATCGGGAAACGTGTGATGCGGCACGCCGATGATGTCGTCTCCGAAGTGCTGACGAATCGCCACGTCGGAATACGCGCCGGGCTCCCCCTGATAGGCTACCCGGCGCGTCACTCGCGCACCGGTGTTCGTGACACGTGAACAGCGCGCCGAATCACATCATTCCTGTATGACCGGCAGGCCGCGCGGCACGACGGCACGTCCCAACTGACCCTGATCACTGCCGTACCAGATGCTGCGTGTCTTGGCATCGTACACCATGTGTCGCACCGCGTTGGCGCTGTTCTGACCGATATCCGTGTGCCCGAAGAATCGCTGCCCCTTTGGATCGAATCCCACCAGACGATTCGGGCGCACACCCGTTTCCACGACCCAGATCCGGTCATGCTCGTCCACGGTCATCGCATACGGCAGCGACGCGCCTTTGCCGGGCAACTCCCATTCCTTCACCGCGCCGGTTGCCGGATCAAGCCGTCCAAGAAAACCGCGCGAGTAATCGGTGTACCAGATGCCACCATCCGACGTGCGCGCTATGCGACGCGGACGCGCGCGCTCCGCCGGCAACACATATTCACGCACTGCGTTGGTTGCGGGATTGATGCGGCCGATCTTGTTCGTGCCGAACAGATCGAACCACACATCGCCGTCGGGCGCGACGAGTACGCCATAGGGGCGCGAGCGCGGCGTTGGCATGGTGATCAGTTCGACCTTGCCCGTGGCCTGATCCAACCGCCCCATCATGTTCGAGTTCTGCAGGGAGAACCACAGATTGCCCCGCGCATCGAAGTCGATCGTGTGCGGGTCGCGCGCCGCTGCCTCGGGCATCGGGTAGCGGCGAATCTCCAGGGTTCGTCCATCGATACGGCCGATCATGCCGTTCCGGTTGCCCGCGTACCACGCATTGCCTTGTTTGTCGACGACAACCGTGTGCGGATGTGTGCCGGAGTCAATGGCGATCTGTCGAAACTGATTGCTCGACGGCGTGAAATAGGCCACGTAGTTGCCGCCCTGTCCGACGAACCAGATCCGGTCGCCGGTGGGCGATACGTACGGATCGCGCGGTTGTCCCTTCCACGGCACATCCCACGCGGTGTGTTGCACGGAGTCCGGCGACTGTGCGCCGGCGGGTTGCCAACTGACCAAGCCGGAAACAAGAAGCGACAGCGTGACGACAGCGATTGAGTGTCGGTAGTGTGGCATGCAATCTCCGGTGGGATGGTGCACGTTTACGTCAGAAGCAGAGCGGCGTTGCGAAAAGGAAGATGACGACAGCAATAAGACAGCCATCAATACATGATCAACGTGATTGCGGGTGCTACACGTCGCTGCGCTGATGGTGTCATAGCCTCCGTGCTATCTATGAAAACTACAAGCGCGAACGTTGGTGCGGTGAGATGCGAACGGATGATTGCCGGACGGCGTACGCAACCATAGCTTAGGCTCGTTGTTGACGTCGGCGACATCTCGCCTCGCAATATCCCACCGCTCGTCTTCCCGCGATGACTGCTGATTTCTTCGACATCCACAACGCCCTCGGCCCCGAGGAACGCTTGCTCGCCGTGCTGCATGGCACCGACGAGCGCGGACCAACAAACTGGGTCATGACCTCGCGACGACTGCTGGTGCTCGGCGCGTCACAACCCGATCAGCATATCGCACACATCGCCCATGCCGCAGTGACGTGCGTCGAACAACGCACCGATCCCGTGGGAACGCTGCTGCGCGTTCGTGCGACCGGACGACAGCTCACGATGAGCACGATTGATGCGGCGCAGGCCACGCATTTCTGCTCGCTGCTGCGTGAGCGTGCGGGCATCGGTACGCCCTCCGTTGCAAACACGCGGGTGCGCCATCTCGCCGAGGCCACGGGCACAGCGCGCGTTCAGCACATGTCGCAACTACGCTGAACGGCGGTGTGTAGCGGTGTTGTTCGGCCGCTCAATCGCCGGGGTATACCGCCCACAAGCTCGGTCGACCGATATTGCAGTGCACGACCCGGCCAAGCAGCCCGAAGCCGGCCAGTGAGGCAAACAACGTGAGCCGTGTTTGTTGATGGCCGCCACCCAACGTCGCACGCGTGCCTCGTGACAACGCCCGCTCCCGATTGTTTCGGGACGGTACGGGGTGAAAGATGAACTCGACACCCGGTGAGCGTTCCGGTTCGTCATCCTGCCAGACATCAAGCTGTCGAATCGCGGCAACCACGCGCGCCGCACCGAGACGTTTCGCCGCCGCTGCGTCGGCGCTGTAGACCACCGGGCGTGAGAAACTCGGCAACAACAACACCGCCACGAACGTCCACAGAGTGCTCACGGCAGGGAGAGCCAGCCACATTGCACTGTGTGTAAACGACCACGGCAGCACCAGCGCAGCGAGCGCGACACCGACAGCCGGCCAGAGCACTGCACGCCATACGGCGCGCCGGCGCGCGCCGCTTGTGAACTGCGCATGACGCCGCGCGAACTGGATGTCGAGCAGATCGTGATGTTCAGCGTGCGTCCAGCGCTGTGGAATCCACAACTGCGGTTTCGTGAGGCCGATCCATCCGCCGACAAACGCTTCGTCGCGCACGTCAATCACGCGCACCGACGTGTCACGGATGCCGTTGGCGAGCGCTCGGCCGCCCACCTCCTCGTTCGCTGGCAACGCCGACATCTGAGCCATGCTCCGCGCGATCAGGCCCTGCAAGGCGAGCATCGTCAGCGCACCACCACACACGACGCTCAGCACACCCACGCCGCCGACGAGTGACGCCGCCAGCGCGGCGGCGAATGCGAAGGCGCCGAGCAACGCGCCTTGTACGAGCACCCCGCGCGTCCATGAGATGAGCCATTGCCCAGTGGCGGGTCGCTCGCGCACCTCGACAACGCCACCAACGTATTCGATCATACCAAGCAGAAGCGCGTGCGCGGCGAAGACCGCCAGTACCAGCAGCGCCGCATCACCAGCCCGAGAGAGCGGGAAGGGTGTCAGACGGAAATCCGCTTCGATGGACACGATGCCGGTCAGCAGCGCCGTCAGCCACACCACTGATAACACCACAGACGTTCCGACACCGAGGATGCCAAGTCGCAGCCGACGGCGCGCGAAGGTTGCAGCCGGACGCGCGACCGTCGGGTTCGTAGCCGGCGCAGTGTCGGCGATCGCCGCTGCAGGCATCGCGCGGTCGGAAG
>JBBRFQ010000141.1:0-9800 GCA_038224035.1 Gemmatimonadales bacterium
CGGCTGGTGTGCGACCCCTCTTTCACTTCCACCACGATGCTCGCCGAGCCAAGGATATGGCCGGCGTCTGTGTACAGGGCACGAACACCCGGCACGATGTCGAGCCAGCGATCGTACGGCACACCGATCATTTGATCCACCGCCTGCACCGCGTCCGCCAGACTGTACAGCGGTTCGGTGACGGGACGTCCGCGCCGCGCGAGAAACTCCACATCGCGTGCCTGGATATTCGCGCTGTCGGCCAGCATGACCGCGCACAGATCACGCGTGGCGCTCGTGGTCCAGATACTCCCGGTAAACCCTTGCTTCACCAGGTACGGCAACCGTCCGGAATGATCGATGTGCGCGTGCGAGAGCAGGACCGCACTCACCTCCGGCGCGGGCACCGGAAGTCGTTCACTCTTTTCGCGCGACTCGGCGCGGCGCCCCTGAAACAGTCCGCAGTCAAGCAGAATCCGGTGGCCGTTCGCGTGCAACACGTGGCATGAGCCGGTGACTTCCCGTGCAGCGCCTGAGAACTCGATATGCATGTGCGTTATCCAGTCAGAGTGTTGGGGCGGGCGAACGCGGCGTTCGTGCTACAAGTTGACCCACCAACTCAGCTTTGCCAGTAGCGCGCGGTTTTTGGGACGCAGGCTGTTGGGTATGTAGTTCTCTGTGTACACCACAAACAGATCCGAGGCCGGCAGGAACCGCCACTGCAATCGGCTATTCACATTCAGGTTGTCAAACTGGTTGTTGTACTGCGTGAACGTGGTCCAGAACAGGCGCGTCGTGAGCGTGATGTCCACGCGTGAGCCCACCAACCAGAGCGTCGCATCATCGTAGCCCGGCGCCAAATCGATCTGGCTCACGTTCCACGTGAGTGCGCCGGTCGCGTACTGCCGCCACCGGTAGTTGAGCGCTCCCGACGTTTGACGCAGCGAACCATTGAAGTAGCGCCCCGCGCGAAGTCTGGCGGTGCCGTTCACCACGCGGCGCGTGTCGGTGGAAAAGCTCGCTTCGAGTTCCGGCTGTTCAAACTGCTCCCCGGCCTCGAACACACGCGTGGCACCGCGCACCGGGCTGAACGGTGCAAAGAGCTCCACGTATCGTGACCGCGCCGTCAGGTCAAAACGGGCGGTGCTGCGGAACTCCGTGGCCCAGCGCCCGGATATGGTCCGATCGGTCAGTCCGCGCGGATCACTCCACGTGAGGTCGCTGTCCACCCGAAAAACAAAGCGGTTCACCAGTGAGCCCGCAGGGAACACGCTCATCTCCAGCTCCGGCCGCACGCGCTGAAAGCCGCGCCTGGGTACGAACCCTGTGCGTGCGTCGAAGCCGTCGCCAACAAGCTGATGCAGCCAAGCCGCACGCCACCGCAGCGTGCTGCGCTGCACAAACGCGCCGTGACTGTACGCTTGGGCATCCGCGCCGTCGGCCACATTGTGGTGCAGAAATACTTTGCCGGTCCATGCACCGTCGGCCGAGGCGAGATTGTAATCCACGCCGAGCAGGCGATTCGCCGAACCGTCGTTGGTCCGCTTGGCATCGAGTGGTCCACCGCGTGTGTTCTGCTGACCAACCGCCAGCAATGCGATGTTCGAGCGGGCAAACAATTGGCGCTGCGCAGCGATCATGGTGTAGTTGCGCGGATCGATCCCGCGCGCGTCATCCGCCGCGCCCTGCATGCTGAGCAGGCCAACGCGCCAATTGTCGTTCAGCCGGCCACTCACACGCGCACCGCCCAGAATGCGATTTTCTACGTTCTGTCCCGTGCTCGAATCGATGGCGATCCCGATGCGACGCGAGAAGAACGGCCGCGCGTTGTCAAAGCCAAATCCCGAAAAAAGATCGGCGTTCTCGAGAAAAAACTGCCGACGTTCGGGAAAGAACAACTCGAAGCGATCGAGGTTGGTTTGTTGCTCGTCGACTTCCACCTGCGAAAAATCAGGATTGAGCGTGAGGTCGAGGTTGAGCGATCGCGTCAGCGCGATTTTTGCATCGAGCCCTGCGTCGGCGCTCCGCGTGCCGGCCTTGGCCGACGTGAAATCCCGCGACGCATTGGCCGCCGTGTAGGGCACCAGTGTAACCCCGGCGCCGCGTGCCGACATGGGTTCTTCCCACGCCAGCTCGCCGAGGTACGCGAGACTGTACAGCTGAAACTGGCGCGGCACGCGATTCCAGATGGCGCGTTCGTTCTGCTTGCTGTCAATGCGATAGACATTGATGCCCCACGAGCGATCGCCCGCGCGAAAGCGCAACGCGTTGAACGGAATTGCCATCTCGACCGACCAATAGCCCTCGGCAATGTGCGTCGCGCTCGACCAGACGTTGTCCCACGAGCGATCAAAATCATTGCCGTCGGCACCGCCGTTCACCACGAGCCCTTCGCGCTGCACGTTGTACGGGTTCACCCCGAAGAACACGCCCGTGGTGCCGTCCTGCCACGGATCCAGCACCACGGTGAGGCCATCGTTGGCGCTGCCGCGGTAGTCGCGGCGCAGCGACGGCGACACATAGGTGGTGCCGAGCGTGTCACGCAGGATCGCGGCCACATACAGATTCTCGTCGTCGTACATCACGCGGAACTCGGAAATGCTCACCGATGCGGAGGTATCAAACGGGAAGTACTGGTGGAACGCGCCGTTGCGTGTCGCACCGGCCCATTCTACGCTGTCCACAATGCCGTCGAGCACGATGGGCACCGGGGTGCGTACCGCCAACGCCGTACGCGCACTGCGTGACTCGGCGCCGGCCGAGGCGACAGTCACGATTTGCGCGGCGACGGAAAGCGGCGTACCCACGAGAGCCAGGGACACCGAGCAGGCCGTGACAAAGCGTCGGATCACGTGGGTTCTACCATCCCCTCGACGCCGCTCGCGCGGCTTCGCGCCGCACACCCGCACGCTCCAGCGGCGCTGTGTCGGAGACCTCGCTCCAGGAGGCGCATCGCGCCGGTGCACCGGGCATCGTGGGTTCGTCGGGCTCGCGCGACATGGTGTCACGCGCCGCCAGCAGTTCCACATCAAACACCAGCGTGGCGCGTGGCGGAATCACCGGCGGACGTCCGGCCTCGCCGTACGCCAGGGGAAACGGAATCACAAGTCGGCGCACGCCGCCCACACGCATGCCATCAAACCCGGTATCCCAACCGGCAATCACACGGCGTCCACCTTGCGGAAACGAAATTGGCTGTCGCGGCTCACCGCTTGGCGAGGTATCGCGCGATGAATCGAACTTCGTGCCGTCGGGCAGCCAGCCGGTGTAATGCGCATACACACACTGCCGCGGCAACAGCAGTGCGCCGGTGCCTTCGCGCACATCGATGTATTGCAGTGCGTGCAGCGTGCGCAGCGTCCCACTGGCCGGCGGCGTGCCGGGCGGATTCGCGAGGGCAATTGCTCCCGGTTCGATCGCCATGGTGACCACCGGTCCGCGAGGTGTCGCCGCAACCACCGTCGCGCGCGGTGCGCAGCCGTAGCTCCCGCTCACGACCGAAGCCACCATACCAAGAGCCCGCCACATCACACTCCTTCGCGCCATACCGTCCTCATCTCGCTGTTGATGGTGTGGCGAACGTCGTGCCGACGTCACCGCTCGCATTCACACAAAGATGTGGACTTTCGCTTCGGATTGCATCCATGGGCGGTGCCGCTGACCTACATTGGATTGATGAATCGGACGACGACGCCTCCTCGGCCCCGCGCCGTGGCGCGGATCCTCCGGCGCCTGCAAGCACTCGGGCCGTGGGGTGAACGTACCGCGTACACGATCCGCTCAGTGCTGGTGCAAACGCGTCGGCAGACGCGTCGTGTCACATTCGGCCCACGTCGGTCAGCGCGCGGTGGCTGGGATGACCTCGTCGACTGGCTCGGCACCAAGGCCGTGAGCGAAAACGCACTCCTGCTCGTGTTCGCGGTGCTCATCGGCATTGGCGCGGCGCTTGGCATCGTGGTGTTCTACAAGCTCATCGACGCCAGTTACTGGCTGCTCGTGACGCTGCCTGGCCGCGAAATCGAAGCGCTGCGCAATCCGATCTATCGACCGGTCATCACCGCGCTCGGTTTCATGGCCGCCGTCGCCGTGATGCGACGCTTTGCGCCCGGCGAAGACGGGATCAACGTGCCCGACCTCAAACGGCGCGTGGCGCAGGATGGTGGACACATGCCCATGAAACCGCTCGCTGCACGCAGTCTCGCCAGCGCCATTACGCTCGGAGCGGGCGGGTCTGTTGGCAGCGAAGGACCGGCCGCGGTGCTTGGCGGTGGCATGGGTTCCTATCTCTCACGCGTGTTTCGCTTCTCTCGTGACCGCACTCGACTGCTCGTGAGCGCCGGCACGGCGGCGGGTATTTCCGCGGCGTTTAACGCCCCGCTCGCCGGTGCGTTTTTTGCGCTTGAAGAGTTGCTCGGTGGACTGCATGTGGCGGCGTTTCCCACCGTTGTTGTGAGCAGTGTCACAGCGGCCGTTGTGTCGCAGGCTGTATTCGGCGTGCATCCGGCGTTTCCCATTCCCGTGTTGCATCCCTCGCGCGGATGGTTTGAACTGCTCGCGCTGCCTCCGCTGCTCGGCATCGCCTGCGGTCTCGTCACGGTGTTGTTCGTGCGCTCGTACTTCGGTATCGGCGCACGCATCCGGACGTGGTTGCCCGCACCCGGCATGCGCGCGGCGGTGGGCGGCGGCATCGTCGGGCTGCTCGTGTATGCGTCGGGCGGACTGCTGCTGGGACCGGGGCATTTGTCGATTCCCGCCGAGCTGTTCTCCGGCACCGCGTGGTGGATTGTCCTCGCGCTGTTGTTCGCGAAGATCATCGCCACGTCGCTCACCCTCGGCAGCGGAGGATCCGGCGGTTTGTTTGCCCCCGCATTGTACGTCGGTGCGGCCACCGGCAGTGCGCTTGCCGGCGCGCTCGCGTGGATGTTGCCCTCGTTGCAAATCACACCCGCCGCCTGGGCGTTCGTGGCCATGGGCGGTGTGGTGGGTGCAGCCACCGGCGCGCCGATTACCGCCGTGCTGCTCGTGTTTGAACTCACCGACGATTACGCGCTCATGCCACCGCTGCTGCTCGTCACCGGTCTGGCCATGGTCATCGCGCGTCGTTTCGAGAAGGACGATCTCTACAGCGGCTGGCTGCGTCGACGCGGTATTGTGCTGAACCACGAAACCGAACGCGACGTACTGTCACGATTGCATGTACGCGACGCGTGCGACATGGCGCCGCTCGTGGTGCGAGAACATGAGAAGGTGGAGACGGTACTGTCGCGCGTTGCGTTCTCCGCGCAACCGATGTTTCCCGTTGTCGACGGGAACGGAAAACTCGCGGGCATTCTGCCCGTCGGTGCACTGGCCGCGGCGTCACGACAGCCGGATGCGCTTCCGATGTTGCTCGTGGCCGATCTCGCCGTGTCCACACCTGCGGTCACGCTCGACACACCACTCGATGACGTCATGCGTCGGATGGGCGCGCGCGATCTCGCCGCACTCCCCGTCGTGGAAGTGCCGAGTGGACGCTTGATGGCGTTGATCACGCGGGCGCATCTCACGCGCGTGGTCGAACGGGCGATGCTGCTGGAGCGCCCCGCGAGCACTGTGCCACCCGTGGGCGCGCCGCACGAGGCGCCGTATGAGCTACCGTCGGGCGTGCATCATCATGCGGTGCGTCCACCGGAGTCCGGCGATCGATGAGCTTGATGGACGTGTAGCACACACGATGGGCCGGTAATTATTCGCGTGATCGCCGATGCCGCCGCACCGTTCCCCAAAGTACAGTCGCCGCCAGCAGAGGTGCGGCGCAGGCGAGTCCCGTGAGCAGTGCGTCGGTCACGCTGCTGATCCGCGGCACATACCAGGTGACCGCTTGCCACAGCGTGATGGTCGCATCGACGGACACGGCGCTCGCGATCGTAATGCCAAGCCAGGGGCGCCATCGTCTCACGAGCAGCGCCAGCGCGATCACCAACACCGTGTCGAACGTCACCCACGCGGCTTGCATCCACGGTGCGGGAAACCAGACCGTAGTATCGAGCATGGCGAGCACGAGGGTCCAGGGGATCAAGAGCAGCAGCATCGCGAGCAGCACCGGTTGCGGACCACGACACATCGTGCGCCACGCAAACCCGAGCAATGATCCGTGGGCGAACGCCGTCAGCGCGTCGGCGAGAGCACGCCACCACGGGGTGCGTGCCGAATGCGCGAGCCAGATCGGCTCCCACGTATGCGGACGGAGCTTCGCCTTGAATGCGTACAGTCCGCGAAAGTTGAAGAACGGCGTCGCCAGCATGCGCACCCACGTCAGTGACGGCGCCACCGGTCCCGCCAACGGTGCCAGGCCCAGCGTGGCCCACCGAACGCCATCGTTGGCGATACGTCGCATACCGGCATCGACCAGCAGTTCACTCGTGCCATTGGGTGCAGTGTGCTCGCGCAGCAAGTCTTCGAACAGCCATCCCTGGCGCGCATACACCGGGGCCATCGACAGCAGCGCGACCACGCGTCCGGCCTGTTCGGCCACAAACAGATGGCGCTGCCCGGCGTCTGTAAACGGCTCGAGACGCACGAGGAATCCCATGGGTGCCATCGCGCGTGCGGCCTGCGATCGCTGCGCGAGTGCGTCAAGGTTGGTGCGCAGTGGTGTGCCGGGTGCAATCTCATCCGGCTGCAGTTCGCGCACCGTGACGTGCTTGGACTGCGCGCGACGAATCTGTGAGCGCAACGCGCGCGAGGCACGCACCGTAGCGTCCCAGTCGGTCGGATCCCATACCGGTTGTTCGCCCAGCAGCAGCCGCTCAAAGCGCGGCGAGGTGACAAGCCGTCCTTCCGTGGCGAAAAACGCCGCGCGTTTTCCGGCCCGCTGCGCAGCGTCGAGGAAACGTTCGGCGACGGCGTGGACCTCGTGCTCCGGCGCGAGCGGCTCGCCGCCGGCCACCCAGGCCGCGCCTGTATCCACGTAGGCGACGGCGCAGGGGGCAACAGGGCGTGGGCGGTCGCCCAAGGGCGCAGCGGCGTGCGGCGACGTGTCGTGTGCCGAGGCCTCGTCGAACCACACGACAAAATCCGACTCAAGCAGCTGAAACGACGTCGCGTTCCGGCCATACGCGCGCAGGGACGCACGAAATCGGTCTGCGCGCTCGGTCGCGTCGTCGGTTGCGTGGTCCGGGGCGTGATGGCTCACGGCGCGCGTGGTTCGCTCGTCCACGCGCGACTACGCGTCGGGGTCTGGAGCCTCACGGGCGAAGACTACCGTCAGTCGCGAGTCGTCCTGTGTCATGAGCGCCGGCGTCCACCCGGAGCGACTGCGCTCGTTGAGCAGATCTGTGAGGGCGTCTTCATCTTCACGTACGCGCTTGCCCAAGCGCAGGATTACGGCTTGATATTCCTTCATGGATGGCAAAGCTAGCGTCCGCGCGCCGTGCGCCGCTACCTTCGCCGCGACTGTGTGTTGTTCGCCCACATCACCCGATCCGCTCATGCCCGTCGCCAGTACGCACCCCGATCACCCCACGCTCACCGTCGTGGACCATCCGCTTGTGCGCCACAAGATGACGCTGCTACGCGACCGGGAAACGTCCACGAAAACGTTCAAGGAGCTCGTTGACGAGATCGCGATGCTGATGGCCTACGAGGCCACCAGCGATCTCACGGTCGAGCCCGTGCCCGTGGACACGCCGCTCGAATCGACGACCGGCTGGGCCGTTTCCGGGAAGAAACTCGTGCTCGTGCCCATTTTGCGCGCCGGCCTCGGCATGGTGGAAGGCATTCTGCGACTCATGCCATCCGCGCGTGTGGGACACATCGGACTCTACCGGGATCACGACACACTCGAACCGGTTGACTACTACTTCAAGGTCCCGGGTGACGCCGAAGCGCGCGATTTTTTGCTGCTGGATCCGATGCTGGCCACCGGTGGCAGTGCGGCGGCCGCGGTGACGTCACTCAAGCGCGCGGGCGCACACCGGATTCGGCTGTTGTGTCTGGTTGCCGCGCCAGCGGGCGTACGGCGATTGGCCGAAGCGCATCCCGATGTCACGGTGCTCACCGCGGCACTCGATCGTGAGCTGAACGAATACGGCTACATCCTGCCGGGTCTGGGCGACGCGGGCGATCGCCTGTTCGGCACCCGATAAGCCGCGGTTAGCCGAACCACTCGCGCGGTGACATGCGTTGCTGGCGTGTGACGTCGAGCACCCACTCCTGCGTTGACGGCTCCACGATCTCGAGTGGCACGCGGTCAAACCATGAGCTGGCCATGTCTTCGTCGCCCACTCGGCGCCACAGCTCGCCAATGAGATAGGTGAGCACGGCACGCTCGGCGCGTTCCACCCCGTCGTACGCCGAGAGCGCTTCGGCGAACTGCCAGGCCGCGTGCCGACGATAGTATCGCTCGGCTTCATGGTCCTGTTCGTCGACGCAGCACCACGCGGCGCGCAAGTACAAGTCGCCCTGATAGCGCGACTCCGCACCCTGCCAGCCGGCGACCAGCGCCGCGTGTTCGTATTTCACCGAGCCTCGCAGCCCCTCGCGCGCCAGCGATGCTGGCAGCGAAAACCAGACACGCTCACGCGTCGCTGGCGAGAGGTCAACGTCGTCCTCGAAATCGCGGTCGACACCCGCGTAGCCGCAGGTCGAGCACATGTGCACAAAGAACGGCAGCGGCTGCATGCCGGCCGCGCGTTCGTGGAAATCCGTGCGCTTGCCGCCGAACGCGTTCGTGGCCAGCACCGCTTGTGAGCGGAACTGCGTGGCGCAGACGGGACAGGTCAGGTCGATGAGTTGCAGCGTGGTCATAGCGGCGGGGCGAGCAGCGGAACCGGCACCATGCCGGCTCACGCACTGGAGTGTCGGCAGCACCCGGCGCGCGATTAACTGCGCGTTTGGTGTTTTGTGCTTGCCTGCAATCGCGTATGCACGCTATCTTGGCCCGTTGCCTTTGGTCGCCGCACCGGCGCTTTGAGGCACAACACCACGGCGAGCTGTACCCGCGCCACATCTCTCGCGCCCAGGGCGTTGATGATCGTCAACCTCCTCCCAGACTTTCTCGCCATTCTGCAGGCCCCCGATCGAGTGGCCGCGTATCGCGCGTACTTCGACCGGCATCGGGCGCTGCTGTCGGCGTACTGGGACAACTACGTGCTCGACCCCTCGGGGCCGCACTTTGACGACGTGGTGCGCAGCACCGTGCTCGCCGATCGCAGTGATCTGTTCGCGCTGCTGGCACGCACCGACATTGTCGCGCTGACCGAACGCACGGTGGCGCAAGTGCGCGAGTTGCTCGCGCTCGACCGTGATATTGATGTCGTCATCATGGTGGGCGTCGGCGCGGCGAATGCCGGTGAGCTGGTGGTCGACGGACGCGGCATCGCGTTTGTCTGTCTTGAGCATTTTACGGGTGTGGCCAATCCCGATACGCAGGGGCTGGGCCTCGACCCCGAGTTACTGCCGCTGTGGCTCGCGCATGAAATCGCACATACGGTGCGGTACACTTCCCCGCTCAGTCGCAGCGAGATACGCGCGTTGGTGGACGACGCTGGCGGATACTACTCGTACTGGGAAACCGGGCGACTGGCGTCGCTGCGCGAACTGCTCGTGAACGAAGGGCTCGCCGTGCAGGTGTCACGCGCGGTGTCGCCGGGCTACGCGGCGTGGGAATACTTCGGCTATTCGCGCAAGCAGTACGCGCGCGTGCGCGAGCTGGAGCCATTGCTCACGCGCGCCGTCACGGCCGATCTCGATCGCGCTGGACTCGGATTGCGACTGCGGTATTTGTCAGGCGGCATGAGCGATGAAGCGCGCACACTCGAGCGCACTGTGATCCCGGAGCG
>JBBRFQ010000142.1:0-9535 GCA_038224035.1 Gemmatimonadales bacterium
GCGCTCAGACAAAACGCGAGGGTGTACGGCGCCATGTCCACCAGTCGCATCCAGTCAATGCGCGTGTACCGCCCGCCGCCTGAACGGTTCGTCGACGCGTTGCGCGCGATGAAATATTGCGAATCACTGTGCCACGACAGCACCTCGTAGGTGCTGTGGGTACCGTGGCGCCATGCGGACGCGCTCACATCGTGCGTTGAGCCATAGTCGTCCAGGAAAGTGCCCAACAACTCGGCGGGTGGTGAGCCAGACGCAACCGTGGCGGGTGCGATAGGTGCCGTCGGGACATCGCGGTGGACAACAACCGGCGCGTCGACGACCTGTGATCGACTCGAAGTGCATGACACGGCGAGTACGAATGGAAACAACATCGCACAACCCCGGCGCCGGCTCATCGCACAACCGCGTCGTCGACTCATTGCGCACGCTCGAATCCGTCAGTGCTCCAGACGCGCTTCACCCCGCACGCTCGTGTCCCCCAAAGCCCAACTGCGCGTTCACCGCCGTGCGCTGCTCGAGCGTCATGCCACTCCAGTCCCGGATCTGCTCAAGCGTGCGCCCGCACCCTCGGCACCGATTCGCCAGGTCAAGCTGACACAGCTTGATACACGGTGATTCGGCCGTCGCGCGTCCAGCCGCGCCGCCCCCGGGTCCTGCGGAGAGTACAGACGTGTCATTCGGTCCCGCTCGGTGCATAGACATTTCGCAAAGTAAGCCAACGCCAGAAAATCCAAGCTTGACAGAACGCCCGAACTCCCCATACTGTCTCTGCAATACTGGTTTGCACTCACGTGTGAATGCAAGCCAGCTAGCTCAGCTACAAGACATAAGCTCTGGTCGCTGCATCTGGTGGTTCGGATGCGGCGCGAAGAGGGAACCCGGTGTGATTCCGGGGCGGCCCCGCCGCTGTGAGGGAGGACAACGGAGCATGCAGCCACTGCGGTCAGTTTGACCGTGGGAAGGCGGCTCCCGCGGTTGATTCCCGAGCCAGAAGACCTGCCAGCAGCCCGGAGTCCGCGCGCACCCTCGAGGGAGGATGAGCCGGGGATTGCGTGCGACTGCTACGGTCGTGCGTGGCCGAGGGCTCCTTGCATCAACTGCAAGGAGCCTTTTTTGTCGCCGGCGGTTTTCGCCGAGTGCGTCAAACATCGGTCGTTCCTCGGGGGTGCACTTACTGCTACACCGTACCAGGAGTCACCCCATGACCGCCACGCGAACCACGCCGCGCCACGCCGGCACCACCGTCGGCACGTACACACTACTCGCGCCCATCAGCACGCTGACCGAGGTGCTCAAGCGCGACGGTCGCCGGGCGCCCTGGGACCCTGATCGCATCACGCGCGCCATCGCGCTCGCGTTCTACGCCTCGCGCACCAGCGATGCACTCAACCCGCACGCCAACGACGCCGCCGCGCGTTTCGGACTCGGCTTCACGGATTTCTCGGAAGTCTGCGCGATTACGCAGCTCGTGGTGAACACGGTGCAGCGCAAGGCACACACCGACGCGCCCACGGTCGAAGACATTCAGGATGTCGTCGAAATGATGATCGCGGCGCGCGGACATTGGGATGTCGCCAAGCGCTACGTGATCTACCGCGCATCACGTTCACAAACGCGTCTCGTACAGCACAGTGCGAGCGGGCTCGAAGACTACATCTTCATCTCGCGCTATTCGCGCTACCGCGCCGAACTGGGTCGCCGTGAAACGCCGGCCGAGGCCTTCACACGCGTGATGGACATGCACCGCGCGCACTTTGCCGATCGCCTCGACCTGCCGGTTGTGGGCATGGGCAACCGCACGCTGCGCGCGCTGCTCGATGACACCGAGCAGGCGCTGCAGCGCCGCGCGATCTTGCCATCGATGCGTTCGCTGCAGTTCGGGGGCACCGCCATTGAAGCGAACAACGCGCGCATGTTCAACTGCGCCTTCACGCACCTGAATCGTCTGGAGGCGTTTCGGGAAGCATTCTTTCTGCTGTTGTCGGGCACGGGCGTTGGCTTCAGTGTGCAGCGGCATCACGTCGCACAACTACCGGTGTTTCCAGTGCGCGCCGCCGAGAACGAGCTGCCGGTGGTGCACCATGCGGTGCCGGACACGCTCGAGGGGTGGGCTGACGCGCTGCACGCGCTGCTCACCAGCTATCTCGACGGCACCAAGATCGAGTTCAACTACAGCGCCATTCGCGCACGCGGTGTGCCGCTGCGCACCTCGGGCGGTCGTGCACCCGGCCACTTGCCGCTCAAGAAAGCACTCACGGCCGCCGAACGTGTGCTCGATCAAGTGTCCGGCCGTGCGCTACGCCCCATCGAAGTGTACGACATCATGATGCATGTGGCCGTGGCCGTGCTCTCCGGAGGCATCCGCCGCTCGGCGACCATCTGCCTGTTCTCCGCAGACGACGAGGAGATGGCGGCAGCGAAAACCGGGAACTGGTTCGAGACCAATCCCCAGCGCGGCAAGTCGAACAACTCCGCCGTGCTCGTGCGCAGCTCCGTGAAAGAGCAGGACTTTGCACGGTTGTTCGAGTATCAGAAAGAGTTCGGCGAGCCCGGATTCTACTTCGTGGACGATGCCGAGTACGGTGCAAATCCGTGTGTCGAGATCGGGCTGGCCCCGGCGCTCATGGTGGACGAGCGGGCGCGCGTACAACTCATGGCGTACGGCCACGACGACGTAACCACCGGCACGCGGCTCTCGGGTTGGCAGATGTGCAATCTGACCACCATCAACGGTGCACTCTGCGATAGCGAAGCCGATTTCCTCGTCGGTTGTCAGGCCGCGTCGCTGCTCGGCACGCTGCAGGCCGCGTATACCGACATTTCCTATCTCGGACCCGTGACGCGTGTCATCAACGAGCGCGAGTCGCTGCTCGGCGTTTCCATTTGTGGTATTCTCGAGCGTCCCGGCGTGCTGCTCGATCCTGCGGTGCTGGAGCGAGGCGCGCAGGTGTGTCTCGAGACGAACGCTGCGATTGCGGCACACCTCGGCATCAATCCTGCGGCACGGCTCACTTGTGTGAAGCCCGAAGGCACCGCCAGTCTGGTGCTGGGCGCCGCGTCGGGAATTCACCCACATCACGCGCGTCACTACTTCCGTCGCGTACAAGCCGCGCGCACCGAGCCGCTGTATCAGTGGTTCAAACAGCACAATCCGCACATGACCGAAACCTCCGTGTGGGATCCGGAAACCACGGATGTGATCACGTTCCCTGTCTCAGCGCGCGACGACGCGATTCTTCGCGAAGCGGTGGGCGCGGTGCAGTTTCTCGAATACGTGCGCACCGTGCAGCAGCACTGGGTGTGCGCCGGGCGTCGCCACGACCAATTCAATCCCGGACTGCATCACAACGTCTCGAACACCGTGACGGTGCGTGATGACGAGTGGGATACGGTGCAGCAGTTCATCTGGGAGAACCGCGAGTATTTCGCCGGTATCTCACTGCTGCGCGAGGCCGGGGACAAAATCTACGCGCAGGCACCGCGCGAGGAAGTGTCCACGGACACGGACATCACGAAGTGGAATGCGCTGCAGTATCGACCGGTCGACTATACCGGGCTCCTGGAGCAGAACGACCGGACCACGCTGGCGGACGTGGTTGCGTGTGCCGGAGGGACGTGCGAGATCGTGTGAGGGTGCACTGGTTGACTCTCGTCCGCGGGCTGCCACATTTAACGCAAGCGATCGAGACCGTTTGCTCCCGGTGAGCACAGGGGAGGAGGCCTGTGTGCGCGAGTAGCGGTTGGCTCGACATCGTCACCCAATGCTGATGCCCGACGAAGGGCAGCCCTTGGCGCGAGGCAAGATCAACCATGTGGAGTTGGCTGGCGAGTATTCGAACGACTGCGTCCGGGGTGGCCATGCAATCGCATGGCCTGCCGTCTGATGCCGACCCGCGGCTGATGATGGCCACCTCGGTCGCCGATTTCATTACAGCGATTTCCTATTTCGCAATCGCGATCTCGTTGGTGGTTCTGGTGCATCGGTTGCGTGGGGCGTTGCCCTTCGGTCGGGTCTTCCTGCTTTTCGGCGCCTTCATTGTGCTGTGCGGTGGAACCCACCTGGTCGTGGTGATCGGGTTGTCGGCGTCAGCGCCCCTGCTGGCCACGGCCATCAGTGTCGCGACCGCGGCCGTTTCGCTGCTCACCGCAGTGCTCGTGCCGATCTACATTCCGAAGGTTCAGAAGTTCGTGCGCGCGGTCGAGGCAGGGCGTGAGGTTGATCGCGCACACGCGCGTGCCGCCGCCGTCGAAGAGGCCAACGTCAGACTGACCGAGCAAGCTCGAGCGCTGGAACATCTCAACGCGGAGCTTGCGGGAAGTCTCGAACGACGCATTGCGTTGGAGGCACAACTTCGCCAGGCGCAAAAAATGGAGGTGCTGGGACGCATGGCCGGCGGCGTCGCGCACGACTTCAACAATCTGCTCGCCATCATCCGGGGGAATCTGGAGCTGGCGCAGGACATCGGGACCTTCGACCCGTTACTCATCGAAGCGCATCGGGACGCTGCCGAAGCCGCCGAAAGCGCGAGCACGCTGACCAGGCGGTTGCTGCGATTCGGCCGGCACGCTGACACGCGGTCCGCGCTCGTATCGATTGACGCGCAGCTACGCTCTGACCAACGCATGTTCAGCAGTGCACTTCCGTCCGGCGTACAAATCGGCTATCAACTGGAAAGTGAACCGGCCGAAGTGATCGCGGATTCGACCGAGCTCCAGCAAGCCGTGCTCAACTTGCTGCTGAACGCGGCCGATGCGATGTCAGAATGCCGGGGCCAGGTGAACGTGAGTACAGCAGTTCACGAATTCAATACCGAGACAAACGACACCGTCCCGCCTATTGGCGCGGGAAGCTACGTCGCACTTTCTGTGGCCGACGAAGGCACTGGGATGGACGCGGAGGTACTGAGCCGAGTTTTCGAGCCTTTCTACACGACCAAAGGCGAAGGCAAGGGAACCGGACTTGGGCTCGCGATGGTGTACGACACCGTCGAGCGGATGCGTGGCGGTGTGTCTGTGAACAGCACACCGGGGAAAGGCAGCACCTTCACGCTCTGGCTACCGGTGGCGACGGAGCGTTGGCTTGTTGGCAGCGGTCGCCCGGTGCTGGCGTAGCGGCGGCGCGCCGTCAGAGCTGCGACTTGATCGGCAACAGCAGGGTTTCCAGCAACCGTTCGCGCAAGGGGCGTGCTCGCCACATGTCGAACGTATACACCTTGGCCTGGGCGAGATCATTCGCAAATGCGTCAGTCATGGCGTGCGCAAAGCCGCGATCGTAAACATTGAGGCTCGCCTCGTCGTTCAAACGCAGTGAGCGTATGTCAAGATTCGTGGAACCCACCGACACGAACTCGTCGTCGATCACCACGAGCTTGGTGTGCAGCATGGTGGGCTGATACACGTAGATCTCTACACCGACACGCAAGAGATCACCCCACACCTGTTTGCTGACGATGTTGACCGTGAACGAGTCGATGTGCGGTCCGGGCAGGAGAATGCGCACGCGCACGCCGCGCGCCCGTGCCGCCACGAAGGCCTCGATGAGCAGATCGTCGGGCACAAAGTACGAGGCGGCGATATCGATGCGCTGCGTTGACGCCGCGATGGCCAGCAGATAGAGCAGGTGCATGCTCTCGCTCCCGCTGGCGGGTGACGCGATGAACATCTGCGCTGCGAGACTCCCCACGTCTGCAATCGCCGGAAAGAAGTCCTCACCGTTCAGCACTTCCCCCGTCGTCTTGATCCAGTTGTCGTTGAATGCCGCCTGCAACTGCGCGACCACCGGCCCCTCAATGCGAAAGTGCGTGTCGCGCCATTCTTCGGGGCAGGTCGCATGCCCCTGCCACTGATCGGCAATGCCGACACCACCCGTGAAACCGACGCGTCCGTCCACTACCAGCAGCTTGCGATGCGTGCGGTTGTTCATGCGTCCGATATTGTACCAGTGCAGCGGACGGTACCGATGCACGTGCACGCCCGCCTGTTCCAGGCGCGCGAGTAACGCACCGTCCATCTTCACGCTGCCGGCCCAGTCGAGTGTCACGTGCACTGGCACACCGGCGGCAGCGCGTTCCGCCAGCGCCTCGCTGAACGCCCGTCCGATCTCCCCCGACCAGTAGATATACGTCTCAAACGTGATCGATCGACGCGCTGCACGGATGGCCTCCAGCATCGCCGGAAAGATCTGCTCACCGTTCTGCAGGGCTTCGACGCGATTGCCGCCCACGATGGACGGTGACATCATCAGCGACATCTCGCGCTGGAACTGAGGGTCCGCGATCGCGTACCGATGCTCGATTTTACGGTCCAGCTTTTTTTCCGCCGTCGCGAAGTTCATCGCGATGGCCGCGACGAGCAGCGTAATCAGAACGGTGAGAAAGATCGTCACACGTCGCTCCGGCGATCGTTCTCTGCGGGAAGCGTAAATCTGAACGTCGTGCCGTGCCCCAGTTCGCTTTCCACGCTCACGGCGCCATTGTGTGCTTTCACAAACGTCTGCACGATCGCCAGTCCCAGTCCCAATCCGCCGGGCTTGTCGGTATCGGTCTCGTGTTTGGCGAACACCAACTCCAGACGCTCCTTCGGCATGCCGGCCCCGTTGTCGCGCACGAAGCACTCCACATCGTTCGACCCGTCGGCCAGCTGCGCATCAATGGTTATCTCGCCGTTCGGCGTATAGCTGATCCCGTTGGCAATCAGGTTTTGCAGAATGCGCCGGAGCAGACTGGCGTCGGCGAAAACCTGCAGATCGAACGGCACTTCGTTCTTCATTCTGGTGGAGCCGGTGCCGGCGACCGGATCCAGATCATGAAGGAGCGACTCCACCAATGGCCACAGGTAAAAATGCCGGCGCTCCAGCTTGACCCCTGACTCCGTCGCGAGCGACGAGTTCTCAGCGATGACTTTGGCGACCAGCGCCTGCAGTGTATCCACGCTGCGATGCAGGGCGCTGAACATCTGCGAGGCCTTCGGCAGCTGGGAGATCGTCTCAGCCAGCAGCAATTCCAGGACCCGCGTCGACAGTGAAATGGCGTTGAGTGGCGTGCGCAGGTCGTGCGCCACGAATGCCAGATACTCTTCGCGGCGCAGCAGTACCTCCCGTGCCTTTTGCGTCGCGAACGTTTGCACGGCGGAGCCGATCGAGCCATCGAACACACGATTCAGCACATGGAATGCTTCGCCCTGCAAATCGAGACCGTTCCGATCCGCCAGGTCGTGAATGCAGCCGCGCAGGATGTTGTACTCGGCGACCACCTCCTCAATGTCGAACGCGTCGTGCACGCGCTGCACGCCATGCTCCGGTGGACTACCCTCAACGACCGCCGCTGCGATGGTCTCGTCAGTTCCGGTGCGAAGCGCCGCGACGAGTTCGCGAAGCAGATCGGGGATGTGATCGTTGAGCGTGGGGGTATCGAGGTGGCGTGCCGACGGAAGTTCGCGCACCTTCGCACGCCATTCGGCGAGCAGCGCGTTCTGCTCGCGCTCGATGAGTTGCGCCAATGTTCTGAGAGTATCGATCGTCATGTCCGCTCCTTCGCGGCTCGGTGTTTGGTGTGTGCCGTACCACGAATCGAATCTACCGCGATCGTTGTTGATCACAGGGCACGTCAAATGTCGCCGGCACCGAGCGGAGTTCCCGCGACCTGCCGGGCGGTTCCAGTGCTGGTGGTGGAAGTAGTCTCATCCGCCCGGCGCAGGGGCGCCATTGACGGTGGCTGCTGGGCGCTTTTTACGTGCGGCACTGGGCGATCCGGGCGCAGCCGGGCACTGATTCCCTCGCCAGCGCCCTGTGCCTCCCGCCGAGTTCAACCAGTTGTGTCCAACGCTCAACGCTGATATTCTGAGGATCTGTACCATCGCTCGGGGTTCCGGGCGTGCCGCTCACGTAGCTCAGTCGGCAGAGCACATCCTTGGTAAGGATGAGGTCACCGGTTCGATCCCGGTCGTGAGCTTTCGGCACCTGAGGTTCCCTCCGGCGTTGGTCGATGTGAGGTGGGGAGGTAGCGGCCGGGGAGAGTTGAAGCGCCGCGTGAGGTCCTCCGCGACTGCCCGCCCGCTTGCGCTCGGTTTCCGGCACCGCTACGTTTCAGGGCTCACCCCGTTGCCCTGACCCAACGTGTGTCACTCAGCCTGCTTTTGGGCTGCGTGCGCGACGATGGATCGTTTGGTTGAGGCAGCTGTAGGGAGTTCTAACTTGCGAAGCGGTTTTGGCCAGTCGCCGCACACACGCACAGGGCGTGGGTGCTCCGCGCCGAGACCTCATCGACCGAACGGCCCCGTGTTGGGCCGATGTCTGGAGCCGGAACGATGCCACGCGACAAGATCATTCTCGGGTGCACCGAGTGCAAGAATCGCAACTACTTCACGACCAAGAACAAGCGCCTGCACCCCGAGCGCGTGGAATGGAAGAAGTACTGCCCACGTTGCGACAAGCACCTCGTGCATAAGGAAACGAAGTAATCATGGTCACCACCGAAGTAACGCGTCCCGGTTTCGTGCCTCGCACCGTCGCCTACTACCGCGATGTGGTTGCGGAAATGAAGAAGGTCACCTGGCCGGATAAGGAGCAGATCCGTCAGATGACCATCCAGATCACGATCTTCGTGCTGGTGATCGGCGCGGTGATCGCGCTCATGGATCTGGTGCTGCAGGGGGCGCTCATCCGCCTTCCGCAAGCGTTGCTTCGCTAAGGGCGGTGGCCATGTTCGAACACCGCTGGTACGCCGTGCAAACCACGTCGGGCCACGAGAACAAGGTGCAGCGCCTGTTGCAGCGAAAGATCGATACCGATCCCGCCGAAGCGGAGACGCGTGCCATCCGGCAGGCGCTCGTGCCCACGCAGGACGTCGTGGAGATCAAGAACGGCAAGAAGGTCACGGTCGAGCGCAAGATTTTTCCGGGCTACGTGCTCGTGGACATGGTCCCGTCGCAAGACACGCTGCACGAAGTCAGTGCGGTGCAGGGTGTCATCAAGTTTGTGGGCAAGGACCGCGAACCGATGCCGCTGCGTGACGATGAAGTGAAGCGGTTGCTGGGCATTGTCGACGAGTCGGATTCGCGTCCGGCCAAGGAGGAGATTCCGTTCCTCGTGGGTCAGGCGGTACAGATCACGGAAGGCCCGTTCGCCGAGTTCAGTGGCAGCGTGGAAGAAGTGTTGATGGACAAGGGCAAGGTCCGCGTGTCGGTGAGCCTGTTTGGTCGGCCCACGTCCGTGGAACTCGATTACCTGCAGCTGCGCGCGTACTAGCGCAGCGGTGGGCGTTCGCGCAACAGCGCGCGCCGGATACCACGACGGCGTTAAACGAAACAGTGGGAGCACCACCGGCGCTGGACATTCCGGCGTCGGACGTTCGCGAGAGGTAGACGGATGGCCAAGAAGGTTACGGGTTTCGTCAAGCTGCAGATTCCTGCAGGCAAGGCGAATCCGGCCCCGCCGGTAGGTACGGCTCTCGGTCCGCAGGGCATCAACATCATGTCATTCTGCAAAGAGTTCAACGCTCGCACGCAGGGTGGTGATATGATTGTCCCGGTCGAGGTC
>JBBRFQ010000143.1:0-9453 GCA_038224035.1 Gemmatimonadales bacterium
CACGCCGGCGATCGCCAGGATGCTCACAAACGCTACGATCGGTACAACGAGTAGCCCCACCACGGTGACGGCGAGCGCCAGCATCGCCGCGGCAATGATGGGCAGCGTGATCGTCTGCGCCAGCAGCCCGCGCCAGAATGCGCCGGAAACATCGGCTTCGACGGTCTTGATCACGCCCTCAAGCGGGCCGAGCGCGGTGACGAGCACGATCAGTGAGACCACGAGCCCGATGATCGCAACACTGCCCACCTGAAGAAAGGCGCTACCGGTCCGTGCGCCCGCCGATTGCGGTGCGCCATCGGCCGGGCGGCGCCGCTGTTCCAGCACGGACTCGAGACGCTCGCCCAGCGACGGTGAGAGTTGGCGTGCGACTTCGACGACGCGGCCGGACACGCGCTGCGCAAGGGAACGCAGCACATCCGCCGGCGTCAGGACATCCGACACGATGACGGCGATCGCGGCGGCGTCAGCCGGCTGCGCCGATGTGACCCGTGGCGTGCCCATCGCAGATGTGATGAACAGCGCGATGACGCCTAACAACCGGGCGGCGCGCATCAGGACTGCCGGCGCCGGGCTGTGGTGATCGCCCGCAGGCCGGCCACGACCGCGCCGGCAGCGACAATGAAGCCGGCGCCTGCCGACAGCACGAGCATTGGCCCACCCGCGGCCCACGCATCGAGCCCGGTCTGGCCAACCGCCGCGAGAATGACGTCCGAGATCGCCGCGTAGGCCGCCATCCGCGCCTCTTCCAGCCCGACGTTCGCGAGCAACAGCCCCATGTCGGCCCGGTTCACGGCCCACACGCCGCCTGCGACGATAACACCCGCAGATGCGGCGGTCGCCAAGCCGGCGGCCATGCGGGCGGGGCGTGTGGAAGGCACAAAGCGCAGCACGCTATTGCGCGCCGCCACGTGCCACGGCTCGAACACCTGCACCTGACTCATCACGCGATTGCCGAAATTCACCGACGGCGCGAAATGCGGCAGGTCCTCCAGGACGAACAAAATCTCGCGCGCCTGATCGAGTTGAGCCTCGCAGCGCGCACATTCCCTGACGTGCGCCCGCAGGGGTTGCACGCCAAAGCCCACCTCGGTGTCGAGGAGGAGATCGATTTCGTCTGGTCGCAGGTGTCTGTCTAGCAAGTGAGCCTCCATCGGGGCGTACGGCCTGCCGCGTCAGCCGGTTTCACACCGGCAAAAGGAATGTCAAACCACGTGAATGGGGACGGATTTTGGGTGCGGCAGGTCACTCGTTAATCCCCTCGAGCGAGCGGCGCAGCTCGTGCCGCGCCCGGTGGATATAGGTCTTGACCGTGCCCAGCGGGAGATCAAGCGTGGACGCGATTTCTTCGTATGAACGCCCTTCGACGTGCCGTAGCATGATGCAGGCGCGGTACTCCGGCCGTAGCTGGCCGATGGCCGATTCGATCGCGTCGCCCAGCTCACGCGCTTCCATCTCGTCGAGCGCACTCTCCTGCTCCGACGAAACATCGAACGCGGATGCCTCCACCTCGGCGGCACTCGAAGCGTGCGGAGAGCCGTCCATACTGACGGTGTCGAGCCGCCGCCGCCGCAGATGATCGATGGCAACGTTGTTGGCAATCTTGAACACCCAGCTCGAGAACTTGAACTCGGGGCTGTACCGGTCAATGTGATTGAGCACCTTGATGAATGCATCCTGCGCGAGGTCTTCAGCCGTCTCGCGGTCACGCACCATGCGGTAGACGAGTGAAAACACCGGGCGTTCATATCGGCGCACGAGTTCGCGGAACGCGAGTTCGCGCCCCTCTTGAGCGAGGCGCACGACGTCGGCGTCCGGAAGCGAGACCATCTCGTCGGTGGTAGGCATCAGGGCGACGTCAAGGTAGTCCCGTACTCCTCACGAGACCAGCCATGCGCGTGGATCGCGTCACATCGCCGGCGCGATCTCGTTGAATTGTTCCCGACCGTGAGCGCCACGACCGGTACGCGTGTCGCTTGCTCGCACGCCCGCGCAGGGCGATTTTTCAGCATGGTGCCACCAACCACTGAAACGCCGCCGCCGATCGCCGATCGCGCGGCGCCTGCCGGCTCCGAGCTGCGCGACACCGCCGCGGCTGCGGCTGCGGGCCACGGGAAGCGCGCCTACGTGCAGCGCATGTTCAGCGACATCGCACCGCGATACGATCTGTTGAATCATGTGCTCTCGCTCAACATCGACCGGGCGTGGCGCCGGAAGGCGCTGCGTGCGCTGGCCTGGGATCGGGTGCCGGCTGGGTACTATCTGGATCTTTGCGCCGGCACGCTCGACGTGGGGGCGATGCTGGTGCGCCAGACGGGATTCACCGGCCGAGTGATCGGCGCCGATTTTGCCGTGCCCATGCTTCGGTATGGCGCGGGGAAGGCACCGGCCGATCGGTTGACGCCCGTGGGAGCGGACGCGCTGGCGCTGCCGCTGGCGAACGGCTCAGTGGACGGCGCCATCGTCGCGTTCGGCATTCGCAACGTCGCCGACCTGGACGCGGGCCTGCGCGAGGTGCGTCGCGTGCTCAAACCCGGCGCGCGGTTTGTGATTCTGGAGTTCAGCACGCCGCCCTCGCGCCTCGTTCGTCTGGGCTACCACGCGTACTTCCACCATGTGCTGCCGGCCGTTGGCCGACTCGTGAGCGGACACGGCTCGGCGTACACGTATCTTCCCATGTCGGTGGCGCACTTTCCGACCGAGCAGGCGCTCGCCGACCGACTCATCGCCGCGGGATTTCGCGACGTGACGTGGCAGCGCGTGAGCTTTGGCATTGCCGCGATTCATATGGGTGTCGTGCCGTGAGGCACGCACACGAGTTGTCTTCAACCCCGCGTCGTCTTGTCACTCGATAACCTGTCCGAGTTCATCACCGCCATCGACAAGGCGGGCGAACTGCATCGCATCTCGCATCCGGTGCGCGTGCACCTTGAGCTGTGCGAGATCGCCGACCGCGTGATGAAGATGCCCGGCGGTGGGCCCGCGCTGCTATTTGAGCATCCGGTGTTGCGTGACGGGACGCGCGCGGCAATGCCGGTCGCGATCAATCTGTTCGGCTCGATGCGCCGCATGTCGATTGCGCTTGGCGTCGATGATCTCGACAGCGTGGGGAGCCGGATCACCCAACTGCTCGATCTCAAGGTGCCCGACGGATTGTTCGCCAAACTCGGGCTCGTATCGCGCCTGTTTGAAGTGAGCAAGTTCCCGCCGCGCACGAGCAGCAGTGGCACGCCGGCGTGTCAGGAAATCGTGTGGCGCGGCGACGAAGTGGATCTCGACAAGCTGCCCATTATCACGTGTTGGCCCGAAGATGGCGGACCGTATGTCACGCTTACAATGGTGATCTCGAAAGATCCCACGCGCGGCATTCGCAATGTGGGCATGTATCGGGTGCAGCAGCTCGGCAAACGCGATGTCGCGATGCATTGGCAGCGCCACAAGACCGGCGCCGAGCACCTGCGACAGATGGCCGAACGTGGCGAGACCATGCCCGTGTGCATCGCGGTGGGGGCCGATCCGGCGAGCATGTACAGCGCATCGGCACCGCTGCCGCCGATGATCGACGAGTTCATCTTCGCCGGTTTCCTGCGCAAGGCACCGGTGAAGTTGGTGAAAGCGGTCACGTGCGATCTCGAAGTGCCGGCCGACGCGGATCTGGTGATCGAAGGGTATATCGATCCCTCTGAGGCGCTCGTCATGGAGGGCCCGTTCGGTGATCACACGGGATACTACAGCGAAGCCGACCTGTATCCGCGTGTGCACGTGACCGCGGTGACGATGCGGAAGCAGGCCACGTACGCCACCACGATTGTGGGCAAGCCGCCCATGGAAGACTTCTATCTCGGTCATGCCACGGAGCGCATTTTTCTGCCGCTGCTCAAGCTGACGTGCCCCGAGATTGTGGACTACCACATGCCGGCTGAAGGCGGGTTTCACAACCTGGTGTTCGTCTCGATCGACAAGCGCTATCCCGGTCAGGCCGACAAGGTGATGCACGCGCTCTGGGGGCAGGGGCTGATGTCGCTGGCCAAGGTGCTCGTGGTGCTCGACCACGATGTGAACGTGCGCAATCCGCTCGAAGCGTGGTGGGCGGCGCTCAACAACATGGATCCCGATCGTGATGTGCGATTCACCATGGGTCCGGTTGACGTACTCGATCATGCCAGCCGCGCGTTTACGTACGGCAGCAAGATGGGCATTGACGCCACGCGCAAATGGCCCGAGGAGGGTTCGTCGCGCCCGTGGCCGAAGATGATTGACATGGATGTGGCAACCAAAGCCAGTGTTGACGCAATGTGGAGCACGCTGGGACTTCCGCCGCGTCCGGCGTCGTCGGGGATGCGTTGAGCACGCCGGCCGGCCTGCCGGTTCCTCCCGGCGCGCGGGATGGGCAAACGTTCGAAGGCACGTCGCTGCTTGTCCGTCTCGCCAACTTCGTGAAGCTGCCGCACACCGTGTTCGGCTTGCCCTTCGCGCTCGTGGGCGTCTGCTTTGCGAGTGCGGTGGTGTCACCCACATGGAATGTGATCGGGTGGGTGCTGTTGGCCTTTACCGCGGCGCGATTTGCCGGCATGGGCTTTAACCGCATCGTTGACCGGGATGTCGATGCGCTCAACCCGCGTACGGCGATGCGCGAAATCCCGCGCGGTGCACTCACCGTGACACAGGCGACGGTAGCTGTCGCGGTGATGTGTGCGGTGTTCGTAACGGCCGCGTGGCAGCTCAACCCGCTTTGCCTGCTGCTTTCTCCCGTCGCGCTGCTGTGGGTGCTCGGCTACAGCTACACCAAGCGTTTTACGCGGTGGTCCCATTTGTGGCTTGGGCTCGGGCTGGGCATCTCCCCGGTTGGCGGATACCTCGCCGTCACCGGCGCCTGGAGCGAGCCGTGGTGGTTGCTGTGCGCGCTGTCGCTGGCGGTGATGACCTGGACGGGTGGCTTTGATATTCTCTACGCGTTGCAGGACGCGGAGTTTGACCGACGTGAAGGCTTGTATTCGCTGCCGTCGGCGATGGGTGTGCGGCCGGCCATCTCGGTTGCACGCGCATTGCATGTCGCAACGGTGCTGTGTCTGGCTGCAGCCGTCGCGGCCGATCCGCTGCAGCTCTCGGAACGCGCAGGCGCCGAGCTTGCGCAGGCGTTGTTGTGGGGCGGCGTCGCGCTGGCGGCCGCCTTGCTGGTGTGGGAGCACCGACTGGTGAAGGCCGATGATCTGGGCAAGCTGGACGCGGCATTTTTCACCATGAACGGAATTATCTCGATGGTGTTCTTCATGTGTGTGCTCGCCGCCACGCTGCTCACGCGTCACGCTGCACTGGTGGGCGCCTGATGTTGCGCTATCCGGTGGTATTGGCGATCACGGGCGCGAGCGGTGCGCCGTACGCGGTACGATTGCTCGAAGCGCTCATTCAACTACAGGTGCCGACGTGGCTCATTGTGTCGTCGCACGGCTGGCGACTGCTGCAGACCGAGTCCGGCATCGCCCATCTCGACGCGCTGCGCACCTCTGTGGGGCCCGATGGTTTTGCTGCCCACGTCCGCGTCTTCGACGACAGCGATCGGGGTGCGTCTCCCGCGTCGGGTTCGGCTCGCACCGCGGGCATGGTCATTTGCCCGTGCAGCATGGGCACCGTGAGCGCCATCGCGCACGGCACCTCGCGCTCGCTTGTTGAGCGCGCGGCCGATGTCACGCTCAAGGAGCGACGCCGACTCGTGCTCGTCCCGCGGGAGACGCCGATGTCTCTCATTCATCTCGAAAACATGAGCGCGGTGACGCGCGCCGGCGCGATTGTGCTACCGGCCGCACCCGGGTTCTATCATCAGCCGCAGACGATCAACGAGTTGGTGGACTTCATTGTGGCCCGGATTCTGGACCAGTTGGAGCTCGATCATTCTGTGGGTCGACGCTGGGGTGGAGGACAATCGTGACGCCAATCCCGATGGAAGGCCGTGGCACCGAGCGCATCGCGATCGGGCTCATCTCCGATACGCATGGGCTCGTCCGTCCGGAGGTGTTCGCCGCGCTTGAGGGCGTGACGCAGATCCTGCACGCCGGAGACGTCGGGCCGGCGTCGGTGCTGGCGGAACTCGGCGCCATCGCACCGATTCGCGCGGTCTACGGCAACACCGACGAACCCGGACGCGCAGATCTGTTTCAGCGGCTCGAACTCACCATTGGCGGTATTCGCGTGCTGGTGACGCACGGGCACGAACTCGGCTCGCCCACGCCGGAATCGCTGGTGGAGCTGTACCCCGAGGCTGAGGTGATTGTGTATGGGCACACGCACAAGGCCATGATCACACGTGTAGGCGATACGCTGGTGGTGAATCCCGGTGCGGCGGGCCCAAAGCGTTTTGAATTGAGTCCGAGCGTGGGGCGACTGCATATCTCGCGCGGTGGCGCGCACGTGGAGATCCTGCCGTTGGGGTGACGAGCGGCACTCGCTCGTCGGTGGTGCTTCGGGATCGCAATAGTCGAGCTCGGCGAATCGGGCGTATTCGCGTTGCATTCCGTCAAGCTGTATGTTCGCTGGTGACAGTGAGAGTGTGTCGCACGATCACCTTGTTCAGAGAGCCGCGGTGATGATTGAACTTGGCGTGGTAGACCCGGATGTCTCAGACGCGGCCTGCGCCGCGTACACGAAACAAGTGGAGCGCATGACGCGCCTTGCCTTGGCCGACGTAAAGAGTGGTGTCGATAAGCTGGTCATCAGGCGCACGCCGGGCGGCTCCCCGCTGATGTCGATTGCGCAGGTACAACAGTCGCTGAAGGACCTCGGCTTTTTCCCCGGCGCCACCATCGATGGCATTTGCGGCTACCGCACCCAGTCAGCGATACGGCTGTTTCAGGAGTACGTGCGATCGGTCGAAAAGCAGGACTGTGTACCGGACGGTCGCTACGGACCACAAACGCAGGCACACCTGCTGCGGTGGACGCAACAGCATCTGCGCATGGTTTGGGCGCCGACGATCGACGCATGGAACGCGGGCACGCCGAGTACAGCGGAATATGGCGAATGGCTGGCGCTGCTCGAAAAAGTCAAACAGCAGCATCTGACGACTCCGACTCGCGAGCTGCAGATGGTGAACGCCTTTGCGGGCGCCTCCGACACGCGCAAGGTTGCGCAATGGGACTTCGCAGCGGCCGGCAACATACACCTGATTGGCATTCGACGAGCCGAAATGCAGGGCAAGTTCGACGATATTTTTGTGCTGCTGATCAAGGGGCTCGTCTTCAAGTTTCAGGGGACTACGGAGCCCGGTGCATCGTCGAACCCGGCGGGTCCGCCGTTCCTCGTGCCGGGACAGCATAACTATCACTTCGGCTGGCATCAGCGCAGTTATCTCGCACTGCGCCCGCAAAGCAATGGCGTGCTCATCGTGCGCGCGGGCAGCAACAAACGGCTCGACGAATCGGATCTCGACAAAGGGCTCGAACCCAATGCCACGATCAACATCCATTGGGGCGGCAAGGGCATGACCCGTGACGTGAACAGCTGGTCTGAAGGGTGTCAGACGATCAACGGTTCCGTCTATATCAACGCGAGCGATACGCTCATCAGTTGCGCGGCCTTCACGGCCACGAGTCCGAGCGAGGCCACAACCAATCCGAAGTTGACGCGCGGCGCGTACAACGTGTTGCTCGATCTCGTGAATGCGCTCGCCAGCGATGTTCCGGGCAATACGGTCAAGTATACGCTGCTTCCGGAGAAAGATCTCGCGTTGGCTCCAGCGCTGGCGACGCGCCTGGAGCAGGCGCGGGCGAAGGCTGTCGGGAAAGCGTAACTGGGAATGTCAGCGCAGCAGTTCGTGCAGCGTTGGCGCGGTGCGCAGTTGCTCCTCGGTACGCGTGCGAAACCAGTGCTCGATGAGCGTGAGTTCCTCGAGCGCGGTCACGGTGAGTCCGGTCGCGCGCGACACCGGACGCGCCTCGAGTGCCAGCAGGCGAGCGATCATGTCGGTGTCGGTGATCGCCGCGTCACCCACGACGTGGCCATCGCGAATCAGATAGATGCGATCGCCGCCAGTGACGCTCGGCACGCGATAGGCGAAGGATGGACGCTGCAGCGCTTCGCGCACGCGCGACAACTGTGCGTTCAATGTCTCGAGCGCGGCGAGACGATCGCGGAGCCAGCCGGCGCGTTCGTACGACAGCTGCGCGCTGGCCACCGCCATCTCCTGCTCCAGCGTTACACAGGGGGCATCGCTAGTGCCGCGCAAAAACTCTTGCGCGCGTTCAAGCTGCACATGGTACTCGCCGTGGGTACACGCGGCCACGCAGGGGCCGAGGCAACGCTTGGTCTCGTACCGGTGACACGCGGGCGTGCGTGCATAGGCGGGATCGTCGGCGAAAAAGTCACCACTGTCGCGCAGCACCATCGGCACGCGATCTGCGCAATCACGTAAACCCAGAGCGTCATTGAGTACGCGTACGGCGGAGACCAGCGGCGACTTGTGCGCAAACGGGCCGATGACGGTACTCGAGCCACTACTGCGCGCACCCGCCACCGCACTCGCGCGCTGTACACGCAATCGAGGCACCGGTCCGCGCGAGATGACGATCACCCACCATCGATCGAGCGGACGCGCCCCACGCCGATTGTACGCTGGAAGGTGTGCGCGAATGAGCCGCGTTTCGCGGAGCAGGGCGGCGAACTCGTTCGGTGCGACCTCGCATTCGATGTTCGCCGTCTCGCGCAGCATGCGCGCGTGGCGATGCTCGGGCCACGGTAGTCGGAAGTACGAGAGCAGTCGGGAGCGCAGCTGTCGGGACTTGCCCACGTACAGCACTTCGCCGCGCGCGCCGAGCATGCGGTAGACGCCTGGCACATTCTTCACGTCGCGCCGCACGACCTCGCGCAGCGGCGACGCGTCGAGGCGAGGCACGGCGTCGAGAAACGAAAGCTGAGGCGAATCGTGGCGCGGGACAACGGAAAGTCCGAACATACGCCGAAGATATGGTGTGGGTGCTCGGCGGGCAATACGTCGGCTTCTACGTCACTCGACTGATGCCGACTGGCGCCATCTCCGGACACACTTCTGAGTAGCATTCCCCAGGCCTCGCTCCAGACGAAAAGACCGGGCGAACGTTTGGGCGTGCGCTTCCGTCCCACGCCAACCGTACTTATCGAATGATTTTGCGTTCCGGTGCCGATTCGCGGTCGCACGTGTCACAACGCGCTATGTCGTTGCGCTCGTTGACGCTCCCGCGCGTGCAGTTATCGGCCGTCAGCGCCTATCTGCCGGCGGCCATCCGCACCTCTCCTGAGGTCGAAGCGATGATTGCCGCCGCGAGCCCGGGATTTCGCGTGCGGCGGGGCATTCTGGCGGCGCGCACCGGCATTCAGGCGCGACGCGTCGCCCGAGTCGACGAGCAGTGCAGCGACCTCGCGGTAACGGCCGCACGCCGCGCCCTTGATGAGGCGGGCGTGCGGGTCGCAGACATCGACTTGCTC
>JBBRFQ010000144.1:0-9450 GCA_038224035.1 Gemmatimonadales bacterium
GGGCGTTCCGATGGCCATGCCACTGGTGGTGTGACCCGCGATCGGAATCGCGACGCTGAGCGCTTTCGCCACACCAAAATCGGTGACGACCGCGTGCGAACCACTCATGAGAATGTTGCCGGGCTTGATATCACGGTGCACTACGCCGCGGCTGTGCGCGTAGGCCAGCGCATCCACGACGTCGTGCAGAATGCGCAGCACTTCGCGCACGGGCAGCTTGCCGCGTCGGTCGAGGGTGACGCGCAGCGACTCGCCCTCAATGAACGGCATCGTGAACCACAGCAGATCTCCGCGTTCACCGGCCGTCAGCAGCGGAACCACATGTGGATGTTGCAGTTGGGCCGCGAGCTGAATCTCACGGCGGAACCGCTCCATGTTCACGCCTGCTGCCAGATCGGGCGGCAGCACTTTCACCACGACGCGGCGCCCCAGCGCCCGTTCAGTGGCCACGAAGACGCGGGACATGCCGCCGCCGCCGAGCTCGCGCTCAAGCGTGTAATCGGGCCCCAGGGCCTCGCTAAGTCGGGTGGCGAGTGTGTCGGTCACAGGAAAGTGTGGTTTCTACCTGAACATACGTCGGCAAGGCTATCGACGTTACGGCCGGACGACACAAATCATGGAGAGGCGGATCGCGTTTGCGGTGCACCGTTCCAGTCTCCGGAGCGGGCGACATGTCGCAACCATGTGGGGGCGCCGACCGCGGCCACATGGCGCGTGGATCGTCCAGCACGTATCGTCCTGTCATCCATAGGACACCCGATCCTGCTCACCGAGATGCCCGAGGAGTGCCGAATGCGTGCCGCGATATTGTTTGTCGGAATTGGAGTGTTCGGCGGTTGCGCCAGCCGACCTGCCGCCGGTCCCGAGTTAGTGGCAGATCGGGCGATCACCACGCAAACCGTGCAAGGCATGGGCGCATCGACCGGTCTGAACATGGTCAATGAGGCCAGTGCGGTCGGTTCAACGATCGATGGCAACATGGACGCATCCTGGTCGGCGCTGCAGTCCGTCTACGTCTCGCTCGAAATCCCGCTCACGAAGCGTGACAACGAGAAAAAGATCCTCGGCAACACCTCGCTTCGTACGCGCCGCCGCGTAGGCTCCGTACCCATGATCCGCGCGGTAGACTGTGGCGGCGAGAGCGGCATGCCCAACGCCGAAACCTACGATGTGACGCTTGAAATTATGTCGATGCTCGCGCCGACACCGGATGGTCGCACGCGCTTGCAGACGTTGGTCCAGGGCACCGCCCGCCGTCCGGCGAGTGGCAATCCCAACGATGTCCGCTGCACGTCGCTCGGTGGTCTGGAGAACAAGATTTCCGAGATGGTCGCCAAGATCGTCGCCGGTAAATAGGGCCCGGCCGCGATGGAACCTGGCGGGCCCTGCGGGTCGGAAGTTGTCCTCGCCTCGCTACCAGCGGTTGACCAGGCCCTCAAAGCTGAATAAGCTTAGGGTTCTGTTCCGTGCCGCCCGTCAGGCTCAGCTGCCTCGTGCATCCGAACCACTGGTCCCGGGGTCCCCGACGCCCGATGTACCCGACGCGCGATCCACGTAGAGGTCGGAGTTTGAACACATAACGCAGGTGTTTTCGGCGAATGCCAACGATCAACCAGCTCGTCCGCAAGGCGCGCAAGGACGTCAAGCGCAGCGACAAGGCGCCGGCCCTCAAGGCCAATCCGTTCAAGCGAGGCGTCTGCACGCGTGTGTATACCACCACGCCCAAGAAGCCCAACTCGGCCCTCCGCAAGGTGGCCCGTGTGCGTCTCACCAATCAGTTTGAAGTCACTGCCTACATCCCGGGTGAAGGACACAACTTGCAGGAGCACTCGATCGTGCTCGTGCGCGGTGGTCGTGTCAAGGACCTTCCGGGTGTGCGCTACCACATCGTGCGCGGCTCACTCGACGCATCGGGCGTCAACGGACGTAACCAGAGCCGCTCCAAGTACGGGACCAAGCGTCCAAAGCCCGGCCAGCCCGCGGCTGGAGGTAAGAAGAAGTGAGCCGTCGCAAAAGTTCAGTCAAGCGCACCATCCTGCCCGACGCGCGCTACGATAGCCAGACCGTGTCGAAGTTCATCAACTCGCTCATGCTCGACGGCAAGAAGTCCACGGCCGAAGGCATCTTCTACAAGGCGATGGACACGGTTGAGAACAAGACCAGCCAGCCCGGCGTCACCGTGTTCAAGCAGGCGCTCAACAACCTCAAGCCGGTTGTCGAAGTCAAGAGCCGCCGCGTTGGTGGAGCTACGTATCAGGTGCCCGTCGAAGTCCGTCAGGACCGCCGCACGGCACTCGCGATGCGCTGGCTGATCAGCTACTCGCGTGATCGCAACGAAAAGTCGATGGACGAAAAGCTGGCCGCCGAGGTGCTCGCTGCGTCACGTGGCGAGGGCAACGCGATCAAGAAGAAGGAAGACACGCACCGCATGGCCGAAGCCAACAAGGCCTTCGCGCACTATCGCTGGTAGCCGCGCACTTCCGTCGTATGACAAAGGCCCTGAACTCATTGTTCGGGGCCTTTGTCGCGTCAGCTTGCCGTCACACCTTCAAGCCGCGCCGACAAACTGCCGAACACCTCGGCACCGGCGTGCAACACGATGCGCTCGGCCGAGACCGACGCCGGCCTGGAGGGTAATCCCACGCGCGCACTCTCCAGCAGCGTGACCGTACCTTCGGAGATCACGGGACCATACACGCGCGCGCGTTCGTCCAACTGAATGTCGGAACGACCCGCCGCTGCACCGGTGATGACGGTGCCTTGGCCGATCACCAATCGCTTGTGCGCCTTGATGCTGCCGCGAATCTCGCAGTTCGCACCGATCTTGAGCGACCCGCGCACCACGAGCGTGCCGCGAAACACGTGACCATCAGGGATCACCAGATTTTCGTCCACCAACCAGTGCTGCGACGCAAGCACGGCCGAGGCACGCGCCAGCGCGAACTTCGGGCGTGAATCGGCCACTTCCCAAGCGGTCGTGGACAGTGAGGACGGCGCGACGCTCGCCTCGCCCACCACGATGTACGGTGCCAGCACACGATCGAACACCACGCCGCGCCCGAGCGCAATCGCTCCGCGTGAAGTGGCGCGGCCAAGCAGTTGCGAGCCATCGCCTACGGCGAGTGAACGTTCGCCGTGCACCCATCGCAGGGCGGTGACGTGCGGCGACAACGTAAGCTGACCTTCGGAGAGCGCGGCACGTATCGCCGCACCGGCACCGATGGTGAGATCACCGTTGCCGTAGATCTCCGCCGGATACTCCACGTGTCCGGCGAGCGTCGCGCCCGACTCCGCGACCATCAACCCCATCCGCTTGAGGTCGGCCGCGGGCAAAGTCGCAGCCGATGCCAGCACCACCTGACGGCCATCGGGGAGCATCATGCCATCGGTCGCCTGCGCGTAACCACCTGAATGCACGAACTGACGAAACGAATCGGCGAAAAACGTGAGCTCGCCCGAGTCCTGACCAACGGCGTCAAGCGGACCGGCGTCGCGCGGATTGAGCAGCTCACGAATGGCCGGAATGAGCGGCAATGTGATCCAGGCGACCGTGCCGGCGAGTACGGCCGAGAAGGCGAGTCCGCCGGTCATACCTTCGCCTCGACGGTCGGGCCGTTCCGTTCTCCAGTGCTGCCGCCGTTGCCGTTACCGCCGCGATAGCGTTCAGTCTTGTCCCACGACACGTCTTTCTGCTTCATCCACGACGAGCGAGAGCTCGACGCGCGCGCCACAGCAAACGTGCTGACCAGAAAACCGAGCAACATGAACGGCAGCACACGAATGCGTTCACGTGAGCCATCAAGGCGACTGGCCGCGGCGACCTGAAAGAATGCCGCAAAGTTGCCGACGGTGTTGAACGCCGACACCGCGAGCACCGCCATCGGTCCCCACTGCGGACGCGAGCCGGTAAAGAAGAGCGTGATGGCGCAGACCCATCCCATGATGAGTACGAGCGGCACGACAAACACACCGAGCAACAGCACGCCGTCGATCACCTGACGCTGCGGCAGTCGCATCGGATTGCGAATCAGCCGGCCGAGATAGGTGCTCAACACCTGATTGTGACCGCGCGCCCAACGCTGGATCTGGCGAATGCGCACGGGCCACGTTTCGGGGACTTCTTCGTAGCACTCCGAGCGGTTCTGGTACACCACTTCCCAGCCGGCGAGCAGCAGTCGATACGTGATGTCGGTGTCTTCGGCGAGACTGTCCACGCGCCAACCGCCGACCTGTCGCAGCGCCGAACGACGCACCCCGCCCACCGTACCGCCGTACTGCGGGACGAGACCAAGATTCATGCGCGCCTGCTGATCCACCTGATAGCCGCCGGCGCGCTCGAGATCGAGCAATCGGGTGAGCAGGGAACTGCCCACATTGAGCGGCACCACGCGCCCCATGACGGCGCCAACTTCGGGATCGAAAAACGGCGCGGCAAGCTGCCGCAGCAGTCGCGGCCCAGGGATGTAATCCGCATCAAACACGAGGAACACATCCGCCTGATACAGCTCCATCGCCTCGCGCAGCGCCGCCGCTTTGCCGGGCTGACCGCCGTCGCGCAGATGCGGACGGATGCGCAGCGGCTCGCGCGTCGCGTATTCCATGAGAATCGCACGCGTATTGTCAGATGACCGATCATCCACCGGCACGATGACGAGCCGGTCACGCGGATAATCGGTCGCCAGCAGCGCGTCGAGCGAATCGCGGATCACCGCCGATTCGTTGTGCGCGGGGACAAAGACGGCCACCGTCGGCCACTCGCCGGCGACGATGTCCACGTATGGCTGGCGATGTTTTCCAAACAGGCGATTGAGCGTGAAGAAGTAGTGGCGCGCCGTATACACGGTCAGCACGACGACGGCGACCCACATGCCGATGGTAGCGAGCAACACGATCATGGTGCGCGCTCCACGTCAGGCGTTGGGTGAAACACGCCGCAGGCGGCGGGAAGGAACCGGCGGCCGGCGCACGACCGCATCGAGCTCACGTCCGGACCGCCAGCTCATCGCCCACCCGTACAGCGCGACATACACGAAGACGTCGAGCAGCACACCGAACACGAGAAAGAGCATCGGCATCGCCAGCATCGACACGTTTTTGATCAGCCAGACATGCACCGTTGCCTGCAATGGAAAGAGCACGGCAAGGTGGCCGAGCAACAGGGCGCCGAGCGAGAGTTTCTTGTGCAGCGGAAAGTCGAACACGAAGAATGTGGCGCCCACGAGAAACGGCGCGAGCAGCAGAATCACCACACCGGTCACCAGCAAACCCGAGCCGTACACGGCCAGCGAATACGGAAACGGCGGACCGGCGAGCGTGAACCACACCTGCGCCGCCAGTTGCATCATGGCGAGGGCGCGCAGCAAGTACCCCACCGGTATGAAGCCGCCGCGAAGCGCCGCGCCAATGAACGCAAGCACGGCGGTGAAGATCCAGCCGCCCGCGAGTTGTGCCGTCGTGGGCCAGCCGGCATCCACCTGATACACCGGCACGGCAACGGCGATTGACGGCGCCAGCGTGATGACCGTGGTGCTGATCGCGTCGCCGAGGTCGAGTGGTCCGCGCAGCGCGTCCATGATCCATCGCCAGGCTCGCATGAGGGGATCAAGCAGCACGAACACGCTCACGAGCATGATCGATGGTAACACGAGCAGATCGAGCAACAGCGCCGGCGACGCGCGCAATCCGATCATCGAACGATGCGGCGCGATGCGTCCGCCCTGCACGCCCAGCTTGCGCAGTGTGTCGCCGGTGGAGCCGCGTCGCGTCGCATCGGTGAACGCGGCGTCGACGCCCGGTGGAGTGGAACGCGTGGCCATCTACCAGCTCCGGGCAACGCCCAACGACACGCCGGTACGCGTATACGTGGGATTGGTGTAGTGATCAACTTGCAGCGCGGTACTCCAGCGCGCGCTCACACGCTCGCGCCACGCAAGCGACGTTTCGTTGCTGGAGAATCGAATCAGCGACTGGTCGGCGGAGAGAATCTGCCATCCTTCTTCGCCGCCGATCGCGCGCACCGTAAGCGATCGCTTCGCGGACATCCACGTGGCGGCGCCGGTGAAGCGCGCGGTGCGGATGCGACCGGGCCAACTGGTATTGGCGCGCACCCCACCCTCCACGATGAAACCCCTCGGCGCATACCACGCGACGCTGCTGATGAAGGCCGCGTCGGTGAGTTCCTCAACAGAGCGAACGTGCGACACACCAACCGTCGCAACGATATTGCGTGCGCGGCCAAGCCGCAGGCCAACTTGTACGTCCCCGCGCACCCGCGGGAAGATCGGGGCACCGTCCGCGGCGGTGACACCCGCCAGATGAAAGAACCGGCCGGTCCAGTCGTGTCGGTGCGCGAACGCGACCTGCACACCGCGTTCACCGAACGCCTCGAGCGCGAGCACATCGGCCCAGAACACGTTCGATTCGCCGACCGGCGCCACCGTGCGCGCATACACACCGCGCCAGTCACCGAGCTCGTTCGAAACGGCATGAGCGGTGGCGCCCACTTCTGTCCACTGGCCCGCGAAGATGCCGAGCGGCGCTTGCGCGCCCGCGGAGTTGGCCACAAGCGTGCACGCCAGCGCGGTGACCGATAGCGTGAACCTCAATCCGGGCATCGATACATGCATCAACTGGCGATCGCGAGGCGTCCGAGCGTGTCGTTCACGGCACTGTGATCGAGACGGCGCGGGCCACTCTGGTGCGAGGGGAACCGCAGGCGCTGCTCGATCGTCTGGGCGATGCGTACCGCGGCGTGTCCGTCACCGAACGGGTTGGAGCCGCGGGTGCGTTCGTAATACAGTCCGGCGTCGTTCAACAGCGCGCTGACACGCGCCACCACGTGACGCGGGTCGGTGCCGACCAACTCGCCAAAGCCGGCCTCAATCACTTCAGGACGCTCCGTGCAATCGCGAAGAATCAGGATCGGTTTGCCCACCGATGGCGCTTCTTCCTGAATACCGCCGGAGTCGGACAGAATCAGCGTGCAGCGGCGCATCACCTCGAGCAACTCAGGATACGCGAGCGGCGCCAACAGGGTGATGCGCGGATGCCCGGCAAGCCGTGCGTGCACGACATCGCGCACGCGCGGGTTGAGGTGCACGGGAAAGACAAGATGCAGCGTCGGATGGCGCTCGACGAGCTGCAGGAACGCGTCGCACAAACCATCAAGCGGCGCGCCAAGACTCTCTCGGCGATGCACGGTGACAAGTGCGACGCGGTGGCGATCCCACGGAATGCGGTTCAGTTCAGAGGTCGCGAACGATTGCATCCGCGGAATCATCTGCAACGCGTCAACAACCGTGTTGCCCGTGATCACGACGTCTTCTTCCGGAATGCCTTCGGAAATCAGATGGTCGCGTGCTTGCGACGTGGGTGCGAAGTGTACCGTCGCCGTGCACGTGGCAACGCGACGGTTCACCTCTTCCGGAAACGGACTGCTGAGATCGAACGACCGCAGCCCGGCTTCGACGTGACCCACGGGAATGCCCTGATAGAACGCGGCCAGCGCCGCGGCTGTGACAGTCGACGTGTCACCCTGGACCAGCAGGAACGATGGACGGTACGTGAGAAAACACTCGGTCAGCGCAGCCATCGCGCGTGCGGTGAACACACCCAGATTCTGTCCGGCCTGCATGAGACCGAGATCGACGTCGGGCGTCAAACCGAACACGTCGAGTGCCTGCGTGAGCATCTCGCGATGTTGCGTGGTCGCGACGAGCATTGGGTCGAGATATGGTCGATGCTTCCTGAGCGCCGCGATGACGGGCGCCATCTTGATGGCTTCCGGGCGTGTACCCACCACCACGCAAATGCGGTGGGTGGTCTCTGGGGCGGCGGCGGTCGCGATGGGAAACAGTTCCACGGGCGTATCGAGAGAATGTGGCCGAACCGGCGCAGGCGGTCATGCGCGGAACGAAGGCAACTCGGCCGATCGGGAGGCTCACCCCGAAGACGACACGTGCGGAGCCGTGGTCACGCACTCGGTACAGACTGTTCTGCGGTGACCGACTGTGCGCAGGGACACTAATGGGGGGTCACGCGTCCGGCAACAACATGAGCTCGCTTCAAAGAGCGATGTCACAATCGTCGCGACAAAAAGCCCCCAACGCCGGATGGGCGTTGGGGGCTGGGGTCGGAGCGCTGCGGCGCGCTGGAGATGCCTAACGGAGCCGACGTCGGCGAGAGAGGGCGCCGATCGCGGCCAGTCCGACGGCCATCAGCGCATAGCTGGTGGGCTCCGGAACCGTGCTGGTGGGCACAAAGTCGAAGTTCGCATCGAGCCCGCCACCGGTGGAAAAGTCCATACGCACGTTGTCGACAAAGGCTTCGTACCCATAGGGCCACTGACTACCGAGTCCGACGCCTACGCCGAGCACGGAGACTTTGTGATTGAAGCAGCCTTGGGCGCCAAATAGCGCGTCGACCGTGCTCGCCACGGTGACTCCTGACCACACCTGGGCCTGATCAAGCACACAATCGCTTCCAACGAGATAGTCGCCGACGGGGTCCGCTCCGACCACCGGCGCGCGGTTATACCAGAAGTTCTGGCCCACCAGGTTGCCGGTGACGTTCCACTGCCCGAGGGGCGTTTCGGGGTCTCCCTGTGCGCACTGACGAAAGCCCCCCGCGCCATCGGCGCAGTTGAAGAACCCTTCCCACACCAACTCGCTGCGAACCGTCTGGACGGGTCCACCGTCGACGCTAGGGATCTCTTCGGCGAGCAGCACGCGAAACACGGGTGTCTTGAATGGCCAGTCGACGATGGGGTCAAGCGTGGGCCCGCCGGGGTTCACGCGGGAACGCGAGAAGGCGTCCTCAACCCGAAACCAGTCGAACGACAGCGTGGTCAGGTCGGTGATCGAGCCGAAGCTGGCGGTGAGAATCTGCCCGTCGGCGAAGGTTCCGCCGGAGGCGAGCCGGAACCAGAACGCCCAGTCGTTGAGGTCGCCGCCGGTCTTGAGCTCCAGCGAACCGTCCCCATAGCCGCCAAAGCCGAGTCGAGGGTTCGTCGTCGTGATCCCGGCACTGACAGTGGGGCCTGTCGTCCAGCCGAACCACTTGGATTGAGCGTTGGGACCTTCAACCGGCACTACTTCGCCCTGCGCGAACATCGCGCTGGGGAATAGTAGGCCGCCGATAAGTAGAGCACGTGAGAACCGCATGTTGTCGCCTCCGAGGCACACACTGTTGAGCGCGGCACACCATCGCCTCGCTGCCCCCACAGTATAGCAAGGTGTGTGCCGAGCACGGCAGCGGTGTGCGTGAAGTCCAAGTGCATGAGAGGAGAAATCGGCAACCGGGCCCATCCATAAGGCGCACGGGTCAACCCGAGCGGGCTCATCCATTGGACTTGATGAGGCGGTGTTCCTGCAACACGAGTGCGGTGGGCGTGCAACACGTTGCGGGTGTTGGTCCGGAACCTGTGGCAGAAGTGCAACGCCAACCGAGCAG
>JBBRFQ010000145.1:0-9407 GCA_038224035.1 Gemmatimonadales bacterium
AGCAGATCAAGAGCGAGCGCAACGACCGCGATCGCTCCGAATCGAACGTTGAGGCGAGTCGCTGGCGGCGGCGAAAGAACGGGGGTGCTGAGCGTCGTAGACATTCGACGAATCCTCAGATGTCGCGGTGAGCGAGCGGGGCCCGAGTTTCGCCCCTGTTGCGCTTGCTCTGTTGCACCCATCGTGCCGCGATCTGAATGGATGAGAACGCTTTTACAATCTACTTAACCCTTTTTTTTTCAATGACTTCTAAATTCCAGATACTGGATACCTCGCAACTCTGGGGTGGTGAGCGAAGAGCATCTGTGCGACGAAACACCAGCAACTGTAGACATCACGCAACACCCATGGACCGTTGCGTTCATCCTACATCATTCAATCCTCTGGGCGGTACGGGGAATCGTCGCCGCCCGCGGCTCGGCTCGGCACTTGCGCCGATACACTCTCGGGACCCGCTGTCTCATCGGGCAAGGCCGAAAGCTGGACCGCAACCGGTGCCGTCACTTTGGTCGCGGTCGCGCCGCCGCGTCCGGTGCGCAGTGACTTGAGGAAGCCCTCACCAAGCACTTCCACCTGCCACCGCCGCATCTCCGGAATCTCTTCGAACGCCTCGAGACTCGTTGGCATCTTGCGGGCGACGGCCTCCATGCGATCTCGCGAGCAAAGCACGCCGGGATCAAGCTCGAGCTTTTCGGCAACCGCGTCGCGAACGGCCTTGAGGCGCCCCACGCGGTCATCAAAGTCCGGATCGCGGTCCCATCGCACCGCCTTCGGAAACCGCGGGAGATCCGCTTCCGGCACCGCACTGCCGCGTCGCACGGCGTCGAGCACTCCCTGCGTACGCGACTCCGACATGGAGCGCGGAAAACCTTTGACTTTTGACAACTCCCCCGGTGAGGTCGGCGCCGCCTTGGCCAGATCGAGCAGCACCTCATTGCCAGCCACTCGGAACGTCGCGCGGTCGAGTTCACGTGCGATGTCATCGCGCCACAGCACCAACTCGCGCAGACGCGCCAGCTCGCGGCGCGTCAGATCGCGAGCGCCCTTGAGCTTGAGGAACGCCTGCGATTCATCGCCCGTCCACTGCGTGCCCTCGGCGCGCTCGAACTCCTCCTGCGCCCAGTGCCATCGCCCGGCTTTCTCAAGATCGGACCGCAAACGGGTGCGCAGGTCGAGCAACCAGCGCGTATCGAGCGCCGCATACTCGAGCATGTCGGCTGAGAGCGGACGCATTGACCAATCGGCCCGCTGATGCTTTTTGTCGAGTTTGATCCCAAAAAACTGTTCGAGCAGCGCCGCTAATCCGAACGCTCGCAACCCGAGCAACTGTGAGGCGACGCGCGTGTCGAACAGCGCATTGACCTGCCAGCCATAGTCCTTTCGCAGCAACCGCAGATCGTAATCGGCGTCGTGCAACACCACCTCAACCTGGCGATCCTGCAGGAGTTTGCCGAGTCGCTCCGGCGTGCCGATGGGCAGCGGATCGATCACGGCGTGATGGTGCTCCGTCGAGAGCTGGAGCAGGTAGATACGATCGACGAAGCGATGAAAGCTCGCCCCCTCAGTATCGATGGCAATTGCGCGCGGCTGGCCGAGCTCGGCCAGAAAACGATCGACGGCTTCGATAGAATCGAGGTACAGTGGCGCGGCTTGGGGCACAGGGATCTCGGGAAACGGCGCACGATGTGCACGCCTGATGCAAGCTATTCGGGCGGTAGCGCTCTTGGCACGGGGCTCAGGCAATCTTGAGGAGTGGCTCCGGGATAATGTCGTGGCGTTGTCCCTTTGTGTGATTCGCCCTTGCCTCGGCGCGCGGCCCGCAAGTGATTACGCCATGCTTCCCGACACCACTCCGACAGCACCAGTTCCCCCGACCGACAGCGAGTTGCCGCCGGATGATTCGGACGACAAGACCCGACGCGCGCTGTGGCGTTCGGGGGACGTCGCCCGAGGCGCGCTGATCGTACTGGCGGTGTGGCTGGGCCTGCAGCTTCTCTGGAGCGCCAACGCGCTCGTCTTCGTGGTGTTTCTGGGGGTGTTGTTCGGTGTGGCCGTGGCGAGCGGCGTGGACCGGCTGCACGCCCGTGGCATGCGACGGGGCATCGCATCGGCGCTGCTGGTCTTCGGCGTGGTCGGGGGGTTGGGGCTGAGCGTCTGGCTGATGGCTCCTACGCTCACCACGCAAGCCCGCGAGCTGCGACGCGACCTGCCCGCCGCGCTGGATAAAGTGCAGGCACTCGTCAACAAGCAGGAGTTTGGATTTCTCGACCCGTTCCTGCGCACCCCGGATGTCGATGGACTCGACTCCGCGAAGCTGAATGACTCGGCCGCCGCCGTCGAAGGGTCCGATTCCACGCGCGACGTACGCGCTGGGCGGTCGGCGGCCGCGAGACCAGTCGCCGTTGCCCCGCCGCCGCCGCCGGATAGCTTGGTGCTCAAAGCGATTGAATCCATCTCACGCGCGATCGAGGATTCGCTGCAGACGACGCTGCCGCGGTCGCGCGCGGTGGATTCCGCCCTGTTTCTCCCCGGACGTCCGGTCCTGCCCAGCGCCGAGCTGACGAACCAGGACACCGTCGCGGCCGCGACCGGCACGCTGTCAGAGAAAGCGCCGATTGATCTGGCCGCCGAGTTGGAAGCGCGCACCAACTTCCTGCGCGACAGCCTGCGCAAGGCAATGGCCGCGAACGTGGCGGAGGCCGAACGGCGCGCTCGCGAAGAGCTGATTTCGGCCGGTGTTGCGGCTGGTCCGCGCGAACCCACGCGCAGCGAGTTGCTGGCCCGCCGGGTCACGACCGGCCTGGCCGGCTCGTCACGTCAGCTCTTCTCACTGGTCTCCGGCACCGTTGTCGTGCTGGGCAGTCTTGTAATGATCATGTTTTTGGCGATCTATATCGGCGCGGAGCCCAAGTTGTATTTGCGTTGGGCACTCTCCGTGGTACCGGCCCGTCATCGTGCAAGTGTGGGCGTGGTGTGTGAGGGCATGGCCATGGTGCTGCGCAAATGGCTGGTGACACAGCTCGTCGCGATGATCGTCATCGGTGTCGTGTCGACGGTGGCGCTGTTGGTGCTCGATGTTCGCGCCGCGTTCGTACTCGGATTTATTGCCGGCCTGCTTGAGTTCGTCCCCACGATCGGTCCGGTGCTCGCCGCGATTCCGGCGATCGCCATGGGATTCGTGGACTCGCCACAGAAAGCATTGTTCGTCTTGATTGCGTACTGGGCGATTCAGTTTCTTGAGAACAACCTGCTCATTCCCGCACTCATGCGGGGCGAAATGGATTTACCTCCCGCGATCACGCTCGTCGCGCAGGCCCTGATGGGCGTGTTGTTCGGATTTCTGGGATTGATGGTGGCGGTGCCGCTGACCGCCGCGGTGCTGGTGCCTCTGCGCATGTACGCGGCCTCACAGGACTTGCGGGAACGCGCGCTGATCCGCGCCGCGAGGGACACCGGATGATGGTTCCGCTGCCCTCGGGCGTGATGGGTGTGGAGATCGCCGGTCAGGGCGCGCCGGTTGTGTTGCTGCACGGGTTTCCGCACACGCGCTCGCTGTGGACCCATCAGGTCGCGGCACTTTCGTTGAACGCGCAGTGCATTGCGCCGGACCTGCGCGGATTTGGGGAGTCCATCGTACGGGGTCCGTGGTCGATGGATCGATACGCGGACGACGTGCGCGAATTGCTCGATTACCTCGGTATCGAGCGCGCCGTGATCGCCGGGCTGTCGATGGGTGGTTACATCGCCTTGGCATGCTGGCGCCGATTCCCCGAGCGTGTGCAGGCGCTGGCGCTGCTCGATACACAGGCGTCAGCGGACGATGACGCGGGTCGCGCTCGCCGTGATGCGATGATTCTTCGCGCGCGCTCGGAGGGGGGCACTGCGGTAGCGGACGCCTTGCTGCCCGGTATGATCGGCCAGTCGACGCGGGCGCAGCGCCCCGACGTGGAGGCACGTATGCAGTCGATGCTGCGCGCCGCGAGCGTTGACGGTATCGTTGGAGCGTTGCAGGCGCTTCGCGACCGACCGGACGCCAGCGACACCGTTCGTACGATCCATGTGCCCACGCTCGTGGTGGTGGGCGATGAAGACGTGCTGACACCACCAGCGAAGGCCGAAGCCCTTATCGCACTGCTGCCATCGGCAACGCGTCGTCGTTACGATGTCATTGCAGGCGCTGGTCACGTGAGCTGCGTCGAGCGGCCGGCGGCGGTGAACTGTGTGTTGTCCGAGTTTCTCGAGGTTGTACAAAACGTCTGAGTTTTCCCCAACTCCCAGGGTTGATGTCCACAGGAAGTGCCACTGTAACACCGACGCCGTCCCACGCCGAACGTTCGCCCGCCGCACGCATCGGCCACGTGCTGTTCCGTAACCGCGGCTGGTTGCCCGTTCCGTTCCTGGCGATTCCCCTGCTGGTGCCGGGAGAGCAGGCGCTTCGCACCTGGGTCATCGGGCTGGTGATGGTCGCGATTGGCGAGCTGATTCGCCTCGCGGGTGTGGCCGCCGCTGGCACCGTGACACGCCGACGGTCTCGCGAGGTGCAGCGCCTGGTGGACTACGGCGCGTTTGCCTGGTGCCGCAATCCACTGTACGTGGGCAACTATCTCGTGTGGATGGGCTTCACCGTCATCTCCGGCGTGCTGTGGTTCCTGCCGGTCGCCACCGTGTTGTTCGCGATCGAGTACTACTACATCGTACGCTACGAAGAAGGCGTACTCGAGACAATTTTTGGCGACACCTATCTGACGTACAAAGCAGAAACCCCACGCTGGTTCCCTTCGCCCCCGAAGTCGGGGGCGAGTGGGACGCACGCGTGGGGCGAAGCGATCTGGAGTGAGCGGAGCACGGTGCTGCAGTACATCGCGCTGATCGCGGCGTTCCTGCTGAAAGATCGCTATTTCACGTAATGAAGCCAGTGCGCGGTGACGAAGCGCTTGCGTCGTCACCGCGCTGCTTTGGGCTCAGCGCGTGGGACGACCCGGGGGCGTGGGTCCGGTGAACACGTCACGGTTCTTGCCGACAAACGACTGGAGCTGCACCGGCACGTCTTCTTCGGGGAAGATGGCGGTCACGGGACACTCGGGCTCACAGGCGCCGCAGTCGATGCACTCGTCGGGGTGAATGTAGAGCTGATCCGGACCTTCGTAGATGCAGTCCACCGGGCACACGTCCACACAGGACTTGTCTTTTACGCTGATGCAGGCTTCGGTGATGATGTAGGGCATGTTGGAATTCGGCTCAAGTCGGACGCGTCTTACGATTTGGACCACGGGACGATAGTGGCCCACGCGACGCATTACAAGACGACGACATGGTCAGCGTCGCCACGGGGGGAGCTCTCCCCGCTTCAACTCCGGGTTCTCACGGTACAACGTAAATGTTCGGCCGATCACCTGAATAATCTCAGCGCCAACGGCCGGTGCAATTGTTTCCGCCGCTTCGCGTGCGGACAGCTCGCCGCCCTTCGCGACCTGGCCCTTCACCAACTCGCGCGTGCGCAGCACGTCGTCGCAGCTGGCGAGCAGCGTCGGCGTGATCCCGCCTTGTCCGACATGGACGGTGACGGCGAGATGGTGCGCTTCAGCGCGAAGCGCCGCGCGATCCTTACCGCGCATGGTCATGATCACTGGGGGTACGGGTGACAGGGTGAACACTCGCAGCCACGCGGCCTCACGTCGCTCAGAGCAAGAAGCACAAATCTACCGGTTCGGCGCGCCGGAATACACGAAGAACGACCACGGATTGATCGGCGGGCCATCCCACCACGCGCGGCCGGCCCCTTTGCGCATCACCTGAAAGTGCAGATGCGGTGCGGTTGACGGCGCGTTGCCCGTTGTGCCCACGTAGCCGAGCACGTCGCCCTTCCGCACACGATCGCCCACCGAGAGCCCGCGCGCATAACGGTCCAGATGGGCATAGTAGTACACAAAGCGCTCGTCCGGATCGAAGGCGTAGATAATGTTGCCGCCCACCGGTGTGGTGCCCATGCGTCCGATGCGCCCATCGTCGGCGGCCAGGACTGCGGTGCCTTTGGGAGCGAGCATATCGAGCGCGAGATGAGCGCGGGCGCCGCGCCGCGCCTCGTAATCGTTGCGGAGCTGCGTGGGCTCCATGCCGGACACCGGCACCATGAGCTGGCGCGTCCAGAGCGCGTCGAGATCGGCCTCGCTGACGCCGGCCGAGAGTGAGCCCGGATTGGCCGGACGATTCGATGGCCCCTCAGCCGACGTTGGCCGCAGAACCGGGGCTGGCATCGTGGCCGGCGGCAGCGGCGAGAGCGCGGGACCGCAGGCAGTCAAAAGCAGCATCGCGTACGACGCCCAGCCTCGCGCGCCCGCGCTCCTACCCCTCACTCGTCGGTCTTCTCACTCTGGAAATAGGGCTCCAGAAACTGCACCATATCCTGTACGGTTTGCACTCTGCCCTTGAGGTCGTCGAGGTCGTGCGCCCTCGGGAGTCGCGCACCGGCGCGGTCGCTGATCAACAACACGGCATCTTCGATATCGAGGCCGTCCAGATGGTACACGGTGCGCAGGTCGTGACCGGGCGCCACGATGAAGTGTTCGTCTTCGTCGTCACCAACCGCCTCGCGTCGTTCGATCAGATGCGCGTACGTCTGCTCTAGCAGTTCCTCCGGGATACGGCGCCCGGGAAACGACGCCTTGAACTGTGTCAATCCATCCCGCACGTGCAGCTGACGATTCGATCGCATGCGCACGCGGGCCAGATAAATCGAGCCGGCAGCGAGCACCGTGAGGGCGAGCAGAATCGTGGTGTTCACCAGCGACCGACCTCGGGTGACGGAGAGGAACTGAGGCGACGCATCAACTCGACGCACCCGAACTCTAATCACCTGTAAAGATTCGGGAACAAGTCCGGAGCGGGAACCAAGCCGATTCGTCAACAGTTTCGTTGTCGATTCACCATTCCCGACTTATATTATCAGGTATGCAAGACGTGATCGGATCGCTGGGTGGATTTCGGGGGGTGCGAGCGGAGTTGCTCGTGGCCCTCAAGAAAGAGCAGCCGCTCACGGCGTCCGAGTTGGCGGCGCGCTTCGGGCTCACGCCGAACGGGCTGCGGCGCCACCTCAAGGTTCTCGAGGAAGACGGCGTGGTGAGGTACCAGCGGGAAGTCCGCGGGGTTGGCGCGCCCGTGTTCGCGTACCGGCTTACCGAGGCGGGAGAGGCGGTCTTCCCGCGGCGCTATGCGTCGGTTCTGGCTTCCGCGCTGGAGGCGCTGCAGGCAGAACGCGGCGCCCCGTCGGTCGCCAAGGTGCTCGCGCAGGAATGGGAAACACTGGTCGCCGACGCCGGCCCGGTGCTGGAAGGACTTCCGCTCGCCGAGCGGGTGCAACTGGTGGCAGAATTGTTGACCGCTCGCGGCTATATGGCCGAAGGCGAATCGACAGAAGGTCGCGCGTCCACGTTGCGCATTCACAACTGTGTGATGTGCGAGATCGCCACGCAGTTCCCGGAAGCATGCGACGTTGAGGCGCGGCAGTTGGCGCGGCTGCTCGGCGCAACCGTGGAGCGGCGGGCGCATCGACTGGGTGGGGGAGAGCTGTGTGCGTATGACGTCGGCGGGTCAGTCGTGGCCGGCGTGACGAGTATCAACATCGACGTTCCGTCAGTGATCGGCGCGACCGCGCCTGTTCTGCACGGGCTTACCGAGTGTGACGAGGAGCAGGCATGAGCGCGACCATCGACCAGTTGGTCAACCGCGAGTACCAGTATGGCTTCAGCACCGACATCGAGTCGGAGACGCTGCCGCCCGGACTCAGCGAAGACACCGTTCGCTTCATTTCGGCGAAGAAACAGGAGCCCGAGTGGTTGCTCGAGTGGCGCCTCAAGGCGTACCGCCGCTGGCTCACCATGACCGAGCCGCATTGGCCCAATCTCACGTACGAGCCGATCGATTATCAGGCGTCGTCGTATTATTCGGCGCCCAAGTCGGTGAATCCGCTGGGTTCGCTCGACGAAGTTGATCCGAAGCTGCTCGAAACGTACGCCAAGCTCGGTATTTCGCTGAACGAACAGAAGCGCCTGAATGGTGTCGCAGTGGACGCGGTCTTTGATTCCGTGTCCGTGGGTACCACGTTCCGCGCTGAATTGGCCAAGGAGGGCATCATTTTCTGCTCTTTCGGCGAGGCAGTTCGCGAACATGGCGATCTCGTACGTCAGTATCTCGGCTCCGTGGTTCCTTACAGCGACAACTTTTTCGCCGCGCTCAATTCAGCGGTGTTCTCCGACGGTTCGTTCTGCTACATCCCCAAGGGTGTGCGCTGTCCGATGGAGCTGTCCACGTACTTCCGTATCAATCAGTCCACCACCGGCCAGTTCGAGCGCACGCTCATTGTGGCGGATGAAGGTTCATACGTCAGCTATCTCGAAGGATGCACGGCGCCCAAGCGCGACACCAATCAGTTGCACGCGGCGGTCGTGGAAATCATCGCGCTCGACGGTGCCACCGTGAAGTACTCCACCGTGCAGAACTGGTACGCGGGCGACGAAGAGGGTGTCGGCGGCATCTACAATTTCGTGACCAAGCGCGGCAAGGCGATGGCCAATGCGAAGATCTCGTGGACGCAGGTGGAAACCGGTTCCGCGATCACGTGGAAATATCCGAGCGTGATTCTTCAGGGCGACAACTCGGTGGGTGAGTTCTATTCGGTGGCCGTGGCGTCGAAGATGCAGCAGGCTGACACGGGCACGAAGATGATCCATATCGGTCGCAACACGAAGTCGAACATCGTGAGCAAAGGCATCTCGGCGATGAAGGGGCAGAACTCGTACCGTGGCAAGGTGCTCATTCTTCCCAAGGCGGAAGGCGCACGCAACTACACGCAGTGCGATTCCATGCTGGTGGGCAATGCGTGCGGCGCGCACACGTTCCCGTACATCGAAGTACAGAACAACTCGGCGATTCTCGAGCACGAAGCGTCCACGAGCAAGATCGGGGAAGATCAGATCTTCTATCTCAAGCAGCGTGGGCTCGATGCCGAGCAGGCGGTTTCCATGATTGTGAGTGGCTTCTGCAAGGAAGTGTTCAAGGAACTGCCCATGGAGTTTGCGCTCGAAGCGCAGCAGTTGCTGGGTATCACACTTGAAGGCAGCGTCGGCTGATTCCGTTGTCATTGTTCGTTCGCTATTCGACTTGAACCGGGGCTCCGGCCCCCCGCACATACATCGCACATGCTCGAGATTCGTGATCTGCACGCCGCCGTTGACGGGACGCCCATTCTCAAGGGGATTTCACTCACGGTGAACGCGGGCGAAGTCCACGCCGTGATGGGGCCGAACGGCTCCGGCAAGAGCACGCTGGCCCAGGTGCTCGCCGGTCATCCGGCGTATGAAATCACCAGCGGCGACATCCTCTATCAGGGCGAGAATCTTGCCGAGATGGAC
>JBBRFQ010000146.1:0-9300 GCA_038224035.1 Gemmatimonadales bacterium
TCGCCGTAACTTCGGGCATAGCCACGCGCGAGGAGTCCGCGCTTGCCCGCACTGTTCATCACCGTGAGCGTGTCCGCTGTCGATTCCACATCCCACACCCGCGACACGCTCGCACTCGAGCGCCCCCATGCGGTCAATCGCCGCAGTTCTGCCGAAAGCATTGTCCAAGCACCCGCGGACTCTACAGAGTAAGATGCATAAAACGCCGACTGCTCGATGAGAAAGCGGAGTTTTTCCAGAAAACAGAAACTAAACGACTTTGCTTACTCGTCAACACAGTACCCGCAGAAGTATATCTTCGTCAAGTATGAAACGCCTGCTCGGTGTTCAAAGTCAAATCCATTCGTTTATCATATGCTACTGAGAAATACTCCCTTCCTTAGCGTAGTGGTGCCCTGCTTCAACGAGGCAGAAGTAATTTTGGCAACCTACGACCGCCTGATGCTTATCCTCTCCAAGCATCTGGGCACTTCTTTTGAGGTTATCTTCGTGGACGACGGAAGCAGCGATGGTACGCCCGCGCTGCTCCGCGAGTTGCACCGAACGTCAGATCAGCTGCAGATACTCACATTCGCTCGCAATTTCGGGCATCAGGTGGCTGTCACCGCAGGTATAGATGCTGCGCGCGGAGAAGCTGTCGTTCTGATCGATGCAGACCTTCAGGATCCTCCGGAGTTGATTCCCGAAATGATGAAGCGCTGGCAGGCCGGCGTCGATGTGGTGTACGGCGTTCGGCAGGAACGCGTCGGTGAGTCGCGCTTCAAAAAGGGGACAGCAACGATGTTCTATCGACTGCTGAATCGGATCAGCGAAGTGCGCATTCCGAACGACACGGGTGACTTCCGGCTGATGGACCGAAGAGTCGTTGAGGTGTTGAAAAGCATGCCAGAGCGCGATCGATTCATTCGTGGCATGGTGGCGTGGGCAGGGTTCAGGCAGGAACCCCTTCCGTACACGCGTGAAGCCCGGTTCGCCGGCACTACGAAGTATCCACTTGTCAGAATGCTGCGATTCGCTCTTGATGGCATGTCGAGCTTTTCCACGGGGCCTTTGCGCTTTGCGACTTGGTGCGGCTTTTTGTCGGCTTTGCTTGCGTTTTGCGGGATGCTATACGCAATCGTCGCGCGCATCTTGACAGACTCATGGGTGCCCGGTTGGGCCGCGTTGTTCGTCGCGGTCATGTTTCTCGGCGGCATTCAGCTTCTCGCGCTCGGAATCATGGGAGAGTACATAGGCCGGATCTTCATGCAATCAAAGGCGAGACCTCTCTATGTCTTGCAAGAACATCTTGTGGCGCGGGTCGAGCATGAGTTTTCATCGTCGACGTTGATCGCGCTGTGAGGAAGCAGGCAAAAGCAGGCCTGCCCAAAGAACGTGCAGCTGAAGTTGAGACTGCAGCGTGCAATGCCGTCATTCGTCGAGGAGAGGGAGGATTCACAAACGCTGAGTTATTCGACGCGTACGCCGAACAGTATGATGCCGCGGTGGCGCAATCGGTCGCATTGGTGGGAGGCGACGTCGCCCACTATGCGATGCGGAAAGTCGATGTTCTCAAAAGCGCCGTTGCTGGCAAGCACGGTCGCATTCTTGACTTTGGCTGTGGCGTCGGCGCCCTGAGTTTTGCGTTGTGTGATGGCATTCCCGGGTGTGCTGTGACTGGGATTGACACCTCAGGCGAATCGATTGCAAGAGCAAATCGGCTGGGACAGCTTCAATCCCAAGGACGAGCTAGATTCGTCGTAGGAACCGAAGAGCGTCTTCCTCCCAGTGTAGGCACGTTTGATATAGCTGTTGCGGCATGTGTCTTCCACCACATACCCGTAGCGGCGCGTGCGCAGTGGGTGCGCGAGATCTATGATGTCCTGCATACTGGTGGGGCCTTCATGATGTTTGAGCACAATCCTCGAAATCCATTTACTCAGCGTGCTGTAGACGCGTGCCCCTTCGATGACGATGCCATACTGCTCACGCCGTCCGAAGCGGCGGCGTTGTTACGGAGCGCAGGGTTTGTCGACGTTCGCGTGATCCACTATCTCTTCTTGCCGCCGCGCATGTACCGGTTTAAGCGATTAGAGCGCTGGCTCCGATGGCTGCCCATCGGCGGTCAGTTCGCAGTCGTGGGCAATCATCGTTGAAGTCGACAGCGGGGAGGTAGGATGCTGGACTCGCGCACGCGGGCGAGCGGCTCGAAGTCGCAGCAGCGAATCGATACCGTCCAAAGTCAAATCCAAATCCATGAAGCGATCAGTACCTACATTACGGAATGGTTGGTTGGCGGCGCTCACGCTCGCGATTGTTCTCTGGCAGATCATTCTGTTGATGTCTGTTCGAATCCTGCCAATGGTGGATACCCCGTTTCACTTGCTCGCAGGTACCGTCATTCGGGAGTGGGCGGATACGTCGCTATCGATTCGCGAGTATTACGCATTGCCGCAGGTCGGTCCCAACTTGTTCCACCTCTGGTTCATCAGCAGATCGGTGTTCCCCAGTGTAGAAACAGCCAACCTTCTGTACTACGCCGCCGCCATGCTCCTGCTGCCAATTGCGGCAAGCATGGTTATCTACAGGCTCGGCGGCGTGTGGCAGCTCGGTGGGCTGGCGGCCCTGTTCACGTATCACTTCAGTTTTGTATGGGGATTTGCGGGCTATACGCTTGCCGTACCCCTTTCATTAATTTGTCTCACGCTCATCATCGATGTTCAGCAGCATCTGCGTAAGCGCGATGCGCTCATGCTTGCGGGGCTGCTGGCGTTACTGTTCCTGACGCACGGTCAGATGGCGATGTTTATGCTGCTCGTGCTTGGCTTCTTGGTCTTTTATCTGTTCGTGACGAGAACTCGCGGCGCTCTGTTGCTAGTGCTGTCCGCATTGCCACTGGCGCTGGCGGTGCTCGTCTGGAGCGCTAACGCCGAGGCAGTCAGCGGCGTCTCGCTGTCTGCGTACTTAAGGGATTACTACCTCAATGATTTTTTAGCATCGGTTCCGCGACGACTGGTGCTGCCATTGTACGACCTGCTTCAGCTCAATCAGGGAAAGGCGCGTTCATATGCGATAGCCCTCAGTATTGCAGCGCCCGTTGCGGCGGTAGTTCTGCGCTCTGCGCTTTCGGCAGCGTCTCGTGCAGCATGGAAATTGCCACCGGCGAGATTCGTCGCGCCGCTGGTTTACTTTACCGGGGCGATCACGGCGTGGCTGACACTTCCGTCTGCGATCCCTTCTCAGGCGTTCGTTTTTGAGCGCTTCAGCATCCTGACTGTTTTGGGGGCGCTCATTCTTGCAGCGGGCGTCGCGGGTCCGCGCATCCTCGAATCACGCGTGTTTGCCTCAATGTGTGTCGTTTCAGCGGCGACCTTCGCCATTTCCAGCGGTTGGTTCTACGCGGACTGGCGCGTGGTATCGGCGCCACTGCGCCCTTCCCTGTTTCCTGCCGAACGTGATGTTCGCGTGGGTGCCGTCGTATGCGATCCGATGTTTCGAAACCTTCCTTTGTTTCTCCATGTAGCCAGCTATCAGACGGTGTGGCATAAAGGCATATCCGCCACACCAGTAATCGATTACCGTTTCGGTTCTTTGCGTCGAGTCGCATCCGAGGAAAAACTTCCTCGTGCATTGGATTGGTTGTGCTTTGATCGTCCGTATAACGCGCAATTTGACCGGCTTGAGTATCTGCTTCTTCAGGAGAGCGCGGCCAAGCGTCTCGGGCGGCCAGTAACGGGCACGCTGATCCGACGCGACGGAGCGTGGAGCCTGTACAGACAGGCGAGCACATCCGTTCCCAAACGCTCACGGCACATTCGTTGACCGGTACAGAAACGCCGGCATATAGGCCCTAGGGTCATGCCTTCCTGTCGCACCAGCTGTACTGAGGGGGGAGCACACCCTTGGCCGCCCCTATTGCGTTGCTCTCAGTGGGATCGTCGGGTGCGAAAGTACGCGCGAAAGACTGTAGCACTCTTTGCGATTTTCGCGCTACCGGCGTGCCGTCGGCCGGTAGAACCGCGTGTGTCGACATCGGGCGCGGAGCTCACGATCACCGACTCGCTACAGGTTATCCGCGTCACCCCCAACCCCGTCATCGTCTACGACGGTCGGAGTAACGAGATCCGCATCGAGGGGCGGGGCTTTCACCCCACGTCGAACACGATCGCGTTGGGACCGGTCACGGTTGGCGATGTGGCGTCGCGGGATAATGGCACGGTGCTGCTGCTGTCGGTCCCCGACCGGGTGCCGAGTGGCGGGGGCGCCGCGCCACTGCTGTGGGTGCCCGGGCGCTATCCGCTCACGGTGACCGCGGCGGGGCAGGTGAGTGTACCGTACATGACCTCCATTGCGAGGCCGGAATGATGTCGCGTGAGATCGCGCGCCTACCCCAAAGGCTGGCGCACTGGCTGGTAGGCGGACTCGCACTGGGAGTCGGTGCCTGCGGTGGCGGTGATCCGGCCCAACCGGATGTCGCACCCACGATCAGCGTCACCATCCCTGCGGGAACGAGCGTTGCCGCGGGTGCCACGCGCGCGCTGACCGCACGCGTCACCGATGCGCGCGGTCAGGTGGTCGCTTCCCCCACGGTGCGCTGGAGCTCCAGCGCGACCACCGTCGCCACGGTGTCGGCCGAGGGGGTGGTGTCGGCGCGCACGGTGGGCTCGGCGACGATCAGCGGTACGTCGCTTGGCGTGACAGGTCAGGTTATGCTGACGGTCAGTCCGGGCGCAGCGGTGAAGCTGGTGATGCGCACGCAACCCACCGATGTCGGCTCGGGGCAGCCGTTCGCTGCGGCCCCGGTAGTCGAGGTGCGCGACGCCTTCGAGAATCCGGTGACCGGTACGGTACCGGTGACGGTCTCCCTCGCGAGCGGGGGCGGCGCGCTTGACGGCAACATCACGGTAACGGCGGTGCAGGGAGTGGCCGCCTTTACGACGCTCACGGTTTCAGGGGTGGTGGGTTCCCGCACGCTCACCTTCGCCAGCGCCGGGCTCACGCCGGTCACCACCAGCGCCTTCGCACTCGGCGCCGGAGCGCCGGCCACCTTGGCGTTCCGCACGGCGCCTTCGGGCGGTGGACTCAACTCGCCCTTCACCACGCAGCCGGTGGTCGAGCTGCGCGACGCGGCGGGGAATGTGCCCACCGCCGCCGCAGTCACGGTGTCGGCCACCATCACCTCAGGGGGCGGGTCGATTGCCGGCGCCACCGCGCAAACGGTGAACGGTGCGGCTTCGTTCACTACGCTGGGAGTCACGGGTACTGCGGGATCGCGTACGATCAGCTTTGCCGCGCCGGGGCTCACGGCGTTGCCGATCACTCTCTCGCCGTGTGACGCCTCGCGACCGCCGGCACCAACGCTCTCGGCACGCTCGCGCGCGTACAGTGCTTTCCAGCAACGGGCAGCTGCGCTGGACACGATCGTGATAACCGACATAAACGCGAGCTGCGATGCCATCGCGAATGCGGCCGTCACGGTAACGTATCCGGGCACCGGCGGCTGGCTGCAGGCGACACTGCTGTCGAATCCCTCGCGACTGGCGCTGCGCGCCGATCCGGCGACGCTGTCCGAGGGGAGCTATCAGGCGGTGGTGGCGTACAGCAGTTCGAACGCCGATACGGTCACGTTGCCGATCACCTTCAACGTGTCGGCCTCGCTCACCATGCAGTACGGACTCGTGAACGAGAAGGTGAACATGCTCGACGTGAATGGATCGTTGCTCATCGCTCCCGTGGTCCGGAATATCAGCAACGAGGTGGTCTCCCCGCCAATCGTCTTCGCCAGCCGGTCGCCGTCGATCGCCACGGTTGCCAGCGACGGTCGCGTGGCGGGCCGCCTCGGCGGTCAGGCGTGGATCGTATCGCAGACGGTCGCGAACAGCGGCGCCATCGACTCGATCTACGTGAATGTGGCGCGCACCACCGGGCCGCTGCTGCGGGCCGACATCACGCGCTTCGAGTACGCCCGCAACGGCACCGTGTCGGTGACACTCATCCTCGACACGCGCGGCACCACCATCGGCGCGGCGCAGGTGGTGTTCAGCTGGCCAACCGAACGCGCCACGCCGTCCCTGCTGCGCTACGTGAGTAACACGTCGGGCACGGTCGGCTCGCCGCTCATCGTGAATGACGTCAACTCGGGGACCACGCGCATCTCCATTGCCGGTGCGTCGGGGATGAACGGCGTGATCACCCTTGGGCGTTTCGACTTCACCGCCGTCCAACTCGGCAGCAGCCAATTCATTCTGCGACAGGTGGAGCTGCTCGACCTCAACCAGCAATCGCTGTTGACCGATGCGTCCTCCTTTCAATATCCGGTGGTGATCAAGTGACCGACACGCGAGCGCACCTCGTTCAACGCGCGGCGCTGGTTGCGATGCTGCTGCTCGCGGCCGCGTGCCGCGACACACACAATGATGGAGCGGTGGCCCCGGTGCCGTCGGTGCTGCCCACGGCCAGGTTGCTCGTCACGCTTCCGGCCGCGGGCGACAGCGTCACGATCATGGAGATCCACGTTACGGGCATCAGCAGCAGGTAGATGAACGCGAAAGCCGTGAGTCTCACTGCGGCCGTCACGTACGACAGTACGCGTCTGCGATTTCTCGGCGATGCGTCGCCGAGCGACGGTGCGATGCGCGCGGCTCATGCGGCGCGCGGGCGCGTGACGGTAGCCGTCGCGCACGCCACGGGTTTCACCGGTGAGCTGTTCGCGACACTGCGTTTCGCCGCACGCGATGCGGACGCGTATCGCACGCTGTCGTTGCAGCTCACTGAACTGCATCTGTATGACGGCACCGATATGCACCCTCGCACGACGGTGCTGCCGACGGCGGTGGTCAAGTGAGCGCGCGTGTACTGGGCCGCGTGGTACGCGTTGCCCTGGCATCGGTGGCGCTCGCCAACCCGGCGTTTGCGCAGGAAGTTGAGCGGGAAGCGCGATACGACGTGCGAGTTGAGTGGATGGACAGGCAGCGGGCGTATCCGTATGCCGAGTACACGCAGAACCCGGTGTATGCCGCGCGGGCAGGGGCCATGATGGCCTCGAGCGGATACCGTACGGCGGGGGCGGCACTCACGCCGTGGCGCTCGATCGGTCCATTCGGCTTTCAGGGAATGGGCTTCTACGACTCCTCGCCGCACGCCGACGGTGGTCGTATTCGCACGGTGGCCGTCCATCCGACAAACCCCAGCATCATCTACGCGGGGGCGGCATCGGGGGGTGTGTGGCGCACGACGAACGGCGGCGCCACGTGGATGCCGCTTACCGACTATCAATGCTCGTTGAACAGCGGGTCGATTGCGATCGATCCGGTCGATCCCAACATCGTGTACGTCGGCACCGGCGAGCCGGCGGCGTCTGTGGGGTGCGGCCTGCTGCGCTCCTTCGACGGCGGACAGTCGTGGACGGAGATCAATGGTGGTGGGGTGCTCGCGCCGGTGAACGGGACGCAGAACAGCAGAGCATACCGTATTCGCGTGGCTTCAAGTACCGCCGGTTCGCATACCCAAACGACGGTACTGTATGCCGCCAGCAATGGGTTGCATCGCAGCACCAACAGCGGAACCACGTGGGCGCGGGTGCTGAATGGCTTCATCACCGATGTCGAGTTCGATCCGGTCGATGACAACATCGTGTGGGCGGCGTCGGCTTCGACTGATGGTAACGTGTACCGCTCGATCAACCGTGGAGCCACTTGGCAGCTCGTCTATCAGGCGCCCACGGCCATACAGCGCATGGCGCTCGCCGTGTCCGCAGCACGCCCGGGGAGCGTGTGGGCGGCCGAGGTGGTCAACTCGCGCATGAACAAGCTGATGCGGTTCGACGGCGATGCAGCGACGCCCACCACGCTCACCGCGACAGGGCTGTACGGCGTTACCACTCGTCTCGACTTCGGCACGCAGAGCAGCTACAACCTGGTGCTCGAGGTCGATCCGCGGGATGCGAATACGGTCATACTGGGCGGCTCGCGGATCTACCGTTCACGTAATGGTGGCGACTCGTTCAGCGTGATTGCCTACGACGTGCACGTGGACTGGCACGCCTTCGAGTACGCACCAAGCGATCCGACGGTGATCGTGGGTGGCAACGATGGCGGTGTGCACGTGTCGTACGACGGCGCGAACAGCTGGATCAGCCGCAACACCAATATCGTCGTCTCGCAGTTCTATCCCGGGCTGGCCGTACATCCCGCGATCCCCGACGTGATCGCCGGTGGATTGCAGGACAACAGTTCGCTCTGGGGGTTCGGGTCCGGCTTCTGGACCACGTCCACCCCATCCGGCGACGGTGGCTACAACGCGTTCAGCCCCGCCAACAGCAATGTCTTCTGGGCAACGGGGTACACCACCACGTCCACCGTTCGCATCACACGCAATCCGCTGGGCGGCGGAGTCACTCGGCAGTCGCGCGGCTTCAGCACCGATGATCGCAAGGCGTTCATCGCGCCGATGGTGATCGATCCGTCGAATGCCACCACGTTGTACTACGGCACCTACCGATTGTGGCGCACCGTTACCGAAGGCACGTCGTGGGCCCCGCTCTCCGCCGACCTGTCGAAAGGATCAGGACGCGTCACCAGTATCGCCATCTCCCCTGGAGACACGCGCGTGCTCTGGGTTGGCACCAGCGATGGCCACGTGCAGCTCTCGCTCGACGGTGGCACGACGTTCAGCGTGATGTCGTCAACGCTCCCCAACCGCAACGTCACCGATATCGCGGCCGACGCCCAAGTGGGCGGACGTGCCGTGATCACGTACTCCGGCACGGGCACGCCGCATGTGTACGTCACGGGCGATTACGGCGCCACGTGGACGAACGCGTCTGCCGGGCTCCCCGACATTCCCTTCAACGCCGTGGTGCTCATTCCCGGCACCTCGCGACTGTTCGTGAGCGCCGACGTCGGCATTTACGAGTCGATGGACAACGGCACGTCATGGAGCAGTGTGAGTCAGGGCTTTCCCGATGTGCGCGTGCTCGACTTGGTCTATCAGCAGGCGACGGGCCTTCTGTATGCAGGCACGTACGGCCGCGGACTATGGTCCACCACGGTACTAGCCGGCGCCAGCGTACTACGCGGCGACGTGAACAACGATGGTGCAGTCAATGCCTTCGACGCCGCGCTCGCACAACAGGCGCTGGTGGGTATTCTTCCTGCGTCGGCGCCCAACCCGATGCCGCGTGCCGACGCAAACTGCAACGGGTTCATCGACTCGGGCGACGTGTTGTCGATTCTGCAGTCCGCCGTGGATGATGCGCCGGCGGCGCTGTGCGTGGGGAAGACGCAGTAGCAACGCTCACCCCATCGTGAGCCCCAACCGCAC
>JBBRFQ010000147.1:0-9148 GCA_038224035.1 Gemmatimonadales bacterium
CCGTCTCGAGTTCAACGCCGAAGTGCGGGGCCCGATTGTTCGCGACAAACTGTATTTCTATCTGTCCGGACAGGAGGCACGCAGTGGCAATCGCGTGGTGGACTTCAACACGGCGGCGACCGACAACATCACGTGGCTGAGCACACTTTCCGAGCGCAGCGAACGGAAGTATTACGGCAAGCTCACATGGCAGGCCGGCGCCCGCGACATTGTGAACGTGTCAGCGGGACTCGACAATGTGACGCGCGAGCGAGCCGGTCTGTCGGCGTACAACGACATCGACGTCACCGTGCGCGGCCGCTCACCGAGCACGTTTTATCAGGCCAACTGGCAGCGCACAATCAACGATCGCAATTTTTTCGAGTTGAAGTTCTCCGGATATGCCGGGCAGGACAACGAGCTGCCCTACAACGGGTCCGATTTTCCCGCCGTGGTGCTGCTCGATGCGCCGAATGTACCGCAGTTTGCCAACGCGTCGTACACGCGTCGCAATGCGCCAGGCAGTTATGGATTCAGTGCGGCCTACGACCGGTATTTCAGCACCGGCTTTGCGCAGCATAACCTGAAGATCGGTGGTGAGTTCGTGCTGGGCTCCTGGCGTGAACGTCGCACGCGCAACGGCGATCTCACCTGGTATACCGAGGCCGGTGCAAACTTTGATGCGCGCAATCCGGCCACTTGGCAGGAGATCCCGAGTCTCGGCGTGTACGCCACCACCGATACCGGCGGTCGCATCGACCTCGACGCCAGCACGCGCAACAGTGCGGCGTACATTCAGGACTACATTCGCCTGAGCAACCGGTTGTCGCTGAGCATCGGCGCCCGTCTGGGCAACTGGTCGGGAGACATCACGCCCGGCAATGGTGGCGGTTCGCGTGGCACTGGCACATTCCAGGCGATCAGCGCAACGGCCATTGATCCGCGAATCGGTGCAACCGTAGATGTGTTCGGCAACGCAAGCCTCGTCGCCAAAGCGCATTGGGGACGATTCCATCAGAATCTGTTCGCGCTGTTCTTTGACCGGGCGCCCGGCGCAAGCGTGTTCACGAACATTGAATTTTGCGACTGGAATGACACGGACAAGTCGCGTCTGCCGGAACTCGGGCGCCAGTACTCGCCGGCTGAGTTCGATCAACTCTTCAGCTGTTTTCCGGGCTCGAATCTCGCCAACGAAGCGAACGCGATTGAGAATTACAGGCAGCCGTACATGGATCAGATCACCCTCGGCCTCGAGAAGGCGATTTCTCGCGACCTCAAGGCGGAAGTGGTCTACATCAATCGCCGCAACCGATCGGTACTGTCGTTGGTGGACAACGCACTCGATCGCAACTGGTCACCGATTCAGAATGTTCGCGTGCTCGACAGCCGGGGAGCGCTGCAGGATCCCGACGGCCGCGATGTCGTGCTGCCGGTGATCTACGTGCGCAATGACGATCTGCGCCAACGACTGCGTGTGGGCGATGTAATTCCGGGCTACGCGCAGTCAGACACGAGTCGGCTTTTTTACGGTCCGGATCTTGTGCTGCGCCCCGTGGATGAAGCGCAGCGCCGGTTCGAACAACTGCAGGTATCGCTGCAGGGCGATTACCAGCGGCTCACGTTCAACGCGGCGCTTGCATTCACGAATCTCACCGGCAACCTGTTCTCGGTGAATGGCTACTTCAATCCGGTGGGCGAAGGGAGCGGGCCCTTCGTGGAGAAGAACGGACAGATCAACTATGAGGGCAAGCTGGACAACTATTCGCCGTGGGAGCTGAAGCTGCGCGTCAGCGGCGAACTGCGGTGGGGGCTCGAGGGCGGTGCGTTCTTCTCCTACATCTCCGGCGACTACTGGACGCCGAATCTGACCGTGTCGCGACAACTGCTCTTTGACGTCGTGCAACCGAACGGCGGCGTGGTGGAACTCAACCAAGCGCTGTTGCGGCGTGCAAGCGGCCAGGTGATTCTGGCCGAGCCCCGAGGCAGTCGGCAATTCGACGGTCGGGCGGGTCTCGATCTGCGCCTGCAGCGTGTGTTCTCGCTTGGGCGGAACGATGTCATTGTGGGGGTGGAAGCCTTTAATCTGCTCAACGGCAGCGCGATTACGGCGGTGAATCAGGGGTTGAACAACCAGAACCCGACGGATCCCACCTCACTCATCGGCGCGGTGCGCTTCCGGCAGCCGCCCACGAGCTTCCGGTTGAACGTGCAGTATCGGCTGTAATGGAGAGGCGAGTCTCGATGCCTGGCTGGGTGGCCACTTGTGGACGAGTACGGCCTGAGGGTTCCATCTGGCGGAGGGGTACCTAACTTTACGCCTGCCCCATGACTGAGCCCGTGCCTGACCCATCCGAACCGCCGTCCACGGCGACCGCGCACTCGGCGACCCACCGGTCGCCTCACCAGCGCGAAGCCCCCACGGGTAAACGGCTCGCGATTCTAAGTCTCACCGCGCTCGGCGTGGTCTACGGCGACATTGGCACCAGCCCGCTGTACGCCATCAAGGAATGTTTCGGGCACGTCTACGGGCTGCTGCCGACGCCCGGGAATGTGTACGGCATTCTCTCGCTGGTGTTCTGGGCGCTGACGCTGGTCATCAGCGGCAAGTACATCACGTACATCCTGCGCGCCGACAACCGCGGTGAGGGTGGCACGCTCTCACTGCTCGCGCTGATTTTTCCGCGACGTACGCCGGGCGGCGTGAACGCAAAACGTGGTTTCTGGTTGGTCGCCCTCGCGCTGTTCGGCACCGCACTGCTTTACGGTGACGGTGTGATCACGCCCGCGATGTCGGTGCTTGGTGCGATGGAAGGACTCGAAGTGGCCTCGCCGGAGTTCAAGCGGTTTGTAGTGCCATTCGCCATCGTGATTCTGATCGGTTTCTTTGCGCTGCAGAAGTACGGGACCGATCGTGTGGGCAAGATGTTCGGCCCCGTGATGCTGGTGTGGTTCACCACCATCGCGGTGCTCGGTGTTCACGAGATTCTTCGCGCGCCGGCGATTCTGTTGGCCGTGAATCCGTGGTACGCGGTGCAGTTTGCGGCGTCCAACGGGATGCTGGCCTTTCTGGTGCTTGGTTCCGTCGTGCTGGTGATCACCGGAGGCGAGGCACTGTACGCTGACATGGGGCACTTCGGCAAACGCCCGATCCGTCTGGCGTGGATCAGCTTCGTGATGCCCGCACTGCTGCTCAACTACTTCGGGCAGGGCGCGCTGTTGCTGCGTGACCCGTCGGCCGTGTCGAATCCGTTCTTCAATCTGGCGCCACGCTGGTTTCTCTATCCTCTGCTCGGCATCGCGACGCTGGCGGCGATTGTCGCGTCGCAGGCCATGATTTCCGGCGCGTTCAGTCTCACACGTCAGGCGATTCAGCTCGGGTTCCTGCCGCGCATGGACATCCGCCACACGTCGTCGGTTGAAGAGGGGCAGATCTATGTACCGGAGATCAACACCGCGATCGGTATCGGTTGTCTGCTCATCGTGCTCGCTTTCCAGAATACCAGTTCGCTTGGTGCGGCGTATGGTATTGCGGTGACCGGCACAATGACGATTACCTCGGTGTTGTTCTATGTGGTGGCGCGTTTGCGCTTTCGTTGGTCGGCGCTCAAGGCCGGATTGCTCTGCGGCGCGTTTCTGCTTGTGGACCTGGCGTTCTTCGGCGCAAACATCATCAAGGTGATGCACGGCGGCTGGGTACCACTGGCGCTCGGCGTCGTGATCTTCACGTCGATGGTGACGTGGAAGCGCGGCCGCGCCATTCTGCAACAGAAATTGCTCGACGCGACGTTGCCGCTCGATCTGTTCCTTGATGACGTGCGGCGGCGACAGCCACACCGTGTGAGCGGGACAGCCGTGGTGATGACCTCCACCGTTGATGGCGTGCCACCAGTGCTGTTGCATCATCTCAAGCACAATCAGGTCCTGCACAAGCAGGTCGTGCTGCTCTCGGTGCTCACCGACGACACACCGGAAGTCCCCGGGCCTGAGCGCGTGCAGGTCGTCGAGCTGGGCGAAGGCTTCTTCCGCGTGATCGCCCACTATGGGTTCATGCAAACGCCTGATGTGACGGATATTCTCACACGTGCGCAGCTCGCCGGATTGACATGTCGGCCGGCCCAAACGACGTATCTGTTGGGACGCGAGTTGCTCATTCCCACCGGGCCGGCCAAGCTCGCGCGCTGGCGCAAGCGTTTGTTCGTGATCATGTCACGCAACGCACGCAGCGCCACCGAGTTTTTCGGATTGCCCTCCAACCGGGTCGTGGAGCTCGGTACGCAGATCGAGTTCTGACGCGTTGTCTTGTAGCCGCGTACCGGCGGGGGGCTTGAGCGCAGACGCGACGCCAGGGACATTTCCCTGTTGACGCTTTGCCTGGGCTTCGTTCGCCCGCTCAGCGGTGTCGCTTCCCCTACCGTGCCCTCGATGTTTTCTCGCTTGCCTGCTGTCGTCACCCGTGCGCTCGTGTGTGCCGTTGCCACCGCCGCGACTTTCGCGCCCTGGACCCGCGTGTCGGCACAGGACCTGCCGATTCCGCGTGCGTTGGCGGCGGACACGCTGCGCGACGATCGGGCGTTTTCGTTCACGTCGCGCGGTCCGTATCGTGCGGCCGTGCCAACGCCGGCCTCCCTGCTGGGCTACGAGATTGGGGCACGCAATACACAGTACAGTGAGCAGCAGCGCGTGCTTACGGCGATCGCCCAGGAGGCATCGGACCGCGTGCGCGCGGAACCGATCGGTGTGACCGCAGAGGGTCGCCGCATGCAGGTGTTCCTGGTCTCATCACCGGAGAACATCGCGCGTCTTGATGCGATCCGGGCAGACCTCGATCGCATTGCCGATCCGCGCGGTGCGTCAGCCGCCGAACTGGACGCGGCCGCTGCGCGGGTACCCGCCGTGGTGTGGATTTCGGAAAGTGTGCACGGCAACGAATCGCCGGGGTTCGAGAGCGCGATGGCACTGCTGTACCAACTCGCCGCGAGCGACGAACCGGCAACGGTCGCGATGCTGCGCAACACGCTGCTCGTGCTCAATCCGGCGGCCAATCCCGATGGACACGAACGTTTCACGGTGTGGTACCACTCCGTGGCCATGGCCAATCCGGACAACGACGCGTACGAACACGCCGAGCCGTGGAGTGTGCAGGGCCGGTTCAATCATTATCGGTTCGACATGAACCGCGATCTCATCGCCATCACCCAGCGCGAAACGCAGGCGATGACGGGTGCGATGTTGCGCTGGCACCCGATGATCGCCGTCGACCAGCACGGGCACACGGTCAACTATTTCTTCCCGCCGGCCGCCCGTCCGATCAACGACCAGATGCGTCCTGAGGCGCGAAAGTGGCTCGATGTGATCGGGCGCGCCAACGCCGATGCGTTCGATGCGTTCGGCTGGATGTATTTCGTGCGCAGCGATTTTGACTTGTACTATCCGGGCTACTTCGACACGTGGCCGTCGCTGAACGGCGCGACGGGCATGACCTTCGAAACCGATGGCGGCGGCTGGAAGGGACTGCTGTGGCGCCGCGAGGATGGCTCGCTGTTGTCGCATCGTGATGGTGTCGCCAAGCATTTCGTGACCGCGATGGCCACGCTGGAAGCCACGGGCGCGCGTCACACGGAACGCGTGCGCGATTATCTCGCCGCGCGTCAGGGCGCCATTGCCGACGGGCGCAGCGATCGCATGCGTCGCGTGGCATTCGTTCCGGGCAAGGATCCGGCGCGCGCGGCGGAGCTCGCGGCGGCACTGCTTCGTGGGGGTATCGAGGTGAGCCGCACCACCGCCGCGTTCACCGCGGTACGTGCGCATGCCTACGCGGATGATCGCGTGGGGACACAGTCGATTCCGGCCGGCGCGTACCTCGTGGATCTGGCCCAGCCGCAGGGCAAGCTCGCGCGCAGCGTGCTGGAACCATCACCTACCATGGATTCTGTGTTTGCGCGTACGCAGCTCGAGCGCTTTGCACGCAACCAGCGCCGTGGTGAGGGTGGCACGGGTGAAGGCTACGAGTTCTACGATGTCACTGCGTGGTCGCTGCCGGTCGCGTACGGCGTGGAATCGTATTGGATGGAGGACGCCGTCACCGTGTCCGCCACTGCGCTCACGCTGCCCGCCACCGGAGCGCGCGTCAACGGCGAGTTGCTGCCCGTGGCTGTGCCGAGTGGTATCGTGGACGGCGCACGGGCGCGCAGTGCGTATCTGTTCACCTCCGAAGAAACCGGATCGCGGGCAGCGGCCTACCACCTGCTGGCGCGTGGGTTTCGCGTGGCCGTGGGTGATCGCGGGTTCGAGGCGGGTGGGCGGCAGTGGCCGCGCGGTACGTTCGTCGTGCGCACCTCGCGCAACTCCGCCACGCTGCACGATTCGTTGCAGGCGATCTCGGTCCGGCACGGCGTTCAGGTCACGGCCGTGAACAGCGCCATGACCGAAGAGAGCCAGTTCGGCATCGGTGATGGATCCATCACCAGTCTCGAGTTGCCGCGCGTGGCGGTGGTGGGCGATGAAGGCGTGAGTCACACGAGCTTCGGTGCGCTGTGGTGGACGCTTGAAGAGCGCTACGGCATGCCGTTCACTCACCTCGGATGGAACAGACTGGGCGATCTCGCGCGCTTCAACGTCATCATCATTCCCGATGCGTCGTCGGGCGCGCTCTCGTCGCGGCTCGGCAAGGGTGAGGCGTTGCGGTCGTGGGTGCAGTCGGGCGGCACCTTGATCACCTTCGGCGATGCCTCGCAGTGGGCCGCGCGCGAAGATGTCAACTTGACGTCGTCTCGTCGCAGTACGAACACCGGCGCCAAGACGGACTCGGCGGCGAAAGCGGCGCTCGCCAGCTCCGACGAGATCGCCGTAACCAGTCCCGGTGCGGATCCGGCGGCACTGCAGTCGTTTCCGGGTGGGCACTACGATGTGGTCATCGATCGAACGCATTGGCTCACGTACGGCCAGGAAACGGCGCGCATGACCGCGCTCTATGGCGCGCGCAGTACACTCTCCCTGGCAAAGACCGGCACGAACGTGGCGGTGTTCGCGCCCAGCGGCCTGCTGCATCGCGCCGGTTTCACTTTCCCGGACAATACGGAGCGGGCATTGCGCAACACGGCACTGGTCCTTGAAGAACCCGTGGGCAGTGGACACGCGGTACTCTTCGGCAACGACCCGACCTTTCGCGGATGGTGGCGCGCGTTCGATCGCCTGCTGCTGAACGCGATCGTCCTTGGTCCTTCGTTCTGAGCGAGCGCACATCATGACAATCCCGACGTTTGTTCCACTGACAGCAGAGCAAGCCGAGGTGTTTGCATGTCATCCGCTGCCGGTGCTGGTGCTCGACGGTCAGCAGCGCGTGCGGTATGTCAACGCCGTCGCACTGCTGCGCTCAACCGACGCACTGGAAGATGTGCTCGGCACCGTCGTGTGGGAGCGGTACCCCGAACTCGTGCAGTCCGGATTCTATCGCGAATACGCGCGCGTCCTCAGCGAGCGTGTCACGGCGACGTTCGAGGAGTATCGCCCTGAGTATCAGGTGTGGTACGAGGTCACCGCGTATCCCGCTGGAGACGGATTGGTGGCGATTCTGCGCGACATCACCGATGAGAAGCGCAGCCTCGAAGACCGGCGCCGCACGGAGCAAACCATGCGACTCGCCCAGGAGACGGCCAATATTGGCAGCTTCACCCGTGACCTGCGCGTGCGTCACTCGGAATGGTCGGAACAACTCTTCCGGCTACTCGCACTGGAACCGGGCGGTATCGATCCGAATGTGGCGGATCGTGATCCGCTGCAGAGTTTCGTGCATCCCGATGATCGCCCTTCGGTGCGTGATACCTGGAAGCGCGCGTTGATCACCGGTCGCACGGAATCGGTGCGGCATCGCGTCGTGCGGCGCGACGGCGAACTGCGTGTGTTCGAGGCCAACATGCTCGCGGTGCTCGATCAGAACGACGAGCCCGATCGCATGGTAGGCACGGTGCGCGACGTCACCGATGAGCTGCGGGCCGACCGGGAGCGGATGCAGCTCGAATCACAGATGCAACAGGCACAGAAGCTCGAATCGCTTGGCGTGCTGGCCGGTGGTATTGCGCACGACTTCAACAATCTGCTCGTCGGCATCCTTGGCAATGCGTCGTTGGCGTTGCTCGATCTGCCACCCGAGTCAGCGGTCCGACACAGTGTCGCGGAAATCGAGCAGGCGGCGCAGCGTGCCGCGGAACTGACCCGTCAGTTGCTCGCCTACGCGGGCAAAGGTCGGTTCGTCGTGGAACCGGTGGACTGTTCGCAGGTCGTGCGTGAAATGACGGCGCTGTTGCGCACGGCGGTGTCCAGAAACGCACAGGTGAGTCTGTCGCTCTCCGACAACTTGCCTCCGGTCGAAGCCGACGTCACGCAGTTGCGTCAGGTGGTCATGAACCTCATCACCAACGCGTCTGATGCTCTTCCCGAACAAGGCGGCATGATCTATCTGCACACGGGTAGTCAGGCGGTCGATGCAGACTATCTGTTGTCGTGCGTGCCGGGCTCCGATATCGCGCCCGGAGCGTTTGTGTACATCGAGGTGCGTGACGATGGCCGAGGAATGGACGACATCACGCGCGCGAAGATCTTTGATCCGTTCTTCACCACGAAGTTTACCGGACGCGGGCTGGGACTCGCGGCCACGCTCGGAATTGTCCGTGGACATCGCGGCGCGATTCGTGTGGACAGCCAACCGGGCAAGGGCACGGCGATCAAGCTGCTGTTTCCGGCCGGTGTGGGATCGGTGGCCACGGCGGAAGTCCCGGCGCCGACCTCGTGGCAGGGCAGCGGAGAACTGCTGGTGGTTGATGATGAGCCGAGCGTGCGCGCCGTGTCACGTGCGCTGCTGCATCGCCGCGGCTTCACGGTTGCCGAAGCCCATGGCGGGCGGGACGCGGTCGCGTTGGTCACGGCGGAGCCAACACGCTTTCGGCTTGTGCTGCTGGATCTCACCATGCCGGACATGGGCGGTGAAGAGACTTTTCGCGAACTGCGTCGTGTAGCCCCGCTGCTCAAGGTGATTTTGATGAGCGGCTACAACGAGCAGGAAGTCACGCGTCAGTTTGTGGGGCGCGGACTGGCGGCGTTTCTGCAAAAACCGTTTCGGGCTGAGGAGTTGGACGCGGCGGTACGTCGCGTCCTCGACTGAGTGTGATGGCCG
>JBBRFQ010000148.1:0-9092 GCA_038224035.1 Gemmatimonadales bacterium
CGCTCAGCCTCGCTCATGCGCCCCAGCCGCGCAGGATTGAGCAGGGACGACACCAGCCCGGCCTGACGCGTCACCAACACGGTGTTCGGACCAATGCGCTGAATGAGCGCTGCCGGCTGCAACCACGAAGGCGTCGCCAGCACATTTTCCGACAGAAACGCCAACGCCTGCTTCTGGCGCGCCTTCGGAATCACGCTGTATACCGGATCGGTCTGCTCGCCCGTCCGCAGGTCCACATGGACACCTCCGATCACCGTTGCCACATGATTCATGTAACCCGACCAGCGGCCGAGTGACTCCTCGTACACTTCCTGCAGCTCCGTAAAGTCTTCGCCGGGACGCGTGGTCCACGCGATCAAGTTCGGAATCATGCGCTTGTAGTTCGCTACGGCGTACGTGGACGCCTTGACCGGATCGTCGCCCAGGTCTTCCGTCTGGTTGCGCGGATCGCTCGCGCCGAGGCGCTGTGACACGAAGCGGTAAGGAAAGCGGCCCGTTTGATTCTGCAGCCAGCCATGCAGCACGGCCCGCTCCGTTTCCGGAGTGGGCGCCGTCGTCAGGCGATAGCCCCAGTTGATGGCGAAGTCATCGAACGGTCCAAGGCGACGGATGAAGTCCTTCGGCGCCAGCCCGTCACCGGGCTGGGCGACGTAGTTCTGCCGCGCGTAGTCCATGATCGTCGCGCTCACTCCGAACTGTCGCGTGAAGCTGGGACTGCGCAGCGAATCCACCGGAAACGACGCCGACGCGATCATGTTGTGCTGCAGGCCGAGCGCGTGCCCGATCTCATGCGTGATCACCTGGCGCATGGTTTCGCCCATGAGCTCTTCAGGAATGTCGAGGGTACGCGCGGCGGGATTGGCGGCGCCTGTCTCCATCATCAGCCAGTTGCGATACGACCGCATATGGTTGTGGTACCAGGTGATCTCGCTGTTGATGATCTCGCCGGAGCGCGGATCGTTCGTGTGCGGTCCGGTCGCGTTGCGCGTGAGACTCGCCGCCCAGCGCACCATACTGTACCGCGCGTCATCCGGATCGAAATCGGGATCCTCAGTCCTGGACGGCACTTCGCGCGCCAGAATCGCATTTTTGAAGCCGGCCTTCTCGAATACCGTCTGCCAATCTTCCACACCCAGCTTCACGAACGGCACCCAGCGCGTGGGCGTCGCCGGATCGATGTAGTAGACAATCGGCTTGACGGGCTCGACCAGCTCGCCGCGCGCGTACGCCGCCGGATCTTTGGGCTCCAGGCGCCAGCGCGTGATGAACGTCTCGCTTTCCGCCTTGGGCACATCGAGTCCGTAGTTGACACGATTGACCGAGAAGTAGCCGACGCGGGCGTCGGCGTGACGCGGACGCATCGGCACCTTCGGCAGCAGCACGATGGACTGACGCGTTTCCATCGTCACCGAGCCGCCGTTCACATCGTCCGGCGGCGTAGCGGCGTCGAAGGTCTGCACCTGCCGCACTTCAAGGTTCATCGGGAACGTGCGCACGCTGGCCACATAGCTGCGGGCGGGGTCGTATCGGCGCACACCGTACGTGCGGCGCTGGTTCGCATTCAACCCCGATGTCGCCGGATTGTCACTCGCAAAAAAATCCGTCACATCGATGACATACGCAGCACTGTCGCGCGAATACGCGGCGATCGGAAACGCGCCGAGGATCGCGGGATAGTTGTTCTGCGCCACGGAGATCGCGATCGGTAGCGACGAGTCGGCAACGGCGGCGGTGCTGATGCTCTTCATGAGCAGACGGTCGGGCGTACGATCCCAGCGCACGAGCCGCTCGTTGAGGGAGCTGCCAGCACTCTGGAATCCGCCGGAGCCCGCCGGCACGCCCGACACGCGCGTCACCATGAGGAAGTCGCGTCCGATGAGCGAATCGGGCACCTCGAACAGGATGCGGTCGTCGATGCGGTGTACGGTGATCCCGCCGCGCTCGGTGCGCGCGCCGGACGTCACCACTTGCGAATACGGACGCGGTCCCCGGCGAGCAGCGTTCGGCGGACCGCCCGTCGGCCCGCCACCCGGCGCGCCTTGGGCAGCGGGCGGTTGCGCACTCGGCTGAGCATCCGTTGCCGGCACCGCCGCGGGCGTCGGCCTGGGCGCCGGCTGCTGTTGCTGCACGTTGGCGGCGCATCCGATGGGCGCTGCAATGACGAGGGCGACCAGCGCCAAGCGGGCCAGATCACGCATAGGGACAGTTTGGTTGAGAGCGACGGCAGGCAGGTTGACTGCAGAGTGTACGCACAGTGCACGCGCGAAGTTGAGCGCGGCAGGTCACGCGGGCAGATGTCCCGGGAAGAAGCGCGACGGTCGATCTTCCGGTATATCGAGACGTGGTACAACCGGAAGCGACGGCACTCCACCCTGGGCTACGTCAGCCCCGTCGTGACCGAAGCGCAGTTGCAGGCGGCCGCGTAGTTCCTCACACGTACGCGTCCACTAAAACGGGGCAAGCTCACTAACGAGAAGGTGCCGCGCAGTAGGCGCTACCGCGAACGAATAACGAGTGATACCGGAACGCATCATAACGAAAATGTGATCCCGGTTGACACATCATACGCGTACACATATTATGTGTAAATGAAGAACATCACTCTGGCAATTGACGAAGAAACGCTCGCCGCGGGACGGGCCTACGCGGAGCGCCATAATACCACGCTCAATGCGCTCGTGCGTGAGTTGCTGGAACGCACGGTTCACGTCGATCGCGCGGTCGCCGTCGAGGAAATGTTTCGGCTAATGGACAATGCACCCGGACACTCTCGCGGCCAACAGTGGACTCGGGACGAGCTCTATGAGCGGCGCTAAGGTCTTCTTCGACACCAATGTGCTCGCGTACGCCCAAGATCACGACGCGGCCGAAAAGCGCGAGCGGAGTCGCCAGTTGATCGCAGACGTGGTCGCGTCCGGCACCGGCGTTATTTCAACGCAAGTCCTCCAAGAGTACTATGTCACCGCGACGCGAAAGATGCGCGTGGCTCCGCTCGCGGCAAAGCGTGTAGTGCAATCATTCACGATCTTTGAAGTCGTGCAGATCTCGCCCGCGCTAATCGAGCAGGCGATCGATCGATCGGTGCTCAGCCAGCTCTCATTTTGGGACGCACTCATCGTGGCCGCGTCTGCATCGAGCGGTTGCACCATTATCTACAGTGAAGACCTGAATGCCGGTCAGTTGATTGACGGCGTACGGCTTGTAAACCCGTTCGTGTAACGCACCTGGAGCGCGCGCGTCGATGGATTGGGATGCTCCGCGACCGGGGAGCGCAGTAAGACCAGCAGTTCTCAGCGGTTCGCTGCCGCGCTCGAACCCCTCTTCATCGCCGTTAGAATGTTCTCCGGCTTGATGTCGCGATGGATGACGCCGAGCGCGCGCGCGTGGCCCAGTGCATCGGCGACTTCGCGTGCTATTTGTACAGCATCGCTGACCGGGAGTTGCTGTTCGCGCTCGAGGCGTGCGCGCAGCGTTTCTCCGGTGACGAGCGGCATGACATAGAACAGCAGGCCATCGGCTTCGCCGCTGTCGAGCAGCGGGAGGATGTGCGGGTGCTGCAGGCGCGCGGTGGTCCGAATCTCCGTGAGGAAGCGCTCGCCACCGAGCGCGGCACCGAGGTCGGGGTGTAGCACCTTGATGGCGACATCGCGGTCGTGCTTGTCATGCGCGAGGTAGACGGTGGCCATGACGCCGGTGTGACTGGTGCAACTACGGCGACGGCGGGGCGCTCTGCCCTTCGTCGACGAGCGATCACGTTACCAGAACCCCTCGACCCCGAGCTCGGCGAATGCCTCGTCGTTCGTCACCACGGCACCGTTAAGGGCCAGTGCTTGTGCGCGGCGCTTACGTAGATGGGGCGTTGAAGCGCCTCCAGCATTGCACCGCGTGCTGACGACGAAAGGCGTGGACTGTCAGCGTGCCAGAAAATGAAGGCCACAGTATCAAGGAGCAGTGGCTGATCGATGGGCGTCATGCCCCCATCGCGTCGGCGTCGGCCTCAGAGAGCGGCGTGAAGGCGTCGTCGCTGAAGTGAATCGCGCCCTTGAAACGTCCTGGTGTCGGCACCGGCACGAACGGACTCAGCTCAGCCATGGGATGGCCGCCATCATAGGTCAATCTAAATGGACCTATCCTAGCGGTCCATGTTGAATACAAATATATATTCCTGGGGGTAGAGCGCGGCCGCAAGACGTTCGGTGAGATCCTCACGGCGTCCCCATCCGAGCCGTCCAGTTTTGCATCAGGACCGCGTTCGCCGAACTCGCAGCGAGTCGGAGGACGAATTGTTGCCCATCTGGGCGGACATCGTACGGGATGCCCACGTCAAAAAAGAACGGCCGACTCCAACCGCGTGCGCGGAACAAGAGCGTCGGTTGCATAAGCGCCGTCGCCATGTTCGCATCAGAACTAGTGGAGAACGCCACACTCATGATGGCACCGTCCGGTGTCTCAAAAAAGAGCTCGCGTCCGTCACCACGCCAGCGTGGGGTGCGGCCCCCCGTACGCGAAATGCGCACTGGGCGACCGGCACGCCCGAAGGGAGCCACGAACACATCCTTGGTTCCCGTCTCACCCGAAACGAATGCGAGCCAGCGCATGTCCGGTGACAATGCACCCTCGGTTGCACCAGGGAGTTGCGCGATTTTCTCCACGCGCTGCGACTCCAGATCGAGCGTGGCGAGTCCGCCTGCGTGCGAAAGAATCAGGGTTTGGCCGTCGGATGACCAATCGTTCGCCCACACACAGCCCGCGGTGGCCAACTCTCCAAGCGGGATTGGTTGAACGGAGCGATCAGCAAGGCGCACGATACTTATGCCGCACCAGCCGTACGCGATGGCAGAATCGGCGGGCGACCACACGGGGAATGCGACTGCGCCCCCCGATCCCCGAATAGCGAGGGTGCTCGATACGTTGCCAGGCAGTTCAAAGAGCAAAAGTTTTTGCGTGCTGCCCAGAGCAAGCCACGGATGCGTGCGTGCGTAACGATGCGTCCAGCTCCCGCGCTGTCGGACCGTGTCAAGAATCTCTCCCGTGCGATTGACCACGATTTGCTCGCGATCACCGAGACCTGGCAGGTACACCAAGCTGTTGGCGGCGCTCACGGAGTACGCAAAGATGAGCGCCGAGGTCCGCACATTCCCAGTGAGCGCCACGGCCTGCCCTTCAACTCGCTCGCCATTAGCCGCAAGACGTTGCGCGTAGAGGCCGGATTCGCCCGTGCCAGCAAGTAGGCCATACACGAGAAAGCCTGGGGCCACCCACGTGGGAGAAACCCCGAAGTCGAGCAGCAGTTGACTTCGCGCTGTGACCAAGTCCCCCGTATAAACCGGGCGCATGAGCAACTCACGCGGCGTGGCTTCATAGATCACTCGGGAGTCGCCAGGGAGCAGCGACGGGTGGCGGAACTGCACGAAGGTATCCAACGGGATTGCCACCTCGCAGTTGCCGCCGTCGGCCGTCGTGCTCTCCAATCCTCGGTCGGTGGCGATGACGATAAGACCCGTCTCTCCCCAACTCCCCGACTGTCCACTCGGCGCCGTACACAGCGGCCGAGCGATGCCGCCGCCGATGTCCAAACGCATCAGTTGACCATTGGCGAAGTAGGCTAAGGACTTCCCGTCCGGTGACCAGAACGGCGCATCAGCTCCTTCGGTGCCGAACAGTGGCGTTGCTTCAAGACTGTCGAGTGCTCGGAGCCAAATCCGGCGTTCGCCTTGTGCTGAAAGCGTGACGAACGCGAAGCGGCGCCCATCCGGCGAGAGCGCGCCGAACGCGCTGCGTTCGCTGAAGTCTTCACCGTCGGGTGGCAGGATCGCCGACACCGTGACGCCGGCGTTTTGCGCGCGCGGTGTCTGTGCGGCGAACCACGCCGCGGCGGCCACCGCGATTGCGGCGACGGCCGAAACTGCAACGAGTGCCCGACGCAAGCGCCGCGTATGCTGCGTAAGCTGCGTAAGCTGCGCGCTGGGCGGCGCGGCGCTTGCTGCGGCGCTCATTCCGAATGCCGGATTCGCCAACGCGTCGGCGAACGCCTTGGCCGAGGGAAAACGATCGGCTGCAGCTTGGCGAGCGCCACGACAACAGCGGCATTCACATTGGCCGGCACGGTGCTGCGTTGTGCGGTAAGACCACGCGGGCTCTCGGTCATCACTCGCGCTACGATGGCCTGTGCCGAAGGCCCGGTGAACGGCGGCTCGCCAGCGAGCGCTTCGTATAGCACACAGCCGAGTGCGTACACGTCGGTGCGGGCATCGAGCGTGCGTTCACCCATGGCCTGCTCGGGACTCATGTAGGTGGGTGTGCCCAGCGACATGCCCGTCTCGGTCATCCGTGTGCTGCCGTCCGTTTGACTGGCGGCCAGTGCGATGCCGAAGTCGGCGACCAACGCGGACCCGTCGTGCAGCAGGATGTTCTCGGGCTTGATATCGCGATGGATCACACCCTGTCGGTGCGCGTAGTCGAGCGCACTCGCCACTTCACGCATGATACGCACGGCGTCAGCCACGGGCAGTTGTTGCTCGCGGTCCAGTCGGTCGCGCAACGACTCACCTTGCACCAGCGGCATCACGTAGTACACCGTGCCGTCAACGGTACCTGAGTCGTGCAGCGGAACAATGTGTGGATGCTGCAGATTTGCCGTCGTGCGGATTTCGGCGAGGAATCGATCGGCGCCAATCACGGCGGCTAGCTCTGGCCGCATGACTTTTAGCGCAACGGCTCGATCGTGTTTTAGATCATGCGCAAGGTAGACGGTGGCCATGCCGCCTTGGCCGATCTCGCGCTCGATGCGGTAGTGATCGGCGAGGGACTGCTGCAGGCGCTCGGGAATAGGCATCGGGCAACATACGTGTCGCACGCACGATCGGTCCAGTTTCCGAACCTATGGTTCGCTCGCACTCGCTCTCAAGCACGAGCGCGACGTCTCAACTCTCGCCGCCTACGATGTCAACCATTGCGCCCCTCCGCTCGTACGCAGCGCATTCCACCGCGCCATAACCTCCGCGAACTGCGCCCGCGCCGCCAACACCGACGCGATCTGACGCGCCGTCGCAGCGACTTCGGCCTCTTGCATTGGCATGGCGGCACCCATCATGAGCTGACTGATCGTGGCGAGTGTCGTCGGTCCACCAGCACCACGGAACCGGCCTCCTCCGCCGCCCTCAGATGGTGCAGGTGCCAGTGCTTCCACCCGCGCCTTGAGCACCGTTGCCTGAGCGTCGTTGCCCGAGCGTCGCCGCGGGCGCCAAGCGTGACTGCGGGCCGTGCCCGCGGCGCGCGCAGTGCTTGCGCACGCCAGACACTACCCCGGTGCGCAACGTGGCGTTCTTCCATGGACGCATCGACACCGACGGGCCCACGCACACCGCGCGCATGCAAGCGCGCCTCGACGCACCAGAGGGACGCGAAGCGTATGGGCGACGCTTCGCCACGGTGGAGCCGGTGTTTGGCAATCTGCGGGCCAACAAGCGGCTTGATCGCTTCACGCTGCGCGGCCGTGCGAAGGTGAACGGGCAATGGACGCTGTATTGCCTCGTCCACAACATCGAAAAACTCGCCCACGCGGGCTACGCCGCGTAGAGAGCACCGCGGAACGCGCAGCAATACGCGTAATTCTACGCGGAACCGTCGATAAACGCGCGCTTCTTCCGAGTTCGGCGCATCGAGGCGAGCACGAGAATCATAGACGACGTCCTGCGACCGCGAAATCGCCTTATTCTACAGCCTCAACGCCAGCTTCTGCAGCGGGCGCTCCAACACGATGCGCGCGGAGCGCGCTTCCGAAGACGCCCGTCTGCAGCAAGCACCGTTAGGCCCGCGCCACGCAAATGTTGCGTCGAAACAGCCCGTCGCGCAACGGAACGGTGACAGGCGTCGCGTTCGGTGGGCACATGCTCGGCGCTCCCCGGTCCTGGAGCGCGCCTGTCCGACGCGGCCCCGGCGGTGCGTGGCGTCTACAAACCCCGACGCCCCCAGGCGTCGCCGCTCTTTCAGCTGGTCTCGGACCAGCTGCACCGCCTGCAGACCGTCTATGACGAGCGCTTCGCGCGCGAGTACGGCCCGTGGCGCCCCGTTGTCGGGCAGGTGGCCGACAAGTTTCTGGCGTGCTGCGTGCTGGAGCACGGCTTCGCCCGTATCCGCTGCGACGCTTGTACGCACGAATACCTGCTCGCGTTCTCGTGCAAGTGCCGGTACTTCTGCCCGAGCTGCCACGCCAAACGCCTCGCCATCTGGACGCAGTGGCTGGACACCACCCTGCTCGCGCCGGTGCCGCATCGTCACGTGGTGCTCACCATCCCCAAGCGGCTGCGCGCCTATTGTCTCTACCGGCGTCGCCTGCTCGGTGAGATCGCCCGCGTCGCCGCCCGCACCGTCACGGCCGCCATGCGCACGGGGCCGCGGGCATGCTGACCTGGCCGCACTCCGGATTCCACGTGCACACGGCCGTCTGGGTGAGCCGAAGATCAGCAACCCTCACTCCGTGCGTCGCGAACACCTGCGCCGCCAACGCTGCATCATCTTTCAAGAGTGCGAGCAGGAGGTGCTCGGTGCCGTAGAACTCGGTGCCCAAATCGCGTGCTTCTGCGCGTGCTCCGTGAACCAGCCGTTGGTCCCGAGCGGTCCATTCAAGCGCAGTGGCGGGTGGCCGAGGCGGACCTTCCGGTGGAAGTTGTTGCTGGAGTTCGTATTCGAGTACATCAAGCGGTACACCGAGACTGTGTAGCACCGCACATGGAATACCCTTCTGGCGGACGATGGCGATTGCGAGATGCACGGGCGTCAACGCGTCATGGCCCAACTGCTCGGCAAGTTCGTGAGCGTGCGCAAAGCTGTTGTGAGCGCGCGTAGTCAGATACGAAATGCGAGGCATCCGATCCTGATCCACCGTCAGCTCCTTCGTTGTCCGGACAGCGTTCGTTATACGTCCCGCTCGGGGATTTCAACAACGACAAAGCCTGACGGCGGGAGGTCGTTAATGGCCTGCAATACGCGCTCCGCCGCAGCGCGAATCCGCGGCCAGCTGGTGGTCGTCAGCACGAGCACTGCAATTCGTCGGGTCGACAGATTCTGTTGGTACTGCAGATTCTGATCCG